>CAIWNX010000014.1 GCA_903914175.1 uncultured beta proteobacterium | reverse complement strand
TGCCCAATGTGCGTGGTTCGGCGGGTTACGGCAAGAGCTTCATGGACCTGGACAATGGCTTCAAGCGCAAGGACTCGGTCAAGGACGGCGGCGCTTTTCTGACCTGGCTGGGACAGCACCCTCGGCTCGACGCCAGCCGCGTGGTGGTCAGCGGCGGCAGTTACGGTGGCTACATGAGCCTGGCCACGGCGGTGGACTACAGCGCCTTGCTGCGCGGCGCGATTGACGTGGTGGGCATCAGCCACTTTGTTACCTTCCTCAACAACACCGAGAGCTACCGGCGTGACTTGCGCCGGGTCGAGTATGGTGACGAGCGTGACCCGGCGATGCGCGCCTTCATGGAAAAAATGGCGCCGCTCAACAACGCGAGCCAGATCAAGGTGCCACTGTTTGTGGTGCAGGGCAAGAACGACCCGCGTGTGCCCTACACCGAAGCCGAGCAGATGGTGGCAGCGGTGCGCAAGAACGGCGTGCCGGTCTGGTACCTGCTGGCCGACAACGAAGGCCATGGCTTTGCGCGCAAGGTCAACGCCGATTACTACTTTTATTCGAGTGTTCAGTTTTTTGAGACGACGCTGCTGAAATAGACATTTATTGTCATGCCGGACCTGATCCGGCATCCAGTGCCATGCGAATCCTGGATTGCGGGTCGGAGCCCGCAATGACAAATCCGAGGCCCGGGCCCGCAATGACAGATCATGGTTAATGTCCCGCTCTGTCGCGTGGCAATGCAGTTGGTCGCATCATCTGTGCAATCGGGTCGCAGTGCCGTTATATTCGCGGCAACAGGGTGTTAAAAAACAGGCAATGATGAATCAACTATCTCTCCGACTTTTCCCTCTTGCAGTGGCCTTGCTGCTGTGCGCCTGCAACAAGACGGCGCCTGGCGCTGCCACAGCCGCGAGCCAGCCTTTGCTGATCGCCGCCGAAGATCTGGTCACGCTGCAAAGCGGCGGTCTGGCGTCGGGCCCGTCGATCACGGGCACGGTCCAGCCCGAGCGCCGCGCTGACCTGCGCGCCGAGGTGTCGGCCGTGGTGCTGCAGGTATTGAAGGACAACGGCGACAGCGTGCGCGCTGGGGACCTCTTGGTGCGGCTGGATGACACCGCCATCCGCGACAACCTGGCTTCAGCCGAAGAGGCCGTGCGCGCTTCGGTGCAGTCTTTCGATCAGGCCGAGCGCCAGTTTCAGCGCCTCAAGACCCTGCGTGAATCGGGCATGGCCTCGACCCAGCAGCTCGAAGATGCCGAGATCCGGCGCAACAATGTGCAGAGCGATGTCTCTGCCGCCAAGACACGCGTCGTGCAGGCGCGCCAGCAATTGGAGCGAACCCTCGCGCGCGCCCCGTTCGCCGGCATCGTGAGCGAGCGCAAGGTCTCTGCGGGCGATACGGCGCAGATCGGCAAGGAGTTGCTCAAGGTGATGGACCCGACCAGCCTGCGCTTCGAAGGTCTGGTATCGGCCGATGCGATTGGCGAGGTCAAGGTCGGGCAGGCGGTGATCTTTCAGGTCAACGGCTATGGCTCACAGGAATTCAGCGGACGGGTCAAGCGCATCAACCCGTCTGCCAATGCGGCGACGCGTCAGGTTGAGGTGATGGTGGAAATCGCCACCGACAAGCAGCCGCGCCTGGCCGGGCTTTATGCCGAAGGCCGGGTCGAGACCAGCCGAAAGACCGCGCTCGTGGTACCGGCGTTGGCGCTGGCGCGCGAGGGCGACAAGGTGTTTGCCTGGCGGGTGCAGGACGCGGCCGTGCACAAGGTGGGCCTGAGCTTGGGCGAGCGTGATCCGCGCCGGGGTGACTTTGTGGTGCTCGAGGGGGTGAAAGAGGGTGAACGGTTGATCCGCAATCCGGGCTCGACACTGAAAGAGGGGCAGAAGGTCGAAATCCGTTCTGCCGCTGCCATTGCGCCCGTGGCTGCGCCGTCTGCCGCAGGAAAGTAAGCATGTTCCTGTCCGACTTCAGTATCCGCCGCCCGGTGGCCATGGTGGTCATCATCGTGGCGCTGATGTGTGTGGGCTTGCTGGCGCTGAAGAAACTGCGCGTGAACCAGATTCCGGACGTCGAGATGCCGGTGCTGGTGCTCAACATCCCCTATCCGGGCGCATCGCCTGACACGGTGGAACGCGAGATCATCAACCGGGTCGAGAAGTCGCTGCAGAGCATCACCGGTGTCTACCAGATTCGTTCTACGGCGGCCGAGAGCAACGCCACTATCGTCATCATCTTCAACTTCAAGAAGAACATGATCGAGGCCTCCGACGAGGTGCGCAACGCCATCGGCTCGGTGCGCTACAAGCTGCCAGTGGAGATGCGCGAGCCGGTGCTGGTGCGGGTCGATCCGGCGGCGCAACCGATCATGCAACTGGCGCTGTCATCCACGAGCCAGAGCCATGCCGAGATCTCGCGCCTGGCCGAGGATGATTTGTCAAACCGCTTTCGCGCGATTGAAGGCGTTGCCGTGGTCGATGTCAGTGGCTCGCTGCACCGCGAACTCAGCGTGCTGCTGCGCTCGGAGAAACTGCGTGAGTACAACATCTCGGTCTCCGAGGTTGTCAACGCCTTGCGCAACCAGAACACCACTTCGCCGGTGGGGCGCGTCAAGGGGCCGCTCGACGAGCAGAGCATCCGCCTGGTCGGGCGCATCGAGTCGCCGGCCGAGTTTGAGCAGATCGTGATCCGGCGCCGGGGCAATGAGGTGGTGCGGCTGGGGCAGGTGGGCACGATTGCCGACGGTTTTGCCGAGCCGGCGAGTTTCAGTGTGCGCAGCGGTCACCCCAATGTCGGCATTTCGGTGACGCGCTCGCGCGACGCCAGCACGGTGAGCGTGGCCAACAAGGTGCGCGCGTTGATGGCGGATCTGAACAAGACCTTGCCCAAGGGCACGAAGATCGAAGTCACGCGCGACGGCGGCGAGGAGGCGCAGAGCAATCTGGACAACGTGATTGAGTCGCTGATGTTTGGTGCGGTGCTGACCATCTTTGTGGTCTACGTGTTCTTGAACTCGTGGCGCTCAACCCTGATCACGGCGCTGAGTCTGCCGACTTCGGTGATCGCCGCTTTCATCGCGATCTGGCTCAGCGGCTTTACGCTCAACTTCATGACCCTGCTCGGGCTCTCGCTGGCCATCGGTGTGCTGATTGACGACGCCATTGTGGTGCGTGAGAACATCGTGCGCCACATGGCCAATGGATCGAACCGCATCACGGCAGCAATTGAGGGCACGCGCGAGATTGGTCTGGCGGTGGCGGCCACCACCTTCTCGATCATGGCGGTGTTCATTCCGGTTGCATTCATGGGCGGCGGGGCCGGCGAGTGGTTCCGGCCTTTTGCGCTGACGGTGACCAGTTCGGTCATGGTCAGCCTGTTTATTTCGTTCACGCTGGACCCGATGCTCTCAGCCTATTGGGGTGATCCGGTGGCGCTGCAGGGCCAGCCGCGCAAGGGTTTGAGCGCGTGGCTGGCGCGCTTTAACGACTGGTTTGATCACCAGGCCAACCGTTACGGTGATGTGATTGCCTGGGCGCTGCACCATCGGCGCTCGATGGCCTTTATCGCCGCCTTCAGCATGGTGGCGGCGCTCGGGCTGCATTACAAATTTGGTGGTTCCAGCTTTATGCCGGCATCCGATGAAGGCATTCTGGCGATCGAGGTGCGCACGCCTTCGAGCGCAAGCCTGGAGTTTGCCCGCCTCAAGGTTGAGCAGGCGGCGGCGCTGGCGCGCGAGCAGCCGGAGACCGTGGCCACCAACAGCAATGTCAATGCCGGTGGCGGGCGCATCTACATCGACATTGGCAAGAGTACCAAGCGCAAGCGCAGTGCCATCGAAATTGCAGCTGCGCTGCGACCCCAGATGGCGCGTCTGGTCGGTGCTGAATACGTGGTGATCGAAGACCTGAACAACGGCGTGCAAAAGCCGGTGCAGATCCAGTTTTCGGGGCCCGATGCGCGGCGCCTGATGGACATTGCCAGCACCTACATGGCGCAGTTGCGCCAGCTACCGGGCGCGGTCGATGTCGGTTTGTCCGAGCAGGACCCGAAGGACGAAATCCGGATTGAGCTCAATCGCGGTTTGGCCAACTCGCTCGGAATTTCGGTGGGCGATGCAGCGCTGGCGTTGCGGGTGGCCTTTGCCGGCGTCGAGGTAGGTGACTGGGTTGATCCGACCGGCGAAGCGCGTGATGTGGCGCTGCGCCTGCACCCGGATGACCGCGTCAGCGCCGCCAACATTGAGCGCCTGCCGATCACCGTGGCTGGCAGTGACCTGATGGTGCCGCTGAGCCAGATCGCCACCGTCACCATGGGCAAGGGGCCGGCCAAGATCCAGCACCAGGACGGCAAGCGCATGATCGCGGTCTCGGCCAACGTGCAGGGTCGTTCCTCGGGCGAAGTGACAGCAGATGCCCTGAAGCTTGCGAAAGCGATCGAGTTTCCAGCCGGCTACGGCATCGAACTGGGCGGCAGCGCACGCGATCAGAAGGAATTGTTCAGCGAGATGGCGATTGCGCTGGTCATGGGCATTGGTCTGATGTACCTGATCCTGGTGATGCAGTTTGGCTCTTTCACGGCGCCGCTGGCGGTGATGCTGTCGCTGCCGCTGAGCCTGATCGGCGTGGTGCTGAGCCTGCTGCTGACCCGCAATACGCTGAATCTGATGAGTTTCATCGGCATCATCATGCTGATGGGGCTGGTGGCCAAAAATGCCATCCTGCTGCTGGACTGCGCACGCAAGGAAGAGGAGCAGGGCACGGAGCGTGAACTCGCGCTGATGCACGCCGGGCGCTTGCGCCTGCGTCCGATTTTGATGACCACCTTTGCCCTGATCGCCGGCATGCTGCCGGTTGCCATCGGAATGGGTGAGGGCGGCGAGTTTTACCGGCCGCTGGCCATTGCCATCATCGGCGGCACCATCACCTCAACCCTGCTGACGCTGCTGGTGGTGCCGACCTTTTACGACAGCATCGAGATCACGCGCGACCGCGCCATCGCCAAGTTTCACCGCCGCGCCGATGGCAGCAATGCCTTCGTGGCATTTGTGCTCACCCTGCTGGAAGCGCTGCTGGCCTTGCTGCTGCTGCGCTGGGTTTACCGGGGGGTGAAGGCGGGGGTGTTCTTCTTCATGAAGGCATCGAAGCGTTTGTAAAACACAAACACGTTTTCGTCTTGCCGATAACCGTGGGCTTCGTCAGCCACGAACATCCATTCATACGGCTTTTTTGCGTTGTCGAATGCCGAGCGAATGGTTCGACCGTTGGCAAAATCAACATTCTGATCCTCCCCGCCGTAGGCGTGGAATACTGGTGCGCTGATGGTTGCGACGTGGCGCGCAGGCGACTGCTGCTCAAACAATACGCTGTCGACTCTCTGGTCACCATTGATCACCTTTGCCAGTTCCGAGAAATCGCTATGCAGTTGTGCCGGTTGCGTGTTCTGGTGCACTGCCATGTCGGTGACGCCAACGTAATTGACCCCCCACTTGAACAGGTCGGGGCGGCGCACCATGGCCATCAGCGTGGCGTAACCGCCGTAGCTGGCACCATAGACGGCTACGCGCTGCGAATCGGCATAGCCTTGTTTCGCTGCCCACTCGACACCGGTAATCATGTCGTCGATCATGGTGTCGCCCCAGTGCTTGTAGCTCAGACGTAGGTGTTGTGCACCAAAGCCGGTCGAACCACGGAAATTGACCTGCAGCACAGCGTAGCCGCGGTTGGCCAGAAACTGGACTTCCGGATTGAAACCCCAGTTGTCTTTGGCCCAGGGGCCGCCGTGCGGATGTAACACCAGTGGTACCGGTTTGCCGCTTTGGTAGTCGCGTGGCAGTGTCAGGTAACCGTCGATGCGGACGCCGTCACGCGCAGTCCAACTCACGGACTGCATGGCGGCCATCAGTTTGGAATCGATATTCGGTCGTGCGGCTATACCGGTGGTTTCCAGGCTGCGCTTGTCCTGGTCAAAGATGAACCATTCGCCGGGATTGACATCGGAGCGTGAATACACCAGCGTGCGACGCGGATTGATCTGAAAGATGTTGATAGTGTTGGGCAGGGCCGCATCGACCACGGCCTGTGTGCGTTTGGCTCCTTCGTCGAGCCACGCTGTCTTGAGCTTGTCCGCCTGGTAGCGCACGCCCAATAGTTTGCCTGGCTCTTCTTCCGGCCCACCAAAAATGAGGCCGCCGCCTTCGTTCGGCACGCTGTTTAGCATCTCGAATGAGGCGATATCGTAGCGATCATCACCGTAGACCAAATCACCCAGTTTTCCGCTCTCGGGGTCGAATTTGAAGAGCGCCAGGGTGTCGCGGCCCCTGTTGCTGGCCACGTACATCGTGCGCTTGTCTGCTGGATCGAAGGCGATCGGGATCATCACGTCGCGCAACTGCTCGTCCCATTGGGCCAGCATCCTCCAGGCGTCGCTGTCATTGCTGCGGTAGGAGAACCACCAGCGTCTTTTCTTGATGTCCATGCTCAGGGTGGCACGGGGTTGCTCGTCGGCGTCCAGTACCCAGCGCATCACATTGCCGGGCGAACTGGTGCTGATAAGTACCTTGCGCCCGTTCTGGATGTTCATGCGGTAAATATCTTCCGTGTCCGCGCTGCGATCATTCGCAGCGACTAACACTTCATCCTTGTTGCCTTTGATGCGTTGGAGCACCGTTGTTTCGCGGAACACGTACTTCAGCGCTGAATCCTCCCGCACCGGCTTGACCAGTGTGCGTGGATTGTCGCCATTGCGGTCGATTGCAAACAGGCCACCGTCGCCGCGGAATTCCAACCCCTGCTGGTCGCCGGTTGTGTAGATGAGCCGGTTGTTGCTGGCCCAGAAAACGGTGTTGACGTCGCCGGTGGAAAAGTTGGTCAGCATTGTGCCGGCGCGCTTTTCGAGGTCGACGATCGCCAGGTTTTGTCGACCATTAACGGGTGCCAGCGCGGCCAGGAATTTTCCGTCGGGTGAAAGGACAATGCGGCGAAAAGCAGCCTTTTTGAATAACACTTCCACGGGAATTTCCGTCGCCTGAGGCGTTGCCGGTGCAACTTGCGCCAAGGCAGACGTTGCAGAGCTTACGGCAAGGGTCAGTGCGACCCAGAAAGTGCATAGCATGCGATTTTTGACTCTCATTTCCACTCCCCTTATTTGATCAGGCGACGACGAAAAATTTCTTTTTCTCATTGAAGTATCCCATCTTGGCAAGATTCGGTAAAGACCGGTGTTGTAGCGATCAAGCGCCAAAAGGGCGGTTCAGGGCGAAAAAAACGGCAGCCGAAGCTGCCGTTTTTTATCGATAGGACCTAGGTTCAGTTGAACTGATAACGGACACCAATGTTATAGGTGCGGCCAACACCACCAGCCTGATGGTAGTTGGCGTTGTAGTGGGTAATGCCGTAGAAGGCCGACAGGTCATAAGGTGCCACACGGTCAAACAGATTCGTGATGGCGCCGTAGATTTGCAGATTCTTCTCTACCTGGTATTTGCCGGTCAAGTCGAAGGTTGTGAACGATGGCGTCGTGCAGTCTGCGGACGGTGCATTCGAACCATCCGAGAAGGTGATCAGGCACCCGTTCGGATCGCCCTGGAATTCCACATTCTTGATGCCCGAAACATAGTTCGCGGTACCAGTCAGTGACAGCGGTCCACGGTCCCATGTCACAGCCAGCGTCGCCTTGTCCTTGGGCATACCCGACGAACTGCTGAGTGCGGTCGGGCCGTCGGTACCAGCGTACTCGTAGGTACTGCCGTCTTCCAGTGTGCGCTTGTAGGTGTTCAGGTGTGTCCAGGTCAGCGCCGTAGTCAGCTTGCCTGATTCGCCCAAGTTGAACTTATGGCGCAAATCCAGGTCGATGCCGTTGGTCACGGTGTTGGGACCATTGGTGTAGGGCGCCTGAATTGAAATCAAAGAACCTGAGTTGGGAATTCCAACCAGGGGATTCGACGGGTCGCGCGTGGTAACTGCCGCCGGGAAGCCAGCCGGATTACCCAGCACGGTCGCCGGATCGGCGCCGAGGATTTCGTTGGTGCGCTTGATCTGCCAGAGATCAATCGAAATGCTGGTGTCCTTGATCGGTTCAAGCACCAAACCAAAGGTGTAGCTCTTCGACTGCTCGGGTTTCACGAATGGGTTGGCCGTGCTGATCGCCAGAACCTGCGCATTGCAATCACCCGGATTTGCACCAACTGCCAGAACACCGCCAGGGCAACGGACCGGATCGATCACGTTGGTGTAGCCCGCTGCGCCGCCGACGCTTTGACCGCTTTCTGCCGCGCCTGGGGCGCGGAAGCCTTCAGCGTAGGTGCCGCGGAGCACGATTTGTGGCGTTGGGGTGAACTTGAAGCCAACCTTTGGTGTGGTGGAGGTGCCGTAATCAGAGTAATGATCGCTTCGCAGTGCCGCACTCAATTCCAGGTTCTTTAGCACCGGGGCGTTGAGTTCAGCGTAAATCGCAGTGATATTGCGCGAACCACTGAAGCCTGAATAGCCTAGGCCGATGATGTCGGCTTCGTAGGTGTAGGGCTTCGGTGGGTTGTCAACCTTTTCCTTGCGCAATTCGCCACCAACTGCCAGCGACATTGCACCGCCGCTGAGTTGCATCAGTTCACGCGATGCCTTGCCGTCGATCGAGGTGATCGAAGTCTTGGAGGCATTCGTGATGTGCGGTGCTATTGCGGCGTTGACAGCTGCGCTGTTCAGACCGGCATTGGCACCGAGGCGGTAGTAGGTGTTGGTTGGGTTCATCCCGCTCAGATTGGTGCCATTCAGGTAATCGCGCAGCACACTGTTGCGGATGTAGCCGTCGGTGGTCTGATCAGTCTTGCTTTCGGTGTACAGCAGGCCGGTTTCCCAATCCCAATCGGCGACCGTGCCTTTCAAGCCGCCAAGGAGGCGGTTGACAGTCGTGTCATAGGTATTGTTGCGACCGCCAAGGTCTGCGGTCAGGTAGCGCAGGCGCGCGTTGTAGCCCAGCCCGCCGTTGGCGCCGCTGGCGGCATTGAACGGATTGTCCGGATGGTTCGGGCCCATCGTGATGGCGGTATTGCTGATGACCTGGCCGCCGACTGGATCTGCCCAGGCGCCGCTTACGCCAGAGGGCGTGTAGGTGGTGCTGACCTTTGACTTGAAGACGCCGACTTCGCCGAACGCTGTCAAATTGGGAGAAATCTGCAGCGTGCCGCGTGTCAGGAAGTTCACCTTGTCTTCTGGCGGTTGCAATTGCTGGAAATCGAGTGCGTTATAAGTGCAGCCTGAATAGCCTAGTGCAGCGACGGCCGGTGCTGTCGTGCAGCCGCCCGCCGGTTGTGCCAGTTGTGTGTAGACAGATCCAGCCACTGCCGTGCTGCCGTTCTGTGCGGTGTACGGGCGTGCCCAACCAACGGGGCTGCTGGACACCGAGGTGCCACTAACCTTGTAGCCACCGTAGCCCGTACCGGTGCCGAGGTCATAGCCGCGGGCCATGATGTCCGGGTCGCCAATGCCACCGCGACCAGCGCGGTCACTTTGACGGATCTCACCGATCTTTTGTGCTTCCAGTGTGAAGAAGATGTTGTATTTGTCTTTGGCCAGGTCGCCAGTGCCACCAGTGATTGACACCTTGGGCGCGCGGTCATCGCCATAGCGGCTTTGACCGTAGGAGGCATTCAGGACGACACCCTTGTAGTCCTGACGCGTGATGATGTTGACCACCCCTGCAATGGCATCGGAGCCATAAATGGCGGACGCGCCGTCCTTGACGATGTCGACACGTTCGACTGCGTCAAGCGGAATGGTGCTCAGGTCAACGAAAGTACGTTGGCCGTCATCTGCAAGTCCGTACGGTGCCATGCGACGACCGTTCAGGAGAATAAGGGTGCTGTTGGCACCCAGGCCACGTAGCGAGACGCCGGAAGCGCCGGCGGCGAAGCCGACGCCGAATGACAATGGCACGGAGCCGTTGCTGTTGCCGTTGAGTCCCAGAAGCACATCAGCGATGGTGGTTTTGCCAGACTTCTGAATGTCGTCGCGGGTAATCGTTTGAACGGGCGATGCGGTTTCAGCATCGGTGCGTTTGATGTTGGAGCCGGTAATTTCCACTCGTTGCAGTGTTGCACTATCTTGCGCCATGGCAGCTCCTGGTGCCATAACAAGACCGCCAAAAGCGATTACCAAGCTGGTGCATAGCTTGGTGCGTGTAAACGCGTTCCCACGTCCGGTGTAGTTCATGAATAGTCCTTCAGTCAGTTGAAAAGCAGAACAAACAATATTGCGCCACGATGAGCGACAGGTCGGAATGTATTTCCGACCGGCTTCTGCTCCCGTGATGCACACTCTAAGGTAAAAAAATGTAAATTTGAATTGGGGCTAACTCAAATGCAAAAAAAACACGTGTGTATGTTGTCAAAATACATCGTGTTGTCACAAAGCTCTGGTAGCTCGATTTATGTTTGATCCGGATGGCGCGTGTGCGCACCGCAAAACCCATGTTTCAAGTGGGGAGAATCGAGCTTAGAGACAGCGCAGAATTTCTGCGCCGTGCGCTCACTCCAGCTTGAAGTTGAATTCCTGCGTAGCCACTACTTCACCACCGGCATCACTGATGCACTTGTATTGCATCATGGCGGCCTTGACGGCGGCGTGGAACACGCGCGGACCTGAGACGATGGTCACGTCCTGAATGACGCCGCCCTTGATGCGGATCTGGGCCTTCACAACGCCTTCGGTACCGTCCTGGATCGCCTTGCGTGGCATCTCGGGTGCAACCTGCGTCGGGCAGGCGACGCCGATGTCGTTGCGGTTCGGCGCCGCTTTGGCCACTGGCGCTGGCGGTGGTGGCGGCGCAATCGCGACCGGTGCCGTCGGCACCTGTGTGGTCGAAGCGATCGAGATGCCTGAACTCACCGTGGGCGTTGCCACATCAGGTGGTGGCACATAAGGTGGCGGCGGCGCTTCGGTCCTGACGACTTCCTTGGGCGTCTCGACTTTTTTCGGTGGTGGCGGTGGCGGCGGTGGCGGAATGATCACTTCCTGGATCACCACCGCTTCGAGTGGCTTCTTGATGAAGTTCAGACCCTTGCGCGCCATGCCGGAAACCAAGGCGTAGCCGAGGAAGGCGTGCAGCGCGACGACAAGCACCAGGCCTTTGACGCGGCGGCTCGGGTCCTTGGGCTGGTAGCGGTAGTTCATGCCAATGACGGCATCTGCGGGGGTATTCATTTGACAAACTGCTCGCTGCCGATGACGGCGATTTTGTTCAGACCCAGACGCTTGGTCGAGGACAGCAGGTTGGCAAAGACGGCATAGCTGGCCGCTGGGTACGGGCGTATATGAATCTCGGGTTGCACCGGCATCAGCGCCATGGCCTTCATCTTAGCCTCCATTTCTGGAACTGATATCGTTGAACCTTGCCAGTGAATGGTGCTGTTGTCATCGATGACGATATCGATTTTGTCTGGCTTGATGTTATTCGTCGGCGGTGTGCCCACCGGCATTTCCAGATTAACCGAATGCAACTGGATCGGAATGGTGATGATCAGCATCACCAGCAGCACCAGCATCACGTCGATCAGCGGCGTGGTGTTGATTTCCATCAGCACTTCGGGCTCGTCCGAACTGCTGCTGCCAACGTTCATGCTCATGGGTGGAGTCCTTGCATGCGGTGTTTACTCAGTTGCCCAGCGCCGGGGGCTCGGTGATGAAGGCGACCTTGACGATGCCCGCGACCTGGCAGGCCAGCAGAATCTTGCCCACGCCTTCGTAGCGCGAGGTCATGTCGCCGCGGATCTGCACTTCGGGCTGCGGTTTGAGGTGGGAAACCTTCTTGAGTTTTTCCACCAGCACTTCCACGACCTTAACCTTCGGGACGCGCTGGTCGTACCAGTAAACATTGCTGTTGGCATCAACCGAGATGATGACGTTCTCGGGCTTGGTCTCGCGCACTTCAACGCGTTCTTTGGGCAGGCTGACCTTGATGGAGGTGGTGACCACGGGAATGGTGATCAGGAAAATGATCAGCAGCACCAGCATCACGTCCACCAGGGGCGTGGTGTTGATGGCCGACATGACGGCGTCTTCGCCGTCACCGGAAGAGCCAACGGTCATGGACATGAGAGCGCCCTCAGGCTTTCTTGACCGAACCCAGGATCACGGCATGCAGGTCGCTGCCAAAGGCGCGCACGTCGGCCATGGCGTCTTTGTTGCGGCCCACCAGCCAGTTGTAGGCCAGCACAGCGGGAACGGCCACGGCCAGGCCAATGGCGGTCATGATCAGGGCTTCACCGACCGGGCCTGCCACCTTGTCAATGGAGGCCTGGCCCGAAATGCCAATGGCAGTCAGGGCGTGGTAGATGCCCCAGACGGTGCCGAACAGTCCGACGAAGGGGGAGATAGAGCCGACCGTGGCCAGCACCGAGAGGCCGCGCTGCATGCTGCTTTGCACGCGCTCGACGGCGCGTTGCACGCTCATGGCGATCCAGTCGTTCAGATCAACATGGCCCATCAGGCCGTCGTGCTTCTTGGTGGCGTCGATGCCGGCTTCGGCGATGAAGCGAAACGGGCTGGCCGCGTCGAGCTTGGCGCAACCCTGCTGCACCGAGCCGGCAGACCAGAAGTCAGCCGCCGCAGCTTTGGCCTGACGGCCTATCTTGGCTTGTTCAAGCAGTTTGACAATCAACACATACCAACTGCTGATGCTCATGACCAGCAGCAGGAGCAGCACGGTCTTGGCCACAGCGTCGGAAGTCTTCCAGAGGGATTCAATGCCATAGGGGTTGTCGGTGGCTTCTGTGGCTTTCTTGACTTCGACCGCAGGCGCTGGTGCACTGACGGCGGCGCTCACCGCAGCGGGTGCGGCTGCCGGGGCAGTGGTCTGGGCCTGAACGGTGGGAGCGCTCAGCGATAGAACCAGTCCCATTGCGCATGCGCAGGACGCCAAAATGCGGGCAACTTTAATTTGCACGGTGTTTCCTTTGACAAAGATGAAAATTGGGAACATCGGCCGGCAGGCCGTGGGTGCCCTGAAAAATCGATTGGCAGAGTATAGGGGAGAGTTGTGACAGAGTCGTTAGGGCTAGCACTAATGACTTGATTGTTGTTGGGACAGTCCTAAACCACCCCGTCAAACATCATCACATCAACACTGTCGCCGGACGCTACATCGCCCTGGTCGTGGTGCAACACGATCAGTCCATTGGCCTGCACCATCGAACTGAGTACACCTGAGCCCTGGTTGCCGGTGGTCTGCACTTGCAGCGTGCCATCGACGCCCGTGCTGACGATGCCGCGCTGGTATTCGGTGCGACCAGGCTTCTTGCGCAGCAACTCCATACTGTTGGCCTTGAGCAGCGGCGGCGCGGCGGCGGTGCTGCCCATCATCTGCAGCAGCGCTGGACGCACAAAGGCCAGAAAGGTCACCATCACCGCAACCGGATTGCCCGGCAGGCCAAACAACACGGCGTTGCCGATGCGGCCCACCGCCATGGGGCGGCCCGGGCGCATGGCGATCTTCCAGAACGCGACGTCGCCAAGTTTTTTCATCATCAGCTTGGTGTAATCGGCTTCGCCGACACTGACGCCGCCGCTGGTGATGATGGCGTCGGCCTGTTGCGCGGCGCGCGTGAACGCCGCTTCCAGCACGCTGGGCTCATCACGCACCACGCCCATGTCGATCACCTCACACCCGAGGCGGCTCAGCAGACCGAACACGGTGTAGCGGTTGCTGTCATACACCGCGCCTTCGCGCGGTGGCTGGCCAAGGCTCAGAATTTCATCGCCGGTTGAAAAATAGGCGACTCGCAACTTGCGCCAGACTGCCACCTGTTCGATGCCCAGGCTGGCCAGCAAGCCCAGCGCTGCCGGCGTTAACAACTGCCCTTTGCGCAACGCGGGCTGTCCTTGCATCAGATCTTCACCGCGCAAGCGACGGTTGTCGCCGGCGTGCAGCAGGCCGGCCGGAATCGTGATGCCGTTGTCGTTGACCGATACAAATTCCTGTGGCACCACGGTGTCGAGCCCGCTGGGCATGATGGCGCCGGTCATGATCTTGACGCACGCACCCGGCGCGACCGGCAGCGCCCAGCCAGCGCCGGCGCGCAGCGTGCCGGCAACTGCGAGTTTCAGCGGCGCATCGCCGCTCAGTTGTGCTGAATCAAAGGCATAGCCATCCATCGCTGAGTTGTCGTGCGCCGGCACGCTGATGGGCGAGATCACGTCCTGCGCCAGCACGCGACCCAGCGCTTGAAAAATTCCGACTGATTCCTGCGTTGTTACTGGCTCCACCAGTCGCGACAAAAAAGCGTTCACAGCGTCCACGCGCAGGGCCTGCGGGTCGTAGCCCTGCAATTCGGCGGCAATGGTGGCAATCGTCTTCATGGCTTGGCATTCTCCAACTGGCGCAGATCGGCCAGTGAGTTGGCATTGTGAAAAGCATGGATGTCGTCACCGGCCTGATCAAAGGGCACGATCACTGTGCGCTGCTGCGCGGTCCAGAGGTCGATCTTGCGGCCGCCGCCTTCGGTGAATTGTTTCAGGCTCTCCAGCAGCGTCCTGCGCAGCAGACAGAAAACCGGTTGTGGTCGAAAGCGAACCTCTCCGTCTTTGCCGATTTCTGGCGCGCTGGCCATGGCGATGTCAGCGCCTTGTGCCGCCAGTGTCGCCGCCAGACGCTTTACCAGGTCCAACGGCAACAGCGGCGTGTCGCAGGGAACGGTTACCAGGTAGGGCGTCTCGCAATGTTCCAGACCGGTCAGAAAACCGGCGAGCGGGCCGGCATAGTCGGCCATGCCATCGGGCCAGACCGGCACGCCGAAAGCCTCGTACGTGGCCAGATTGCGGTTGGCGTTGATTGCAAAGTGTGCGACTGCGCCACCTTGTTGCAGACGCCCCAGCGTGTGTTGGGCCAGCGGCACGCCATTGAACGGCTGCAGCCCCTTGTCGATGCCGCCCATACGCGTGCCGCGGCCGCCGGCCAGGATCAGCGCGGTGATGTGGTGTGGGTCAATCATGATTGCATGTGGCACTGGATCCCGGATCAAGTCCGGGATGACACCTGGGTGCAGGATGACGCCTGGGTGCAGGATGACACCTGGGAGAGGTTGTGGCAACACTGACTTGTCATTGCGGGCTCCGACCCGCAATCCATGCTGCGTATTACAACCGGGTTACGTATGGGACTCATCTTCAGCCACCGATGTAACTCATCTCGACGCGCCGCTGCGCCGGGGCGCTGTCGCCGCTCTGGGTGCTGCGCGACTCTGAATAGTTGTCGTTGCGGCCGCGCCAGATATGCCCGATTACCGATTCCAGATCGGCCTGCTGCACGGGGTCGCGTACCAGCGAGCGCAGGTCGTAGCCCTGCGAGGCAAACAGGCACAGGTAGAGCTGGCCTTCGGTGGAGAGGCGGGCGCGGTTGCAGTCGCCGCAAAAAGCCTGGGTGACGCTGCTGATGACGCCGATTTCACCGAGCGTCTTGTCGTGCTGGCCGGCGGCGTTGGCATAGCCCCAGCGCTCAGCTGTTTCGCCAACATTGCTTGGGTCGAGTTGCACCAGTGGCAACTCGGCATGGATGCGCTTGACGATCTCGCTCGATGGCAGCACGTCGTCCATGCGCCAGCCGTTGCTGGCACCGACGTCCATGTATTCGATGAAGCGCAGCACCATGCCGCTGCCGCGAAAGTGCCGCGCCATCGGCAGGATCTGGTTCTCGTTGGTGCCGCGCTTGACCACCATGTTGACCTTGATCGGTCCCAGGCCCGCTTCGCGCGCGGCCTCAATGCCGGCGAGCACGTCGGCCACCGGAAAATCAACGTCGTTCATGCTGCGAAATACCGCGTCGTCGAGTCCGTCCAGACTGACCGTGACACGCTGCAGTCCGGCGGCCTTGAGCGCGTGCGCTTTGCGCGCCAGCAGCGAGCCGTTGGTGGTGAGTGTCAAGTCCAGCGCATGGCCCTGCGGCGTGCGCAATTGGGCCAACTGCGCGATCAGGCTTTCGATGTTCTTGCGCAGCAGCGGCTCGCCCCCGGTCAGGCGAATCTTTTGCACGCCGTGCGCGACAAAGACCTTGGCGATGCGCGTGATTTCCTCGAACGAGAGCAGGGCGCTGTGCGGCAGATACAGGTGGTCCTTGTTGAACACTTCCTTGGGCATGCAGTAACTGCAGCGGAAGTTGCAACGGTCGGTCACGCTGATGCGCAAGTCGCGCAAGGGTCGCGTGCGCTGGTCAGTCAACAAGCCGTCGGCGGTGATGCGCGTTTCGGCAGCGAAGGCTGCTGTCGGAATCGGCAACCCCGCACTGCGCTGGTCCACCAGCGCAATGACGCGCGGCACATGGCGCTCGGTCATATGCGCGCCAGCGCCTGCTGCACATCAAACACAACGGGCACCGTCGACCTCGATGCAGACACCGCTGATGAAGGCGGCTTCGTCGCTGGCCAGATAGAGCGCGGCATTGGCGACGTCGAGCGCGGTCGAGAAGCGGCCCAGCGGGATCGTGGCGCGAAACTTTGCTTTGCGTTCATCCGTCAGTGGCCCGCCGGCAAATTCGGTGGCCAGGCCGGTATCGGGGTTGAACACCGGGTTGATGCAGTTGACACGGATGTTGTCGGGGCCGAGCTCAGCGGCGAGCGACTTCGATGTCGTGATGACGGCGCCTTTGGAGCCGTTGTACCAGGTCAGGCCCGGGCGCGGCCGCACGCCGGCGGTGGAGGCGATGTTGATGAAACTGCCACCACCCTGGGCGCGAAACACCGGCGTTGCGTGCACCGTGGCGAGGTAGATGCTCTTGACGTTGATGGCGTAGCACTTGTCGAATTCGTCTTCGCTGACTTCGAGTGCCGGGCGATTGCGGTGCGTCCAACCCGCGTTGTTGATCATCACGTCGAGTCGGCCGTAGCGTTGCACGGCAGCCGCGACCATGGCCTGCACCTGATCGGACTTGCTGACGTCGGCGGCAAAGAAGGAGGCCGTTCCACCCGCGGCCACGATCTCGGCGACCACTTTTTCGCCAGCTGCGGCGTTGATGTCGTTGACGATCACTTTGGCGCCTTCGGCGGCCAGTCGTTTGGCGATGCCCTCGCCGATGCCGCCGCCGGCGCCGGTCACGATGATGGATTTGTTTGGAACGCGCATGTCAGGAATCTCGTTGTGGGTTGGTGCTGGAAGAATGCTAGCCGTGCTTGATGGCCACGGTCTTCAGGGTGGTGAAGCCGTACAGCGCTTCAAAACCTTTTTCACGGCCGTGGCCGCTGGATTTGACGCCGCCAAAGGGCAGTTCGACACCGCCGCCGGCGCCGTAGTTGTTGATGAAAACCTGGCCACTGCGCAAGCGCCGCGCCATGCGGAATTGGCGTGCACCGTCGGCCGTCCAGACGCCGGCTACCAGACCGAACTGCGTGGCGTTGGCAAGCTCCACCGCATGGTCTTCATCGCGGAATGCCATCGCGCACAGCACCGGGCCAAAGACTTCTTCCTGTGCCACACGGTGCGCAACGGGCACGTCGCGCAACAGCGTGGGCGCCTGGTAGAAGCCTGTTGCGGGTGCCTCGGCCACCACCTGGCCCTGTGCCACGGTGGGGATGCCGGCCTGCTTCGCATCGGCGAGGAATTGCCGCACGCGCTGCTGCTGGGTCTGGCGGATCAGGGGGCCGACGTCGAGGTCGAGCAGGGCCGGGCCAACACGCAGTTTTTCAAAGGCCTGCCCGAGCCGCGCCAGCAGTGGCTCGTAGATGGATTGCTCGATCAGCACCCGCGAACCGGCCGAGCAGGTTTGGCCTGCGTTTTGCACGATGGCGTTGATGATGGCGGGGATGGCAGCGTCGAGATCGGCATCGGCGAAGACGATCTGCGGGCTCTTGCCGCCGAGTTCGAGCGTGACCGGGCAATGGCGTTCGGCGGCGACCTGCTGAATCAGCGTGCCAACGCTTGGGCTGCCGGTGAAACTGATGTGGTCGATGCCAGGGTGGCGCGCCAACGCGTCGCCGACTTCGTGGCCGTAGCCGGTGACGATGTTGATGACGCCGGCCGGGAACCCCACTTCAGCCGCCAGTTGCGCGACGCGGATCAGCGACAGACAGGCGTCTTCAGCGGGCTTGACGACGCAGACATTGCCGGCCGCCAAAGCGCCGCCGACGCTGCGCCCGAAGATTTGCATCGGGTAGTTCCAGGGGACGATGTGGCCGGTGACGCCGTGCGGCTCGCGCCAGGTCAGCACACTGTAGCCATCGAGGTAGGGAATGGTTTCGCCGTGCAACTTGTCGCAGGCGCCGGCGTAGAACTCGAAGTAGCGTGCCAGCGCGGTGGCGTCGGCGTTGGCCTGTTTGGTGGGCTTGCCGCAATCGCGCTGTTCAATGCGGCTGAGTTCCGCTGCGTGCTCGGTGATCTTTTGCGACAAGCGCATCAGCAAGCGGCCGCGTTCCGCTGCGCCGAGTTTGGACCAAGCGCTGTTCAAACCCGCTCGCGCGGCGCCCACGGCCTGGTCGATGTCAGCAGCGTTGCTGCGCTGGATTTCGTCGTACGGCTGGCCGTCCGAGGGGTCGAGCATGACGATGGTCTGGCCAGAGGTAGACGGCAGCGAGGTGTTGGCGATGTAGTTGAATTGCATGGTTGTGATTTTTGCTCTGGTTCGATGCGGCGCCGACTGAACTTCGGTTCAGCGGGTCAGGATGGCGGGACCCATTTCCTGCAGCGGACCCAGTGGGTTATTGCTGATTTCAACTTCGTTGACGCTGGGTTGACCACCCCAGGTGCGGTATACCACCTTGTCGTTGACCAGCAGCACCAGCGCGTTGAAGCGCCAGCCGGTGGTTTCGGAGCGGCGTGAGAAGTTGGTGAAGTCGGCCAGAAAACCGCCGGTTCTTTTCTTTTGAATATTGGCGGCAACGATTTCCCAGCCGCGGCAGGCATCGCGCGCCTCCAGGCAGGCCAGCACGCCCGGATCGAGGTCTTCACGCTTGAGCAGGGCGCTGGGCACAAATCTGCGCACCACTTCGATCTGCGTCAGGATGGTGGTATTGGGTTGGCTGGCCGGATCGAGCCCCATGTTGGTCAAGGTTGTCACGTCGCTTGTCATGGGAACCAGCGATTCAATGGCCAGTCGGGCTTCCTCGAAGCTGGTGAATGGGGTGGATTCGCTGTGCACCTTGGGCAGCATCGATGAGCAGCCACCGAGCAGCAGCGTCAGTGTCGGCAGAATCAGGCTACAGATCAGACTAGGACGGTTCAAGATTACAGCGCTCGGAAATAAGCAGGCCCTATGGTAGCCCAAGGGGTATTGGGTCATTTGATGCGGGTCATTGCCCATTGAAAAAGCCCGCACGAGGCGGGCTTTTGAGTCAGAGTGGCTTTGGATCAGCCGCCGTGCATCTTCATCATGACGGGCACGATCAGCAGCGCCACGATGTTGATGATCTTGATCAGCGGGTTGATCGCCGGGCCGGCTGTGTCCTTGTAGGGGTCGCCCACGGTGTCGCCGGTCACAGCAGCTTTGTGGGTATCAGAACCCTTGCCGCCGTGGTTGCCGTCTTCAATGTATTTCTTGGCGTTGTCCCAGGCACCGCCGCCGGTGCACATGGAGATGGCGACGAACAGACCAGTGACGATGGTGCCCATCAGCAGGCCACCCAAAGCGGCCGGGCCCAGCAGCAGACCCACCAGAATCGGCACCACCACAGGCAGCAGC
The DNA here is from genome assembly GCA_903914175.1 of uncultured beta proteobacterium. Taxonomy (GTDB): domain Bacteria; phylum Pseudomonadota; class Gammaproteobacteria; order Burkholderiales; family Burkholderiaceae_C; genus Rhodoferax. Next base: position 8,104 of record CAIWNX010000014.1, on the reverse strand, counting down.
GAGGGGATCATCATTTCCTTGATGGCGGCGGTGGTCAGCATATCGACAGCGGTGTCGTACTCAGGCTTGGCTGTGCCTTCCATGATGCCCTTGATTTCGCGGAACTGGCGGCGCACTTCAACCACCACCGAACCGGCGGCGCGGCCGACCGCTTCCATCGCCATGGCACCAAACAGGTAAGGAATCAGACCGCCGATGAACAGACCGATGATGACCATCGGGTTGCTCAGGTCGAAGGTGATGTGCTTGCCGTAGGCATCGAGCTTGTGCGTGTAATCGGCAAACAGAACCAGCGCGGCCAAGCCGGCAGAACCGATGGCGTAGCCCTTGGTGACGGCCTTGGTGGTGTTGCCCACAGCGTCCAGCGGGTCCGTGATGTCACGCACGCTCTTGGGCATTTCAGCCATTTCAGCAATGCCGCCGGCGTTGTCGGTGATGGGGCCGTAGGCGTCCAGCGCGACCACGATGCCGGCCATGCTCAGCATGGATGTTGCGGCGATCGCGATGCCGTACAGACCGCCGAGTGCGAAGGCGGTCCAGATCGCCAGACAAACGAAGAGCACGGGCCAGGCGGTGGAGCGCATCGAAACACCCAGGCCGGCAATGATGTTGGTGCCGTGACCGGTGGTGGAGGCTTGCGCGATGTGTTGCACCGGAGCGTACTGGGTGCCGGTGTAGTACTCGGTAATCCAGACCAGGGCGGCGGTCAGGATCAGGCCAACAGCGCAGGCGCCAAACAGGCTGGTGCTGCCGACAACGCGGCCGTCGGTCAGGGTGATGGCGGAGGGGAACATGCTCGTGGTCACAAAGTAGAAGGCGACCAGCGACAGCACACCGGCCACAGCCAGACCCTTGTACAGGGCTGGCATCACGTTCTTCATGCCGGGCGATGCCTTGACAAAGAAGCAGCCGATGATGGACGCGACGATCGACACGGCACCGAGTGCCAGCGGATACAGAACGGCACTGGTGTTGGCGCCGGCCAGCAGCAGGGCGCCCAGAACCATGGTGGCAATCAAAGTGACGGCATAGGTTTCGAACAAGTCGGCGGCCATACCGGCGCAATCGCCCACGTTGTCGCCAACATTGTCGGCAATCACCGCTGGGTTGCGGGGGTCATCTTCCGGAATGCCGGCTTCAACCTTGCCAACCAGATCGGCGCCGACGTCAGCGCCCTTGGTGAAAATGCCACCGCCCAGACGGGCAAAGATGGAAATCAGCGACGAGCCGAAGGCAAAACCGATCAGCGGATTGAGTTTGGCAACGGTGACGACGCCGTCCGGCACCAGAAACCAGTAAAAGCCAGTGACACCCAGAAGGCCAAGACCGACCACCAGCATGCCGGTGGTGGCGCCGCCGCGGAAGGCGACGTCCAGTGCCGGGCCGATGCCCTTGGTTGCAGCCTGTGCGGTACGCACATTGGCCCGCACCGAGACGTTCATGCCGATGAAGCCACAGGCGCCCGAAAGCACGGCGCCAATGATGAAGCCGCCAGCGCTGAGTGGATCAAGAAAGATCCCGATCAGTACCGCCAGTACCACGCCGACCATGGCAATGGTTTTGTATTGCCGTGCCAGATAGGCGGCGGCACCGGTTTGAATAGCCGCTGAAATTTCCTGCATCCGGGCGTTGCCGGCATCCTGGGAAAGAATCCAGCCACGGGCCCAAAAGCCGTAAGCCACGGCGATAAAGCCACAGATGAGCGCCAGAATTAGCGCTGAGTTGCCTGTCATATGAATCTCCTGTCGTTGGTTCGCTAAGTAGGGGTGCAGCGCAATCGGCACCACCGCTGCGTTGCTTCCTTGCCGCGAAACATCAATGCGAAATTGACATGGGCAATTGGCCAACCGGGCGACTGTACCGTGAAAATGCCCCTTTTCCAGGACGTGGCAAGGGGGCCGTAAGTAAAATCAGGGTTAATCCTTAGTAATTCCTGATCTAACTCAAGGCAAAGAACCCACCATGTCACTCGATAACGTCACCCCTGGCAAGAACGCACCGGACAGTTTCAACGTCATCATCGAAATTCCGATGAACGCGGATCCCGTGAAATATGAGGTGGACAAGGAAACCAGCGCCATTTTTGTTGATCGCTTCATGAGCACGGCGATGCATTACCCGACCAATTACGGTTACGTGCCGAAAACCATTTCGGGTGATGGCGATCCGGTTGACGTGCTGGTGATCACGCCAGTACCGCTGATTCCGGGTGTGGTGGTGACCTGCCGCGCCATTGGTATTTTGAAGATGGAAGACGAAGCCGGCCAGGATGGCAAGGTACTGGCGGTGCCGATCGACAAGATTTTGTCGCTCTACACGCGCTGGAAGAGGCCGGAAGACCTGAGCCCGGTTCGTTTGAAGACGATTGCCCACTTCTTTGAGCACTACAAGGACCTTGAAGTCAACAAGTGGGTCAAGATCCTGGGCTGGGAAGGGCCGGAATCTGCCAAGCAGGAAATTCTGGATGGCATGGCCAATTACATGAAGGCGCATCCCTGATTGACGAGACCTGGCTCAGGGATTCGGGCCGGGTTTGATCGGGCTGCGCTGAGCCAGTTCGTCGAGGTAATGTTCAACAGCCTGCGTTTCCTGATCGAGGAAGCGTTCCACGGCGTCGGCAAACGAGGGGTGTGCCAGCCAGTGGGCGCTGCTGGTCTTGACTGGCAGCAGGGCGCGCGCCATTTTGTGCTCACCCTGGGCGCCACCTTCGAAACGCTGGAAACCGTTTGCGATGCACCATTGCAAGGGTTGGTAGTAACAGGCTTCGAAATGAAGGCAGTCCACCCGCTCTATTGCGCCCCAGTAGCGACCATAGGCGACACGTTCGGGTTCCGGTGAAGAACCGGGTTGGGATGGGGCCCCGGCGCCGCGATGCAGAGCGATCAGACTGGCCGCAATCGGGTTGCCTGCGCGTTCGGCCACGAAGAGCAGCCAGTTTTCCGGCATGCTCGTCGCCATGCACCGGAAGAAGTCACGGCTCAGGTAAGGTGCGTTGCCGTGTTCCAGGTAGGTGCGCTCGTAGCAGCGGTAGAAGAAATCCCAATCCTGTGGCGTGATGGCAGTTCCCTGCACACAGCGGAAGCTCACGCCAGCGTCGGCCACCTTGCGTCGCTCCTGCCGGATCTTCTTGCGCTTGTCCTGCGACAGCGAGGCCAGGAAGTCGTCGAAGCTGGCATAGGCCGGTCTTGTGTTTTTCCAGTGAAACTGCACGGTTTGGCGCAACATCATGCCGGCTTCGCTGCAGGCTTGCAGATCGTCTTCGCTGGCAAACAGCAGGTGCAGGGACGACAGTTGCTCGGCTTGGCACCATTTAATGAGTGTTTTGAGCAGGGCAGCTCGGTCCCCTGCGCTGCGCGCCAGCAGGCGTGCGCCTGGCACCGGTGTGAAGGGTACAGCCACCAGCGCCTTGGGGTAATAGTCCAAGCCGTGCTGCGCATAGGCTTTGGCCCAGGCCCAGTCAAACACGTACTCGCCGTAGGAATGGATCTTGACGTAGAGCGCGCACGCCGCCAGCAAGACCCCATCGCGCGCCAGTGTGATGAAGTGCGGTGTCCAGCCTGTTTCGGCAACGGCAGCGCCGCTGCTGTGCAGTGCGCTCAGGTATTCGTGGCGCATGAAGGGTGTGGCCTGTGCCTGCAGACCCAGCAGTTCGTTCCAGTCTGCCGCATTCACGGCATCGGGCGTGTGCTGTACCTGAATGACATAATCGTTGGACTTGTGCTTCACTGGCTCTTTCTTTCATTCACACCTGCGGTACATGACACTCAAAATCTGCGTTGCCCAACTTGATTTCGTGGTTGGCGATTTGCCTGGCAATTCAAAAAAAATAGTCGACCTGGCGCGTTCGGTCTATGCCGATGGTGTGCGCTTGCTGCTGACACCGGAACTTGCCATTTGCGGCTATGCCGCCGAAGATTTGTTTTTGCGCCCTGCCTTTATCGCTGCTTGCGATGATGCCGTGAAAACAGTGGCCCGCGAGCTGGCCGGGTTAAAGAATTTGAGCGTGGTGCTGGGACATCCAAGTGGGGGTGATAGCCGCACCCGCTCCGTAGCGGTGCAAAGTCGCCACAACGCGGCCAGTGTTCTGTGCGAGGGGCGGGTCGTGGCACGCTATGCCAAGCGCGAGTTGCCCAATTACCAGGTGTTTGACGAGCGACGTTATTTCACGCCGGGGCAGGACGTCTGCGTGTTCGAGGCAGGTGAACCCGGCAATACAGTCAAGGTCGGCCTGCTGATCTGTGAGGACGCCTGGTTCGCCGCGCCGGCGCGCCTGACCCGGGCGGCGGGTGCCGACTTGCTGGCGGTGATCAATGCGTCACCATTTCACATTGGCAAGGGCAATGAGCGTGAGCAGATGATGCGTGAGCGCGTGCTGGACTGTGGTTTGCCCTTGGTTTATGCGCATCTGGTCGGGGGGCAGGATGAGGTGGTGTTTGAGGGGCGATCGTTTGCCCTTGACGCCGACGGATCGGTGGTTGGTCGCGCTGCCAGCTTTGTTGAAACCAGTTTGTTGGTGCAGGCCACACGGGATGGCAGTGCGCTTCATTTGAGCGCGCCGGTGGCGCCGGAGCGCTCACCGGAGGCTGACTTGTGGGACGCGCTGGTGCTGGGCGTGCGCGACTACATCGGAAAGAACGGTTTCCCCGGTGTGTTGCTGGGCCTCTCAGGCGGCATCGACTCTGCGCTGGTGCTGGCGCTTGCCGTCGACGCGCTGGGAAAAGATCGGGTTCGCACGGTCATGATGCCTTCGCCCTACACGGCGGATATCAGTTGGATCGATGCGCGTGAGATGGCGCAGCGACTCGGTGTGCGCTACGACGAGATTTCGATCGTGCCTGAGTTTGAAGCCTTCAAACTGTCGCTGGCCGGCCAGTTCCAGGGGCTGGCCGAGGACACGACCGAAGAGAACATACAGGCTCGTATCCGGGGCACATTGTTGATGGCCTTGTCGAATAAATTTGGCACTATCGTGCTGACGACCGGCAACAAGTCGGAGATGGCGACCGGCTATTGCACGCTGTATGGCGACATGGCAGGTGGTTTTGCGGTGATCAAGGACCTGGCCAAGACGACGGTGTTTGCGTTGGCACGCTGGCGCAATGCCAATGATCCCTATGCCAACGGCAGCGCGCCGATCCCCGAGCGCATCATCACGCGCCCCCCCAGCGCCGAGTTGCGACCGGATCAGACCGATCAGGACAGCTTGCCGGAGTACGCGGTGCTGGATGCGATTCTGGCGCGCTACATGGAGAACGATCAGAGCATCGAGGACATCGTTGCATCTGGCTTCGCCCGCGCCGATGTCGAGAAGGTTACGCGTCTGATCAAGATCAACGAGTACAAGCGGCGTCAGGCGCCAGTGGGAATTCGTGTGACCCACCGCAGCTTTGGCAAGGATTGGCGTTATCCTATAACCAATCGCTTTCGTGCATGACCGAATCGGCCCTATGGCTGCTCGGTCGGCTTGTCAAGCCAAGTTCCAAATCCATCAGGAGTCAAAATGAAGCAAATTACAGCCATCGTCAAGCCTTTCAAACTCGAAGAAGTGCGGGAAGGTCTGGCTGAATGCGGTGTTACCGGCCTCACGGTTACCGAGGTCAAGGGTTTTGGACGGCAGAAAGGCCATACCGAGCTCTATCGCGGTGCCGAGTACGTGGTTGACTTCCTGCCCAAGGTAAAGGTCGAAGTGGTCGTCAAGACTGAAGATGTGGACCGCTGCGTCGATGCCATCGTCAAGGCTGCACGCACCGGCAAAATTGGTGACGGCAAAATTTTTGTCACCAGCGTCGAGCGCGTCGTGCGTATTCGCACCGGCGAGCAGGACGAATCAGCGGTCTAACGATTGCCAGACCGGGCGCCTCGCTTGGTCGGACGTGGCACTGAAATCAGTCGGGTGCCGGCCAGCGCGTCGTGCCAGAACTGGCGCTGTGGGTGCAGCCTGCTTAGCATGGCCCAGACGGCTACCCAAGCCAGCAAGATACCGACCGATTGCGCAACTGGCAAGCGCAGCGGCGACAGTACCGCCAGTACCGGCAGAAACCAGACCCAACTTAGAACGTAGCGCAACAGGGCACGTGCCTGCGTCAGGGGCTTGCCAGCGACGTCAACAAGCCTGATCCCCCAGGTCTTCATGGCCAGCGTCTGCCCCTTGGACCAGAGCCAGACAAAGTAGATGCCGAAGATGATGAAGAGAAAGGCCTGCAGGGCATGGCGATTGTCCATGGCGTTGCGAGTCTGGCTCAAGGCGCTGAACAGATAGCCGGCGATAAAAATAACCCCCACCATCAAAAGCCCTTCATACAGCCAGCAAGCCATGCGGCGGGCCAGGGTGGGCGTTTCCACCATATGCTCAGTTCTGGCGGGGAGCTGGCGACTCGGGCTTGGATTGCGGCAGCAAGGTGTTGTTATCGACCGAATGGCTGGCCGCAGCCATTTTTGGCGTGTGCTTTGCCGATTGCTTGGTCACGGGCACGCTGGTCAGTTTTTGCGGCGCAACGGGCTTCGCTGCGGCGGCAGCGCCTATCGGCTTGCTCGGGGCTGAACTGGCAAGCTTCTGCTTTTCTTCTGGGCTGAGTGCTTGATAGGCGTTCCATGTGGCGGCCTTTTGAGTCGGTGTCAGCTTCTTGGACTCGGCGAAATTCAGCCTGGCCTGCGCGCGTTGCTGTTGGCTCAGGGACACCCATTCGGTCATGCGGCCGTGCAGTTTTTCCTGCTCTGCTGGCGCAAGTTTTGGATAGTTCGCTGCGATGGCAATCCATTTGCGCTTTTGGGTTTCCGCCAGCGTATTCCACTTCTCGGCCAGCGGTTTGAGCGATCGCTGCTGTGATGGCGACAAATCTTGCCAGTCTGGCTTGACAGCGATCTTGGGTGTGCTTGCGGTCTTGGCTGGAACGACTGCAACTGGCGGTCTTGCCGATGAAGCGCTTGGCAGGGCTGGTGCAATTGCGGCTTGAGCCCACGCGTGCGCGACCGGTGCCCCCAGTGCAGCTACTGCGAGCAAGGCGAACAGGCTCGCCAATGCAACGCTGGAGAATCGTTGTCTGTGTTCTACGGGACGGCGCACGGCCATTGTCATGTCCGACTCACTGTTATTGCCCGACAGTACTCTTGAGATACTGGGTAAAGGCCGGATCGGTATAAGCCGCTGGCGGCAGGTCATCTGTGAGCAGGGCGGCGTCAATCTCGGCAATCTCGTTGGCGCGAATTTCGGTTTGAATGATACTGATAGCGATCAGACCCACAACCAGTGCCAGCAAGGGAAGGGCAGCTGCTGCGCGGTCCCACCAACCGAAGTGACCGAGTGTCATGTTGCCATTGGCTGTGGCCAGGCGGCCTGCGGTTTGAGCCATGGCGACCTTGCGAACGCCCAGAGCGCGGGTTCGGGCGGCACGCAAGCGTTCCGAAATGTCGTAAGGGAGTTGCTCCGACGCGTCAGACAGGCGCGCGGCAAGCTTCAGACCGAAACGGTCTGAAGCCAGTTGGTATTGATAGTGGTCCGAATTGCTCATAACGTGATTCCCTTCGCCTTCAAGGCCGTACCGAGGGCCTGTACTGCTCTTGAGCAATGCGTTTTCACACTGCCTTCGGAGCAACCCATCGCTGCCGCAGTCTCTGCCACGTCAAGTTCCTCCCAATAACGCATGAGGAAGGCTTCTCGTTGACGCGCCGGCAGTTCCTGAATTTCAGCTTCAATCGCATGCAAGGTTTGTGCCCGCTCTGTTGTGGTTTCGGCGCTTTCAGTCTGCTCTGACTGATCCTGCACGTTCAGGGTCTCCAGGAGGTCAAATTCCTCGTCTTCCCCAGCCAACGCAAAATCGCCAAAATTTGAGAAAAGGACATTTCGGGTCTTTTGCCGCCGAAACCAGTCAAGAGTGCAGTTGGACAATATACGCTGGAACAGCATGGGCAGTTCAGCGGCGGGTTTATGTCCGTAATGTTCGGCGAGTTTCATCATGCTGTCCTGCACGATGTCCAGTGCGGATTCGTCGTTGCGCACGTGATAAACCGATCGCTTGAAGGCGCGTTTTTCGACGCTTTTCAGAAACTCGGAGAGTTCTTGTTCTGTTGCCAAGAGGTGCTTGCCTTGAGACGAACGCTAAGTTAG
>CAIWNX010000013.1 GCA_903914175.1 uncultured beta proteobacterium | reverse complement strand
TTCTGCTAGCGCTAGGTCAGGGTAAGAAGAAACCCGAAGAGTGGGCTGGTATCGTCTGGCAAATTTTGCAGGGTCAAGGGCAGAAACTCGTGAAGGAAGGCAAAACTCTGGAGACCGCAGAAGAAAACATCAGTGAACTGACTGCACAAGCGCAAACCTTTGCGGATAAGCACTTGCCGATTCTGAAAGCATTGCAAATTATCTGACGGCAGAGAAAGAAAGCACAATCATGCCCATCATCAAAATCGACAACAAAGAATACGAACTCGACACACTGTCCGACGAAGCAAAGAACCAACTCCAGATGATGCAGTTTGTAGACAACGAACTGCAACGCCTTCAAGCGCAAGCTGCTGTCCTGCAAACCGCACGCAACGCCTACGCCAAAGCCCTGACCGAAGCACTGCCACAACCTTTTGCTGGCGACACGATGAAACTCGGCTAACCAGCCATGACAGCGCCACTGACCATCACCGGCAGCAGCTCTGGCGTTTTGCCGCTCGACTTGCCTGCATTAACCAATGCCGGGTTCACGTGGCTGCACCTGGAAGGCACAAGCTACCTGCGGATGCCACATGGTGAAGACATTGATGGCGCTCATGTTGTGGTGACAGTCGTCGGTATTGCTGACAATGGCACTGCTGGGTGGTTGGTCGTGGGGTAGGTCTCAGGCAAGTCTAAGCCCCCATAGCCGCGCCACTGAACCAACCCCGCGCCCACAGCCTGCCGTGACTTAGCAACACCCAATACTGTCCCTGTTAGTCATACGCTGATAACAGCGATCAAAACCACCTTGCCGTTCTTCAACTGCTTTGCCTTGGCTTCAATCTGACGTAGCCAGCCGGTTGCGTCAGTGACCAAGTTTCGCTGATACAGCGGAAACGCTTCCGACAGGATCGTTGCGTTCGGGGCGGCGATGATGTTCTTGAGTTCTTGCGGTTTCATCAAATTCTCCTGTTGTTGATCTGATATTTATTGCAGGAACCGTTGCCGAATAATTGCTTTGGCAGGATGGTGGGGGCCCCCAACCCCAAAGGAACGAAGATGAGTAAACCTGCAAAAACCACCGTCACGGAGCCGACGATCATCACCGCGATCAATCCAGCAAACATAGCTGAAGCGGTTACCGTGGGCAAGTCACTGATCAGTGACGGGATGACCAAAGCTCAAGCCGTTAACGTTACGGTTAATGACACCATCACCACAGGTACTGGTGACAACACCATTACCGGTAATGGTGGTGCTGACACGATCCATTTGTCGGGTACAACGTCAACCGTGGTTCAAACCTTGAATGGTTCAGCTGCGATTGTTGCGGGTTCAACGGTAGGCGTTGACGTGGTCTACGGCGCAACCGCCGGCAGCCAAATCGACCTGAGCTTCTTTGGTGGGGCTGGCTTAACTGTAGCCGATGCCACGGTTTTGACCGGTAATAATAATGAGGCTGATTTCGTAAGAGGTACGTATGACGCTACAGCGCACACTTTCGTTTATGCCGCAGCTGGCGCAGACACCGCCTTGGTATATGACAATGGCGCTGCCTTTGAGGCCATTATCCTGGTTGGCTTTGTGGCTGATGTTCCCACCGGCACTGGCCTGATCGCTTTGGCCTAATTAGTCTCAAGCCGCACCCCTTGCTTCGGCAAGAGGTGTAGCGAGCTAAACTTCTCAAAACCCCGCTGCCCGCAAGGCAGTGGGGTTTTTCAATTCAGGAACCCAATATGCCTATTATCAAAATCGACAGCAAAGAATACGAACTCGACGGCCTGTCCGGTGAAGCCAAAGCACAGTTGCAAAGCCTGCAGTTTGTCGACGGCGAATTGCAACGCCTGCAAGCGCAAGCGGCGGTACTGCAAACCGCGCGCGTAGCCTACGCCAAGGCTTTGCAAGAGGCGCTGCCAAAGCCCTTTGCCGGCGATACACTCAAGCTGAGCTAATCAATAACACAAGGAATACATATATGGACATGGCTACCATTGACGGCAAGGAATACGATCTTGACACCGTCTTGCCCGAAGCCCGTACACAGCTTGAACAGTTGCGATTTCTCGCCTCGGATGTGGCAAAGATGATGGTGCCAGCGGCAGATTTGCTGGGCAAGCTCGAGGCTAGCAGGCAGGCGCTGGCGCAAGCTTTGGCAAGCGCATAGCCGCTGATGTCGCTCCCTGGTGCATGTCGCACAAGTCTTTGACGCAGCACAGTCGACAAGGCAGCGCAGCACACTACACTTCGCCGCTTGTACTCTGTCGCAAGCAAAGGGAATATGAAAACCAGAATTGCAAGTGCTGCCGGTTGGTTGTGTCTGGCTGTCAGTCTGCCTGTGTTGTCGGCGGACGTCATTTCTCCCAACGGCTACAGCGGCCTAGGGCTGGTGCCCAGTGCCGAGGTGCTGAAAACCGGGGTCGGTGTTCTGAATTACGACACTGCGCTGCCCGGCATCGACAACATGAAGGGTTACAACACCCAACTCGGCTTTGGCATTTATGACAACGTGGAGTTGATCGGGCGCCTCGCAACCAACGACCTGCGCTGCAACATGTTTCGCGCCGGTGCCTGCCCGCCCAACAGCTTGCGTGATTTTTCAGCCTCATTCAAATGGTCCTTGCCGTTTGAATGGTTGAAGAACAACAACGCGCACTTTGCGCTGGGCGTGAATGACTTCGGTGGTGCGGCAACGTATTTTCGGTCGTACTACGCGGTGGCGTCGAAGTCGTTCGCCAGCATCGACCTGACACTGGGCCGCGCCCAGGCGCAGGCGCCCAGCGCCATGCTCGACGGCAACTTTGGCGCGCTGACCTGGAACGTCAATCGTTTCAGCCAGTTGAGCGTGCAAAGAATTGGCGGCGACAGTTGGGCCCATGCTGCCGTCTCTACACCCATTGGCGATACCGGTCTGAGCGCCTGGTTCAATTACAACCGCCGGCTCAGCGATACAACCGTTACCGAGAAGCAATGGACCGGCTTTGGCATCAGTTTCCCATTGGACCGCGCCCGGGATTCAAAGCTGAACGCTGCGCCGTCATCGGGCCAGTCAACCCACCGCCTGGTCGCGCGAATCGCTCCGGCCGATTTGGCGCAGGCTTTGCAGAAGAATGGTTTCTACAACTCCCGAATCGGCAAAACACAAACCGGTACCGTTGTCGTGGAGGTCGAAAACACTTCCTACCAGTGGAATATTCTGGACGCTGCCGGTGTCGCGCTAGGGCTGGTGGCTGGTGCCTATGCCGACGCCAACCAATACTTTGAACTGGTTATCAGCACCCGGGGCATCAAGCAGCTTTTGGTCCGTGGCAATGCGGCCTGTGCCAAAGGCTGGCTGGAAGCTGAGGCCTGGTGCGACAGACTGGAAGTCAAGTCGCTGAGCAACCAGAAATACGGCGCTGCAGATGTCGCATGGGATGAAGGCGCAAGCTGGCATTTTCGGCCTGAGATCATCTTGACGCCAACCCTGGTCTCCACCATTGGCACGGAGTACGGTGTCTACGACATTGATCTGGGTATGAATGTCAACACCGTGCTGCCGCTCTGGCAAGGGGCTTATACCGACATCAACCATACCCATCCTCTCGATTACCGCACCAGCAACTTCGAGCCCGGCGGCCCCTTTTATGGCTCACGTCTGAAATCGGTCACCTCCCGCAGAATGCTGCATCAACTGTTGAGTTTCCCGGGCATCAATACGCAGGCGCGCCTGAGTGCGGGCATGGCCTACAACGTCTGGGACGGCAAGCAGATCGAGACCTACAGCCAGACCGACAATGGCCGCCACAAGCTGAGCATGACCGCCGGGCACTTCAGTACCGACACCCTCGCCTTTAACAACGAAAAAGACTACCACCTGACAAGCTACCGCTATGTTTACGACGACGCGCAAAAGACCAGCACCGAAATCACCAATGGCAAGTTCTGGACAGGGGACGCGGGCTACATGTTGGGCCAGCGGTTCTGGCATGGCGACACGGCGCTCTCGCTCTACATCCGGCGTTCACGTGCCAATGAATTTGCTCCGCTTGTTTCGTTTGCTGGCATCCAATTTGTCTTGCCCTTGACGCCGCGAAAGAACGCCGGTGCGGAACACTTCTCGGTTCGCGGTGGCAACCAGTGGACCTACACCATTGAATCGAGGATTCTGGACAAATCCAATGCGCTGACGATGGGCTACGGTGAAATTCCAAAAACCGGTGATCCGCTGGTGCAAACTTTCAACCGCGATCGCAACAGCACGGCCTATTATGAGAGCAACATTGGGCGCCTGAAAAATGCGTTTCAGAATCTGACCGCGGATTAATGGGTCTGATATGATCATCACAATGAAGATGATAGGCGGTACTCGATTTTGAGTGTCCGCTTGGGAGTTTGGAATAAGGCTTCTTGAAAAGCTAAAAGGCATAAATAATGTGGAGCATGTTCGCTGTATTCGCGCTGACCTTGCTCGCCAGCGCAGTGCTGGTCAGTACCCGGCGCTGGCACGGTCGCTAGAGCGCCGATAGCACCATCGGCGGGCAAAAGTGTCATCTGCAGGAAACCCCGCGCATCGGTGGCGTCGCCATTTTGTTGGGCATGATTGTGGGCTGGCT
>CAIWNX010000012.1 GCA_903914175.1 uncultured beta proteobacterium | reverse complement strand
GTGATCTGTTCGATGCGACGCTTGGCTTCTTCAGCCTTGGCCGGATCGGTTGCCGCAATGGTGATGGTGCCGTCTTCGTCGATGTTGATCTGGGTGCCGGTTTCTTCGGTCAATGCACGGATCACCGAACCACCCTTGCCGATCACGTCGCGAATCTTCTCCGGATTGATCTTCATGGTGAACAGGCGCGGCGCGAAGTTCGACACCTCGGTCTTCGCTTCAGCCATAGCTTCCTGCATCTTGCCCAGGATGTGCATGCGCGCTTCCTTGGCCTGCGCCAGAGCCACTTGCATGATTTCCTTGGTAATGCCCTGGATCTTGATGTCCATCTGCAAAGCGGTAATGCCGTTGGTAGTGCCGGCAACCTTGAAGTCCATGTCGCCCAGGTGATCTTCATCGCCCAGGATATCGGTCAACACGGCGAAGCGGTTTTCTTCCTTGATCAGGCCCATGGCGATACCCGCCACATGCGCCTTGATCGGCACACCAGCGTCCATCAGCGACAGGCAACCGCCGCAGACCGATGCCATCGACGACGAGCCGTTCGATTCGGTAATTTCGGAGACCACGCGCATGGTGTAGGGGAAGTCTTCCTTGCTTGGCAGCACCGCAATCAGCGCGCGCTTGGCCAGACGGCCGTGGCCGATTTCGCGGCGCTTGGGCGTGCCAACACGACCGGTTTCGCCGGTGGCAAAAGGAGGCATGTTGTAGTGCATCAGGAAGCGGTCTTCGTACTCGCCGGCCAGCGCATCAATGCGCTGCGCATCGCGCTCGGTACCCAGTGTGGTCACGACCAGCGCCTGCGTCTCGCCGCGCGTGAACAGCGCGGAGCCGTGGGTGCGCGGCAGCACCGAGTTGCGGATTTCGATCGGACGCACAGTACGTGTGTCACGGCCGTCAATGCGCGGCTCGCCGGCCAGAATCTGGCTGCGCACGATGCGCGCTTCGATATCAAACAGCATGCCTTCAACCTTGACACTGTCGAACGCGACGCCGTCAAGCTTCAAATCGGCCATCACGACTGCGTAGGCTTCGCGGCAGGCGCGGGTGCGGGCCTGCTTGTTGCGGATCTGGTAAGCCGCAGCCAGTTTGTCGTTGGCAATGGCGCCAACCTTGGCGATCAGTGCTTCGTCCTTGGCTGGAGCCTTCCAGTCCCAAGCCGGCTTGCCGGCGTCACGCACCAGTTCGTGGATGGCATTGATGGCGATATTGCCTTGCTGATGACCAAAGACCACAGCGCCGAGCATGATTTCTTCGCTCAGTTGCTTGGCTTCCGATTCCACCATCAGGACAGCGGCTTCGGTACCGGCAACCACCAGATCCAGAATCGAATCCTTGCGCGCGGTCTGACCCGGATTGAGCACGTACTCACCGTTGACGTAGCCAACGCGGGCGGCGCCGATCGGGCCACTGAACGGGATGCCGCTGACGGACAAGGCCGCGCTAACAGCAATCAGGGCCGCGATGTCAGCATCAACTTCAGGATTGAGCGACAGGGTGTGCACCACAACGTGCACTTCGTTGAAAAAACCTTCGGGGAACAGCGGGCGGATCGGACGGTCGATCAATCGGCTGGTCAGTGTCTCGAATTCGCTGGGGCGACCTTCGCGCTTGAAAAAGCTGCCGGGAATCTTGCCAGCGGCATAGGTCTTCTCAAGGTAATCCACCGTCAGGGGGAAAAAGTCCTGCCCGGCCTTGCCTTCGGTCTTGCCGACGACTGTGGCCAGCACCACGGTGCCGTCCATGTCGAGCAACACAGCGCCATTGGCCTGACGTGCGATTTCACCGGTTTCCATGGTGACGGTGTTCTGACCCCATTGGAAGGTCTTCGTGACTTTGTTGAATATGCTCATTTATTTCTCCTGGTCAATGTGGGAAGTGCAGGCCACTTCGCCCGAGCCCGGATTTGGCATCACAGAACACGATGCCATTCCAGAGAAATTCGCTTTGAACCCCTTTGGAATGACACAGCTTCGCTCCGTTATTGCCTGCTCCGAAGTAAAAAACGCCTGAGCTAGTAACCTAACTCAGGCGTTCATCATTCAATCGAGGCTTACTTGCGCAGACCCAGTTTGGTGATCAGCGCGGTGTAGCGGTCAGCGTCTTTCGACTTCAAATAGTCCAGCAGCTTACGGCGGCGGCTCACCATGCGCAGCAGACCACGGCGACCATGGTGGTCCTTGGCGTGGGTCTTGAAGTGCGGCATGAGTTCGTTGATGCGTGCTGTCAGCAGCGCAACTTGGACTTCGGGACTACCGGTATCACCGGCCTGGCGTGCGTTGTCTTTGACGACAGCGGCTTTGATGCTGGATGCGATCATGTATTTTCCTGTTGGGTATGAACTTGCGTCAGGCGCTGGAACTGCCCCTGACGTGCGCTGGTGCAAACTGCACAGCGCACGGATTATAGCCAATCCCCGCCGCGCCGCCCGGAGCGCCGTTTAGGTGATGGCGTGCGGGGCAAAATCCGGCACATCAGGCCTGCGCCGCCAGCCACTTGCGCAGACGCTCAACGCCCAGCACCAGACGCTGCGGATCTTTCGACGCAAAACACCAGCGCAACCAACCACGCGACTGCGGCGCGAAGGCTTCTCCTGGCGCCAGGCCCAAGCCAGCCTCGGCCACCAGTCGCTTGGCAACGGTCAGCGAATCGTCAAAGCCTGCCAATTTGAAAAACGCGTACATGCCACCGCGCGGCAGGGCCACTTCAACGCCGGGTATCGCCTGCAGCAAAGGCACCAGGGTGTCGCGGCAGACCTTCAGGTGCGCCACCACCTGCGGCGTCACCTCGGCGGTGCGCTGCAGCGCAACGATGCCGGCGCGCTGCGTAAAAACACTGGCGCACGAGGTATTGAACTCGATCAGCTTGCCCATGTGCTGCGTCATCGCGCTCGGCATGACCAGCCAGCCCAGACGCCAGCCGGTCATGAGAAAGCTCTTGGAAAAACTATGCACCACGACCAGTCGGTCATCGGGCGTTGCCAGATCGAGAAAGCTGGGCGCGCAAGCGTTCGCACTCGGCACGTAGTAGAGCCGCTCATAGACCTCATCGGCCAGGATCCAGGTGCCGGTCTTGCGGCAATGCGCCAGGATGCGCTGCTGGGCTTCGCGATCCAGCGTCCAGCCGGTTGGGTTGTTCGGCGCGTTGATGATCAGGACCTTGGTCGACGTCGTGACCGCCGCCAGCAAAACGTCCAGATCCAGCGTCCAGGCACCGTTGACGGGCGCCAGGGGCACGCAGCGCAAACGCGCACCCATGATGGCGGGCTGCGCCGTCAGATTGGGCCAGACCGGCGTCACCGCCACCACCTCGTCGCCCGCATCCACCAGCATTTGCACCGCCAGCATCAGCGCGTTGACGCCACCACTCGCGACGGCAATGCGCTCGGCACCAATCACCCCGTGGCGCGCGCTCATGTAGTTGGAGATTTCCTGGCGCAACTCGGGCAGACCCAGGTTGTGCGCGTAAAAGGTCTCGCCACGCTGCAACGAATCAATCGCCGCCTGCCGGATGAAATCGGGCGTGACTTCATCGCTCTCACCAAACCAGAAGGCCAGCACATCGCTGCGCCCCATGCCGGCATTGGCCACTTCGCGGATTTTTGACTCTTCAAGGTTTTGGATGACTTGTCGCATGGGGAACCTGTTTGATTGCTTACTGAACGGGACGTTGCATTTTGCAACTGCCTGGCAACTCGGCTTCGGCTGAGGACAAGGCTTTGACGACACGAAAGCCGTAACCAGAGCCTTCGACATCAAATTTCACGCCCGGCTCGCCTTGGCGCTCCATGACGCCGACGACCAGAGGTTGCTGGAACTGATGATCCGACGCCCGCATCGAACCGGTTTGCGCTGCCATCGTAACCCGGGCCTGCTCCAGCGCGCGGGCAACGGGAAATGCTTCGGTGCTGCCAGCCTGCTCAATCGCCTGCACCAGCGCCGCCACCATCAACTGCATTCGCAGGTGGACGTAGTCATCGGCTGATTTGGGAAAGCGCTGGCGAAACGAGCGATAGAAGGCCTCGCTTGCTGCGCCCGGCACATTGGGCAGCCAGTCGGCCACCGCCAGCACCTTGCCAATACCGGCATCGCCCATTGCAGCCGGCGCGCCCAGCGCGTTGCCATAGAAGGTGTAGAACCTGCCCTCGAACCCCACTTCTTTCGCCGCCTTGACCAGCAAGCTCAGATCGTTGCCAAAATTACCGGTAATCACAGCCTGAGCGCCACTGGCCTTGATCTTGGCGGCATAGGGCAGGAAATCCTTGACCCGCCCCATTGGATGCAACTCCTCGCCCACCACCTGCACATCCGGGCGCAGCAGGGCGAGTTGGCGTCGGGCTTCCCGCGCAACCGCATGACCAAAGCTGTAATCCTGCCCAATCAGGTAAACACTTTTCAGCGCCCTGTCGTCTTTCAAAACCGACATCAGCGCGCGCATGCGCATGTCGGCATGGGCGTCAAAGCGGAAGTGCCAGAAGCTGCATTTCTCGTTGGTCAGGATCGGATCAACCGCCGAGTAATTCAGGAACAGCACGCGCTTGTCCGGTTCGCGCTCGTTGTGTTTATTGATGGCGTCGATCAGCACGGCTGCGGTGGATGAAGAATTACCCTGCACGACGAACCGTGCGCCATCGTCGATGGCGGCCTTGAGCGCCGACAAGGCCTCCTCGTTCTGCCCCTTGCTGTCGTAGCGTTCAAGCAGCAGACGGTTGCTACTGGCTGCGAGCTTCACGCCGCCAGCCGCATTGACACGCTCCATCGCCCAGCTCAGGTTGCGCAGCACAGCTTCGCCGGTGTTGGCAAACGGACCGCTCAAACTCTCGATCATGGCGATCCGGATCGGCGCCGGATCCGCTCGTGCCAGGCCCAAGGCGCTCGCGCATAGCGCCAGCAGCGCCAATTTCAAGACCCGGCGCAGAAGAATAAACATGAAAGATTTCTCTTGAAAAGGGAGACGTCGCGCGCAGATTGGAGACAAGCGGGGTTCGCGTCGGACGCCGCGCAGTGTACAAGGAGTCCACCATGTTTTTTGCCGCCAGCCCCGCCAGTTTCCGTCATCCCGTGCATTCAGCCGCAGGGCGTTCGCTTGAGCGTTTCCTGTCCGATGCGCAACTGGCCAGTCGCCAGAGCGCCTGCGCCACTGAGCAGGACGAAAAATTCTACACACTGCGCTTTGACATCCCCGGCATCGCCAAAGATCAACTGTCGATCGGCATCGAAGGCGCGATCGTGCGTATCGAGAGCAAGGAAGGGGCAAGCCGTCAGTACAAGTCTGCCTACGAATTGCCGCAGGACATCGACGCTGGCAGCAGCCAGGCCAGCCTGGAAAACGGCGTGCTCACGCTCAAACTTGCCAAGCAGGTCCCGGTGAGCCGCGTAACGGCTCTGCCCATCAACTAACTCGCCGCTGATCACACTTAAATCAGGTCCAGCGGCCAGCGCGGTTTGACGTCGAAAGCGTAGACCGGGCTCGCTGACTGCTGACCAGCCTGTATTCGCATGGCAGCGGCCATGGCGATCATGGCGCCGTTGTCGGTACACAAATGCAGTTCGGGGTAATGCACACGCACCTGGCGTCTTGCACACTCAGCGTCCAGTTGTTCGCGCAGGCGGCGATTGGCACCGACTCCTCCAGCCACCACCAAACGCTTCATGCCAGTTTGGGCCAAGGCTGTCAGCGACTTCTTGACCAGCACCTCGACAATGGCGGCCTGCGTCGAGGCTGCCAGATCGGCCAACACATTCGCCGGCAGATTCTCGACTGTGCAACCGTGCAAGGCCGCGATCTTTCGCGCCTGCACCATCACCGCCGTTTTCAGCCCCGCGAACGAGAAATCCAGATTGCCACTCTTGAGCAAAGGCCGTGGCAGTGTGTAGGCTTGTGCATTGCCCTGCTCTGCCAGACGTGCCAGTGCCGGCCCCCCGGGATAAGGCAAGCCCAGCAATTTCGCCGACTTGTCAAAGGCCTCGCCAGCAGCGTCGTCGATCGTCTCGCCCAGCATGGTGTAGCGCCCGACACCCTGCACCTGCATCAGTTGCGTATGGCCACCCGACACCAGCAGTGCCACAAAGGGGAACTCCGGCGGATCGGCACTCAGAAAAGGCGACAGCAGATGACCTTCCAGATGGTGCACTCCCAGCACCGGCTTCTTCAGTGCCGCGCCCAGCGCACAAGCCACACCAGCGCCCACCAGCAAGGCGCCGGCCAGACCGGGACCGCGCGTAAAGGCAACAACATCAATTTCGGGCAACGCTCGCCCGGCCTCCCGCAGCACCTGTTGCGTCAGGGGCAGCACGCGACGAATGTGGTCACGGCTGGCCAGTTCCGGCACGACGCCGCCATAGGCCTGGTGCATGTCGATCTGGCTGTACAAGGCATGGGCCAACAGCTCCGGCAAGGCATCGCCACGCAGCGCGACCAGCGCCACGCCGGTCTCGTCACAGGAGGACTCAATCCCCAACAGCAGCAAGGTTTTTGCCATAGGCGCCCAGTGTAGGTGAAGCCTGTGCTGCGCTCGCGCCACCCCAAGCGCAACGCAGCCATGCCGAAGGTGGAATAATCGCGCTTTGATCCTTTAGGAAACTTCAAATGAGCGACACACAACAACGAATCGACACACTGGTCAAAGGCAACGACGTGGTACTGTTCATGAAAGGCAGCGCCAGTTTCCCGCAGTGCGGTTTTTCTGGCCGAGCGATTCAGATACTGGAGGCCTGTGGCGTCAAAGCAGCCACAGTGAAAACAGTCAACGTGCTGGAAGACGCAGAAATTCGCGCCGGCATCAAGGAATACAGCAACTGGCCGACGATCCCGCAGCTCTATGTCAAAGGCGAGTTCATTGGCGGCTCGGACATCATGATGGAAATGTACGAAAGCGGCGAGTTGCAAAAGACCCTGGCGGCCACTCCTACCTGAGGCAGCGACGCAAGACTTCAAACCACGTGCCGGACACGCTCCGGCAAGCGCTCAAAACTCCCAACGCTTCTTTGCTGCCAGCACGGCGTCCGGATAAGCTGCCTTGCCACGCGAGCCATTGTAACGGCCCAGCGCAAGAAACAGATCCCCTTTTTCACGGTCCAGATAGTGGCGCAGGATGACGCAGCCAAACCGCAGATTGGTCTGCATATGAAAGAGCTTGCCAGCATCGCCATCGGCCAGCTGGCGCGTCCAGAACGGCATGACCTGCATGTAGCCACGCGCACCGGCGCTGGAGACGGCAAACTTGCGGAAGTTGCTTTCCACCTGGACCAGACCCAGAACCAGCGCCGGCTCAAGGCCAGCACGCCGGCTCTCGTACCAGAGCGTTTGCAAAAACTCACGGCGCACGTTCCAGTCAGGCTTTTGCTTCTTCAATCGATCGCTGACCCGACCCAGCCAGCGCAGGTAGCTCAGTCTTGACTCGGTGTCGGGAAACTCCATTTGCGGCGGCGCCGTGTCCAAAACAGCGGCGCTGAGCGCCGTGCGCACCGCGTCCGCCAGCGGCTCCTCAATCTGGTTCCCAGCGATGACCGCTCCAGGAATTGACAGAAGACCACCACCGGCAAGCAGGAACAGCAATCCCTGCCTTCTTGAACATGCGCCCGCCATGGCTGGCTGCATCACACTTTCAGTCGTGACAGCAGCAAAGCCAGGATTTCGGTAACCGCGACCAGCGTTGGACTGGCATCGCGGCGCGACTGGTATTCGACCTGTCCTTCCTTCAAGCCGCGGTCACCGATGTTGACGCGGTGCGGAACACCGATGAGTTCCCAGTCGGCAAACATGGCACCTGGGCGCTCACCGCGGTCATCCAGGATCGCGTCCACACCAGCGGCCAGCAAATCAGCGTAGAGCTTTTCCGCAGCAGCTTTGACCTCGGGAAAGCGATCCGGAGTGATCGGGCACAAGACCACCGTAAAGGGCGCCAGCGCGTCGGGCCAGATGATGCCGCGCGCATCATGGTTTTGCTCGATGGCGGCAGCGGGCAATCGCGTGATGCCAATGCCGTAACAACCCATTTCCATGAATTGCGGTTTGCCATTGACGTCCAGAAAGCTGGCGTTCATCGCCTTGCTGTACTTTGTGCCAAGGTAAAAAACGTGGCCAATCTCAATGCCGCGCTCAATCAGCAGCGTACCCTTGCCATCGGGCGACAGATCACCTTCGACCACATTGCGCAAATCGGCCACCAGCGGCGGCTCGGGCAAGTCCCGCGCCCAATTGACGCCGGTGATGTGAAAGTCAGGCTCGTTGGCGCCGCAAATCCAGTCGCTCATGACCGCGACCTCGCGATCAGCCACGATATTGACTGGCTTCTTCAAGCCGATCGGGCCAAGGTAGCCGGGCAGGCAACCGAAATGGTCTTCAATTTCAGTGACCGTCGCAAAGCGGAAACCCGCAAGGGCCGGGAGCTTGCCGACCTTGACCTCATTCATGTCGTGGTCACCGCGCAGCAGCAGCAGCCAGATCTGGGTCTTGACGATCTCGCCCTTCGCGCCCAGGCTGTCAGTTGCCAGAACCAGCGATTTGACAGTTTGCTGCAAGGGCACGGCCAACAGCTCAGCCACGTCGGCGCAAGTACTCTTGCCGGGTGTCGCGGTTTTCGTTAGCGATTGCTGCCCCGCGACGCGAACTTGCTGAGGTGCCAGCGCCTCCGCCTTTTCCATGTTGGCGGCATAGTCGCTACCAGGACAATACACAATCGCATCCTCACCCGTGGCCGCAATCACCTGAAACTCTTCGCTCAGGTCACCACCGATGGCGCCGCTGTCCGCCGCCACGGCGCGGTAGGTCAAGCCAAAGCGATCAAATATCCGACGATAGGCTTGCGCCATCACCTGGTAGCTGGCTTTGGCTGCCACCTGGTCACGGTCAAAGCTGTAGGCGTCCTTCATGATGAACTCGCGTCCACGCATCAGCCCGAAGCGGGGCCGACGCTCATCCCGGAACTTGGTCTGTATCTGGTAAAAGTTACGGGGTAGCTGCTTGTAGCTCCTGATCTCCTGGCGCGCGATATCAGTCACCACTTCTTCGCTGGTGGGTTGAATGACGAAATCGCGGTCATGGCGATCCTTGACGCGCAGCAGTTCAGGCCCGTTGGTCTCGAAGCGCCCGGTCTCCTGCCACAACTCGGCCGGCTGCACCACCGGCATCGTCAGTTCCACCGCACCGGCGCGATCCATTTCCTCGCGCACGATGGCCTCAACCTTGCGCACCACACGCAGGCCCATCGGCATCAGGGTGTAGATGCCGGCACCGAGTTTCTTGATCATGCCGGCGCGCATCATCAACTGATGGCTGATCACTTCAGCATCTGCGGGCGCTTCTTTGAGGGTGGAAATGAAGAATTTGGAAGCTTTCATGGCAGGGCTCGGGAAATTGAAGTAAGGGCAATACCCCTTGATACGCAACGCTCGCTGTGCATAATGGATACAGTTTAAAAATTGGGGTTTGATTATGCTTGACCGGGACGGCTTTAGGCCCAACGTCGGCATCATCCTGCTCAACCAGAAAAATCAGGTGTTCTGGGGCAAGCGAATTCGTACGCACTCCTGGCAGTTTCCGCAGGGTGGCATTGATCGGGGCGAGACCCCTGAGCAGGCCATGGTTCGCGAACTGCACGAGGAAGTGGGGCTCTGTCGAGAGCACATTCGCATTGTTGCCCGCACCCGAGACTGGTTGCGCTACGAGGTGCCGGATCGATACATCCGCCGCGACGCACGCGGTCATTACAAAGGCCAGAAACAGATCTGGTTTCTGCTGCAACTGCTCGGCAACGACTGGGATTTGAACCTGCGCGCGACCGATCACCCGGAGTTTGACGCCTGGCGCTGGAACGATTACTGGGTTCCATTGGACGCGGTTGTGGAGTTCAAGCGCGGTGTTTATGAAATGGCGCTGACCGAACTGGCGCGTCACTTGCCGCGCAACGAGTACCGCAACCGCTTCCTGCGCCAGGGCATGCGCCCGCAGGAACAAGACAACACCGCCGAGACGGATGGAGCGCCTGCTGGCGGTTTTGAATTGCCGCCAGGGCAGGAAAATGGCTGAAGAAAATCAGCGCATCAGGACCAGATTGTCCCGGTGCACCATCTCCGGCTCAGCCAGATAACCCAACAGCTTTTCAAATTCGGCGGACGGTTTGCGACAGATCAGCCGTGCCTCGCTGCTGGCGTAATTGGCCAGCCCGCGCGCCACCTCGACACCCTCCGTGTCGCGAATGGCAATCACGTCGCCGCGTGAAAAATCGCCCACTACAGCGGTCATACCAATCGGCAGCAGGCTCTTGCCTTCGGCGCGCAATTTGGCGGCAGCGCCAGCATCCACCACGACCGAACCCCGCAATTGAAGATGGTCAGCAATCCACTGCTTGCGAGCCTGTGTCTTCTGCGTTTGCGCCACCAACAGTGTCCCGATGGGTTCGCCCTGGCTCAAGCGCAGCAGAATATCGGGCTCGCGACCCCAGGCAATGACGGTTGAGGCACCGGAGCCGGCCGCCCGCTTGGCCGCCAGAATCTTGGTAATCATCCCACCGCGCCCGAGACTCGATCCGACGCCGCCGGCCATGGCTTCCAGCACCGGGTCACCCGCCTTGGCCTCGTGGACAAACTCTGCCCCCGGATCCTTACGCGGATCGGCACGGTAAAGCCCTTTTTGATCCGTCAGAATAATCAGGGCATCGGCTTCAACCAGATTGGCCACCAATGCGCCCAGCGTATCGTTGTCACCGAACTTGATTTCGTCGTTGACGACGGTGTCGTTCTCATTGATCACCGGCAACACGCCGAGCTTGAGCAGGGTCAGAAGCGTGGAGCGGGCGTTGAGGTAGCGCTCCCGATCGGCCAGGTCCGCATGCGTCAGCAGCACCTGGGCACTGCGCAGTCCATTTTCCCGCAGCTTGGTTTCATACATCTGTGCCAGACCCATTTGCCCAACGGCCGCTGCGGCCTGCAATTCGTGAATTTCGTGCGGCCGCACCGTCCAGCCAAGCCGCTTCATGCCTTCGGCGATGGCGCCGCTGGACACCATGATGACTTCGCAACCCGAACGCACCAGCAATGACATCTGGCGGCACCACTCGCCAATAGCGTTCTCGTCGAGCCCGCGACCCTCGTTGGTCACCAGACTGGAACCTACCTTGACCACGATGCGCTTGGCATTGCGCAATACAAGTGAAGCATTTTCCATAGTTGTTTTCGTCGAAGGGCCGTGTGTGTTGTTCCGTCTATTCCGCATCCGGCGCGAAACGCGGATCCACGGCTTCAGGCGTCTGCTCGGCCTTTTGCTGTGCCTTGACGTGCTGATAGACGGTCTTGATCAGGGTGTCGCAACCTTCGCGCGTCAGTGCGGAAATTTCAAACACCGGCCCCTTGAACTTCAGGCGCTTGACAAAATCCTTGACCAGCGCCGCGCGCTTTTCAGTTGGCACCATGTCCAGTTTATTCAGGACCAACCAGCGCGGCTTGGCGTACAGCGCCGGGTCGTATTTCTTGAGCTCATTCACAATCGCTTTGGCTTGCGCAACGGTATCAACGCCATCATCAAAAGGCGCCATATCGATCACATGCAGCAACAGCCGGGTGCGCTGCAAATGGCGCAAAAACAAATGGCCCAGGCCTGCGCCTTCCGAAGCACCCTCAATCAAACCCGGCAAGTCGGCCACCACAAAGCTCTGTTCCGGCCCAACCCGCACGACGCCCAGATTGGGATGCAGGGTGGTGAAGGGATAGTCGGCAATACGCGGGCGCGCATTGGAGATCGCCGTAATCAGCGTTGATTTTCCGGCGTTGGGCATGCCCAGCAGGCCGACGTCGGCAAGCACTTTGAGCTCAAGCTTCAGATTGCGCTTTTCACCCGGCCAGCCTGGCGTTTTCTGCCGCGGTGCCCGATTGATGGCGCTTTTGAAACGCATATTGCCAAAGCCACCATCACCGCCTTTGGCGATGGTGATCACCTCGCCCGGCTTCAGCAACTCAAACAGGATTTCTCCGGTTTCGGCGTCCGTGATGATGGTTCCAACCGGCATTTTGAGCGTGACGTCGTCACCAGCGGCGCCAAACATGTCCGAGCCCATGCCATGCTCGCCGCGCTTGGCGTCATGGCGCCGGGAAAAGCGGAAGTCCACCAGAGTGTTCAGGTTCGGGTCCGCTACGGCAAAGACGTGACCGCCGCGTCCACCGTCGCCACCATTGGGGCCACCAAATTCCTTGTACTTTTCATGCCGAAACGAGACGCAGCCAGCGCCGCCATCTCCGGCAGAGATGTCAATAAAGGCTTCATCAACGAACTTCATGGTTTCTTTCCGCTAACCAGTTGGGAACAGAACTGGCTCGCTGCGCGTAGTTGCGGTCTGTCCCGCAAGTTGTTCCAAACAAAAAACCCCGCGCAGCGCGCAGGGTTTCGATTGGAGATCTCCAGCAAATTACGCCGAAGTAACACTCACCGTATGCTTGTTCAGCGCGCCTTTGACAGCAAAAGATACATTGCCGTCAACCAAGGCAAACAGCGTGTGATCCTTGCCAATGCCAACATTGGTGCCGGGATGGAACTTGGTGCCGCGCTGGCGAACAATGATCGCGCCTGCGCTGATCAGTTCGCCACCGAACTTCTTGACACCGAGCATTTTGGGCATCGAATCGCGCCCGTTTCGCGTAGAGCCGCCGCCTTTTTTCTGTGCCATGACTCTTGCCCCTTATGCAGAAATCACACCAACCAGCAGTTCGGTGAACTGCTGACGATGTCCTTGACGTTTTTGGTAATGCTTGCGACGGCGCATTTTAAAAATGCTGACCTTGTCGTGTTTGCCGTGTGCCACGACCGTGACACTCACCGTTGCGCCGGACACCAAGGGTGTGCCGACCTTCAGTTCTGCGCCGTTTCCGACTGCCAAAACCTGATCAAACACAATCTCTTGGCCTACGTCCGCAGCAATCTGTTCTACTTTAATTTTTTCGCCAGCAGCAACCCGATATTGCTTGCCACCGGTTTTTATGACCGCGTACATGTTGACCTCTTGAATTAAGCTCTGCGAACGAATTTTCACAGAGCCCGGTACTATAACACACACCCCATTTTTTCCTCCCCGGCCGGCCGCACCCGCAATTGAGCCCTTCTTGCTTTCTATAATCCCGCCATACAACCGGTTATTTGTCTTGCAAGTCAATCCATCCAGCCCCACCCCAACCTTGTCCATCATCGCGCAGGATATGCACGCCATGGATCAGGTCATTGCCCACCGTCTCGAATCGAGCGTGCCCTTGATCGGCCAGGTGTCGCGCTACATCATCGCCGCCGGCGGCAAACGTCTGCGCCCGGCACTGCTGCTCCTGACCTGTGGCGCCCTGGGCTATGGCGGCGAGCAACGCTTCAATCTGGCCGCCGTCGTGGAATTCATCCATACGGCAACGCTTTTGCACGACGACGTCGTGGATGACTCCGCCCTGCGCCGCGGCAACGCCACCGCCAATGAAACCTTTGGCAATCCAGCCAGCGTGCTGGTCGGTGACTTTCTTTACTCCCGTTCCTTCCAGATGATGGTCGATGCCCAAAACATGCGGGTCATGCAGGTGCTGGCCGATGCCACCAACGTCATTGCAGAGGGCGAAGTGATGCAGTTGATGAATATGCACAACGCCGAACTCGACGAAGCGGGTTATCTTCAGGTCATCCGTTCCAAAACGGCCAAATTGTTTGAGGCCAGCGCCCGGGTCGGCGCCATTCTGGCCGAGAGCACGCCAGAAATCGAGGGAATTTGCGCCGATTACGGCCAAGCACTTGGCACCGCTTTTCAGGTCATTGATGACGTGCTGGACTACACCGGTGAAGCAGCGGTCATGGGGAAAAACCTGGGTGATGACCTGCGTGAAGGCAAGGCCACGCTGCCACTGATCGCGGCCATGCAAAGTGGTACACCGGAGCAACGCCAGCTGATCAAGACCGCAATCGAATCGGGTAACGTGGCGATGCTGGACCAGGTTGTGGAAATCGTCAGAACCACTGGCGCTCTGGACGTCGCACGACTCGCGGCGACGCAGGAGGCGCAACGCGCCATTGCCGCGGCGCGGCTGCTTCCAAGCGGTCCGCACACCGAGTGTTTGATACAATTAGCCTCACAGTTGCTTGACCGTCAGTCCTGAATCGGACGAAGCGCAGCAAATCAAATTTCGGAATGTGGCGCAGCCTGGTAGCGCACTTCGTTCGGGACGAAGGGGTCGGAGGTTCGAATCCTCTCATTCCGACCAATAGGTCAGATAAAGGCCGCTAACGACATACAGTTAGCGGCCTTTTTCATTGGGGAATCGCTCGGTTACACTGCAACGGTGTACATAGACCGATATTGACTGCCAACACAAGACCGGGGAACAAACCGGGGAATGATTCCGATTTTTCGAGAAATTCTGAATTGTGTTCCCCGGTTTACCCCCGTTCTCCAATAGGAAATGCAATGTTGACCGACGCCCAATGCAGAAACGCCAGTTGCCCCGCAGACAAGAACCGCCATCGCCTGACCGACGCGAATGGGCTTTATCTGGAAATTAGCCCGGCCGGGTCAAGACGCTGGTTTTGGAAAACCTACACCCTAGGAAAAGAAGGTCGCATGGCGCTGGGAAGTTATCCGGCAGTGACTTTGACGGCGGCGCGCAAGGCAAGGGATGCAGCAAAGCTGCAAAAGTCCGAGGGAGTAGACCCGGTGCAAGCACGCAAGATAGAAAAGCTCAAGGCCCTGACACCAACGGGCGACACATTCAAAGCAACGGCAGAAGAGTGGTACGAGCTCAAGCTCGATAGTTGGAGCAGTCACTACGCCATCCGCGAAAAACGCAATCTCGAAAAGGATCTGTTCCCATTTCTCGGGGCACGACGTATCGGAGACGTTGAGGCCATCGAATTACTTGCCACGATACGCCGAGTTGAGGAACGTGGCGCTTTAGACGTGGCACACCGGGTACTGACCACTGCAGGGCAAGTCTGGCGCTACGCGGTGGCCACTGGGCGTGCGGCGCGCGATATCAGTGCGGACATCAAAGGCGCACTCAAGCCACATCACGGCAAACACTTCGCAGCCATCACAGAGCCAGTCAAACTTGGGGAATTGATCCGGGTTATCCGAGATTACCAAGGCGGACCGATTGTGCGTGCAGCGCTTCAGCTAGCGCCGCTGCTGTTTCAGCGACCAGGCGAACTACGTGCAGCAGCATGGGCTGAAATTGATCTTGATGCGGCGATCTGGACTATTCCGGCAGCAAGAATGAAACGGCGCGTTGATGGCAAGAAGAACGGTGACCCTCACCTGGTTCCCTTGCCAACACAAGCCATATCCATATTGCGCAAGCTCCAACCGCTGACCGGCAAGGGCACTTTATTGTTCCCCGGTGAGCGCAGCCACGACAGGCCGATCAGTGACAACACACTGCGGGCGGCATTGTTGACGCTAGGGTACGGACCCACGGTACAGAGTGTGCATGGATTCAGGGCAACGGCACGAACCATACTGGCCGAAGTACTGGACTTTGACCCGTTAGTTATTGAAGCCCAGTTAGCCCACTCAGTGAAAGATGCCAATGGGCGCAGCTATAACCGCACCACTTACCTCAAACACCGCGCCACCATGATGCAGCACTGGGCCGACTATCTGGACAAACTGGCAATCGGTGCTGTGCAACCGATTTAAAACGGCGTGTTGGCATAAAGCCCCGTGAATAGCCTATACTTGCACAACTTTAAGTACAAGTTAATAAAGGCCATCGGATGAGAATTGTCACCTATTCGGAAGCGCGTAGTTCATTGAAATCCGTACTCGATACGGTGCATGAGGATGCTGATGTGACCGTCATTAGCAGGCGCGACGGCGCTGACGCTGTGGTGATGTCCTTTGACCACTATCAAAGCATCATGGAAACCATGCACCTGTTATCAACCCCAGCGAATGCAGCACATCTAGCCAAGTCAATTGCACAGCACAAGGCTGGGAAGGCAACACGCCGCGAGTTGGTCAAGCCCTGAGCTTTATGCGGCGCGCTATTCGCTTTACCCCGGCAGCATGGGTTGATTACACCTACTGGCAAGGGCAGGACAAAAAGACATTGAAACGCGTCAACACCCTGATAGAAGCGGCCGCGCGTGATCCCTTCTCCGGCATCGGCAAACCCGAGCCACTGTTAGGAAACATGGCGGGATATTGGTCACGGCGAATTGATGACATACACCGTCTGGTGTATGCCGTGGATGACGCCAACTTTGACGTCATCGCGTGCCGCGGGCATTATGACGATTGAAATGGTTGCGCCAGTTTCTATCCTGGCGAAATGAAAGGCCAAATGGCACAGTATCTGAACTTTGAAGAAGTCGCTGCCGAATTAAAGTGCAGCCTTGCAAAAGTCCGCCAGTTGGTCCTGGAAGACAAGAGTCTCAAAGCAACCCGTATCACCCCCAACGGCATGGTCTTGCCGCCGTCAAGTCCGGACGATTCTCTTGTTTGCAATCTTGATTTTACGAGTCATGTGAGCGATGCGGGAGCGATAAGCGCCGACGATTATGGCCGCGACGCCACTGGCAAGACAGTCCTCATACAGACACTGGATGCTGGTTTCTTGCGTATCGAGCGCGCTGACCTTGACATGTTTATCACGGCCAGCGACTGGTACACCAAGACCAAGATCGGCCTCCCAACAAGTTCTGCCGGTCCGTGGCCCTGGGGCGCACACCACACCGAATTATTGGGTCACCTTGACGCGGCTGCGCAGAAATTCTGGGTCCACTACGACCCAGCCAATGCAAAAGCCACCGCTCCAAAGAATGACACTGTCGTCAACTGGCTCGAAACCGAGCGCAGGGTGTCGCACACAGTGGCCGTCGCCATGGCAACGATCCTGAGAATTGACGGTCTGCCGACGGGGCCGCGCAAATAGTTATCCGACCCCAGCAAAGCCAATGAGAGCGCGGCTTTGTCGGGTTGTCCGGGGTGAATCGACCCCAGGTTATATGGATCAATCCACCCTATTCAGTATCCCCAGCCAGACCTAAATTCACCCCACTTGCTGCACGTCGCAGCAACAAGCGCCAGATGGCGATAAGGGGATTCAGGTATGTCTATTTGGAGATTGCCGGCCGTTAAGGCTGAAATGGGGCACCGCTCAGATGCCAGCATATATAACGCCATCAGGGCCGGACTGTTCACAACCGGTGTCGCCATTGGTCAACGCTCACGCGGCTGGCCCAGCGATGAAGTGCAGGCCATCAATGGGGCTCGCATAGCAGGCAAGACCGAGCCTGAGATCCGGGAACTGGTTAAGCGCTTGCTCGCCAAGCGCAACGAACTGGCCCTTGGGTAGGAGATAACCATGACCAGAAGCAGTAATGGTGGAAACTACCCGCGCGGCGCAGCCATCAGCGCCCATGGCTT
>CAIWNX010000011.1 GCA_903914175.1 uncultured beta proteobacterium | reverse complement strand
GGGTACCGACAATGCGCATCGCATCCGGCGCGGCGATCACGATGTCGAACGGCATGTCGCCGGCCTTGATACGGGCAGCCAAGTCGTCCATACCGACAATATCAGCACCTGCGGCCTTGGCTTCTTCAGCCTTGGCACCTTGAGCGAATACGGCGACACGCTTGGTCTTGCCGGTGCCATTGGGCAGCACAACAGCGCCACGCACAACCTGATCCGACTTCTTGGCGTCAATGCCGAGTTGCACCGCCACGTCGATGGATTCATCGAACTTGGCATTGGCGCACTCTTTGACAATGCCCAGCGCGTCGGCCAGGGGGTACAGCTTGTTGGTGTCAACCTTGCCTTTGAAGGACTTTTGTTTTTTGGTCAGTTGTGTCATTTAAACACCCTCCACCGTGACACCCATCGAACGAGCAGAGCCCGCGATGGTGCGAACCGCTGCGTCCATATCGGCCGCAGTCAAGTCCTTCATTTTGGTCTTGGCAATTTCTTCGAGCTGGGCGCGCGTGACCTTGCCAACCTTGGCAGTGTGCGGCGTGGCCGAGCCCTTGTCGATCTTGGCAGCCTTCTTGATCAGAATCGACGACGGCGGCGACTTGATGATGAAGGTAAAGCTCTTGTCGGCAAACGCAGTGATCACGACTGGCAGCGGCAGACCCGGCTCGACGCCCTGGGTCTGGGCGTTAAACGCCTTGCAGAACTCCATGATGTTCAAGCCGCGTTGGCCCAGTGCCGGACCGATCGGCGGTGATGGATTGGCTTTGCCTGCTGGAACTTGCAGTTTGACAAAACCGACGATTTTTTTCGCCATGCTTTTCTCCTTGCGGGTGATAACGCCCTGACCCTGTCTTTAAGTTACAGGCCCTGGCTCCCCGGGGTTAACGACTCACCTACTTGCTTCGTTCGCATCGAGTCGGAAAATGCGAACTTCTCAATCAGTTGAGGACAGAGCTAGCTCGCTTTGCGTAGCTGCGGTCTGTCCCGCAATGTCTCAGGTTTTAAGTTTTCTCAATCTGAGAAAACTCCAGTTCCACTGGTGTCGAGCGGCCGAAAATCGTCACCGCAACGCGCACCTTGCTCTTCTCGTAATTCACATCTTCCACCGAGCCATTGAAATCGGTGAACGGACCATCCTTGACACGAACGAACTCGCCGACCACAAATTCAACCTTGTGGCGCGGCTTCTCGGTGCCTTCCTGCATCTGGCTGACGATCTTCAGAACTTCGGCTTCCGAGATCGGCGACGGACGGTTCTTGACGCCGCCGACAAAACCGGTGACCTTGTTGGTGTGCTTGACCAGATGCCAGGTGTCGTCGTCCATGACCATCTCAACCAGCACATAGCCCGGAAAGAACTTGCGCTCAGTGGTCTTCTTCTGCCCGTTCTTGATTTCAACCACTTCTTCCATGGGAACCAGAATTCGGCCAAACTTGTTCGCCATGCCCGAGCGGTTGATGCGCTCCTGGATATTGCGCTCGACGGCCTTTTCCATACCGGAGTAGGCGTGTACCACGTACCAGCGCAGATCAGGATTACTGGGCGCGGTGGCGAGCACCTGCGCTGCCGCCAGAGGTTCGGTTGCCGGGGTTTCTACAACATCATTCATTACTTTTTCCACCCCAGAATCAAGTCATAAAACAGCCATTCCAGCGTCTTGTCGGTGAGCCAGAGAAACAGGGCCATCACCAGCACGAAGGCGAACACATAGACCGTCATCTGGATCGCCTCCTTGCGTGCCGGCCAGACAACTTTCTTGACTTCGCGCCAGGCATCATGTCCGAAAGCGTAAAGCGCCTTACCGGACTCGGAACTGAAAAACACCACGGCTGCGGCGGCAAGACCCGCCAGCAAGGCACCCCATTGCGCGAGTTGACCCTGCTTACCCAGCAAGTAAAACGCTGCCAGCGCTGCAACCACCAGTGCTGCGGCAGCGGCAAGCTTGGCCTTGTCGGCGCTGGTACTGACAGTTTGAACTTGTGGGGTGGCCATATTTCTCTATCTCGCGCTTCTTTTATGTCAAATCAAATTCAGCCGTCTTTAGACGCTGAAGCCCGCTATTCGCATAGCGGGCCTGGAATCCACCTTCTCTACTCTTCAGGTGGCAGGGGCGGAAGGAATCGAACCATCAACCTTCGGTTTTGGAGACCGACGCTCTGCCAATTGAGCTACGCCCCTACGAAAAAAATTTACGCGATGATCTTTGCAACCACACCAGCGCCCACCGTCTTGCCACCTTCACGGATAGCAAAACGCAGACCTTCTTCCATGGCGATCGGGTTGATCAGTTTGACCGTGATCGACACGT
>CAIWNX010000010.1 GCA_903914175.1 uncultured beta proteobacterium | reverse complement strand
GGTGATGCCGGGTGACAACGTGTCGATCACGGTCAAGCTGATCAACCCGATCGCGATGGAAGAAGGTCTGCGTTTCGCCATCCGTGAAGGTGGCAAGACGGTGGGCGCCGGCGTGGTTGCAAAGATCATCGCGTAGATTTTTCGTAGGGGCGTAGCTCAATTGGCAGAGCGTCGGTCTCCAAAACCGAAGGTTGATGGTTCGATTCCTTCCGCCCCTGCCACCTGAAGTGTAGAGAAGGTGGATTCCAAGCCCGCTATGCGAATAGCGGGCTTCAGCGTCTCAAGACGGCTGATTTTGATTTGACATAAAGAAGCGCGAGATAGAGAAAAATGGCCACCCCACAAGTTCAAACGGTCAATACGGGCGCCGACAAGGCCAAGATCGCTGCTGCAGCGGCGCTGGTCGTGGCGGCGCTGGCGGCTTTCTACTTGCTTGGCAAGCAGGGAGCGCTGGCCCAGTGGGGCGTTTTGCTGCTCGGCCTGGCTGCGGCGGTCGTGGTTTTCTTCACGGCTGAGCAGGGCAAGGCGCTTTACGCCTTTGGCCAAGATGCTTGGCGCGAGGTCAAGAAGGTCGTCTGGCCGGCGCGCAAGGAAGCGATTCAGATGACGGCCTATGTCTTTGCCTTTGTGCTGGTGATGGCCCTGTTCCTCTGGCTCACTGACAAGACGCTGGAATGGCTGTTTTATGACTTGATTCTGGGGTGGAAAAAGTAATGAACGATGTTGTAGAAACCCCGGCAACCGAACCGATCGCGGCAGCGCAGGTCCTGTCGACCGCGCCCAGCAATCCTGATCTGCGCTGGTACGTGGTTCATGCCTATTCGGGCATGGAGAAGGCGGTCGAGCGCAACATCCAGGAGCGCATCAACCGCTCCGGCATGCAGAACAAGTTTGGTCGCATCCTCGTTCCGATGGAAGAAGTGGTCGAGATCAAGAACGGCCAGAAAAAGACCACCGAGCGCAAGTTCTTTCCGGGCTATGTGCTGGTCGAGATGGTCATGGACGACGACACCTGGCACCTGGTCAAGCACACTAACAAGGTCACCGGCTTCGTCGGTGGCGTCAAGAACCGTCCGGCTCCGATTTCGGAAGCCGAGGTTTTGAAGATCGTCAGCCAGATGCAGGAAGGCACTGAGAAGCCGCGTCACAAGGTCGAGTTTGTGGTCGGCGAGTTTGTGCGTGTCAAGGATGGTCCGTTCACCGACTTCAATGGATCGGTGGAAGACGTGAATTACGAGAAGAGCAAGGTGCGCGTGGCCGTGACGATTTTCGGTCGCTCCACGCCAGTCGAGCTGGAATTCTCGCAGATCGAGAAGACCTGAGGCTTCAGCCCCAATCGATTGGGAAACTGATCAAGTTGTTCGCATTTTCCGACTCGGTGCGAACGAGAGAAGTGAGTCGTTAACCCCGGGGAGCCAGGGCCTGCCAGTTTGAAGGCACGGTTCGGGCGCTATCACCCGCAAGGAGAAAAGCATGGCGAAAAAAATCGTCGGTTTTGTCAAACTGCAAGTTCCAGCAGGCAAAGCCAATCCATCACCACCGATCGGTCCGGCACTGGGC
>CAIWNX010000009.1 GCA_903914175.1 uncultured beta proteobacterium | reverse complement strand
CGGGCAGGTTCAGGGTGCTTCGGTAATCAACTTTTTCGGTCATGACAAATCTCGATGGGGCAAGGGGGCACGGAACTCATGTGCGTGCGAGGCGGGGCAAACAGGACGCGGGGCAAGGTGCGTCGGCGTGGCCCCGTCAAATTCGTGCAGCGAGCCAGGCGCGTGCGTCGTCGCAGTCCTTGCGTATGCCGTGCGTCAGGGCATCAAGACCGTCGTATTTCAGCTCGTCGTGCAGTTTGTGCAGCAGTTCCACGCGGATGATTTTACCGTACGCACCCTCGGCGCCCAGGCGCTCGGGCCAGTCCAGGCAATGCGTCTCCAGCAGCACGCGACCGCCGTTGACATCACGCGGGTCGAGCGAAGGCCGGATGCCCATGTTGGCAACGCCCGCCAGCGGCTTTTCTGTCAGACCATGGACGCGTACGACGAAAATACCGCCAGCGGCGGGTTTCCAGTGGGCAAAGCGCAAATTCAGTGTTCTGAAACCCAGTTCGCGCCCGAGCTTGCGCCCGTGCACCACGTGGCCCGAGATGCGATAGGGGCGCCCGAGCAGTCGCGCGGTGTCCTCCATGCGGCCTTGCGACAGGGCATCGCGCACGGCCGAGCTCGAGACGCGCAGGCCGTGCACCTCGTAGCTGTTCATGCGCGCCACGTCGAAGCCGCTGGCGGTGCCGATGCGGTCAAGCAAGTCATAGTCACCGGCGCGTTTGGCGCCGAAGCGGAAATCGTCGCCCACCAGAACGTATTGCGCACCGAGCCCCTGGCGCAGCACTTCGTCAACGAAGGCTTGCGGTGAGAGCGCCGCCAGCCTTGCGTCGAAGGGCAGCACGATGGTCTGGTCCAGACCGCATTGCGCCAGGTCGATCAGCTTGTCGCGCAGCGTGCCGATGCGCGCCGGCGCCAGTTCCGGTTTTTGGTTGACGGCGGCAAAGTAGTCGCGCGGATGCGGCTCGAAGGTCAGCGCGCAGCTTGGCAGGCCGCGCTGCTGCGCTTCGCTTTTGAGCAGCGCCAGCATGGCCTGATGGCCGCGGTGCACGCCGTCGAAGTTGCCGATGGTCAGCGCACAGGCGGCGCCGAGACCAGGGTGGTGGAAGCCACGAAAAACCTTCATTCGATGGATATCTTCTTGATGACCTGCGGCGCGTTGTGTTGATGCATCGCAAGCGGGGTTGTCACAAATACAGGGTATATTGTCCCTTAGCCGAGCGATGATGAACGAATGTCTTTTTCAGGAGGCGTTTTTTGAAAGTCTTGAAGCTGTCAGCCCAGGGGCTGCCGCAATCCTGGATTTCGCTGGAACAGGCGGTGATCCACTACGCGGCGCAGGAAGTGCGCTGGGAGATGGGGCGTGAGATCGCGGTGTTCCACGGCGGGCACAACGCGCTCACCGGCGTGCAGTCGGTCATCACAATCAACAGCATCATCGGCACCCAGGGCGTGCCCAGCATCAAGCCCTTCCGCCTGAAACCGGGCCTGACGAATCACAAGTTGTTCGCGCGCGACCGCAACATCTGCGCCTATTGCGGCGAGCATTTTTTTGAGGAAGAACTGACGCGCGAGCACATCATCCCGTTTGCGCAGGATGGCATCGATACCTGGATGAACGTGGTTACGGCGTGTCGCGCCTGCAATCACCGCAAAAGCCATCGCACGCCAGAGCAGGCCAAGATGCCGCTGCTCTACACGCCTTACGTGCCCAGCCTGTGGGAAGACTTCATTCTGCGCAACCGGCGCATTCTGGCCGACCAGATGGAGTTTTTGATGGCGCACGTGCCCAAATCGTCGCGCCTGATCGTCTGAGCGCGCCGCCTCAGGCCAGAGTGCCTTCAGGCAAAAACGCCGGCCGTGTCCTGCATGCGGCTTGACACCTCAGCAAGGTGGTGCATCGAATCGCCAAACGTCATTTCCAGTTGCGTGAGCTTCTTGAAGTAGTGGCTGCCGATGTATTCGTCGGTGATGCCGATGCCGCCGTGCATTTGCACCGTTTGCTGGCCGACAAAGCGCATCGAGCAACCCAGTTGGTACTTGGCGCGAGCCATGGCGGCGCGGCGCTCCGGTGCTGGTGCGTTGAGTTTGAGTGCGGCGTAGTAGCTCATCGAGCGCGCCAGTTCGAGTTGCATCTTGACGTCGGCCATGCGATGGCGCAGGGCCTGGAAGCTGCTGATGGCCACGCCGAACTGCTTGCGCATGTTCATGTACTCGGCCGTGATCGTGACCGTCTTGTCCAGCACGCCAACGGCTTCGGCGCAGGTGGCGGCGATGCCGATGTCCACCGCGTGTTCCAGTGCCGTCAAACCGTCGAGCGTGATCAGCGCGGCAGGCGTGTCCACCAGCGTCAGGTCGGCGGCGCGGCTGCCGTCCTGCGTGCCGTAGCCGCGGGTCGTGAGACCGCTGGCGCCTTGCGCCACCAGGAACAGCGCGAGCTTGCCGTCAACCGTGGCCGGCATGATGAAGGCGCCGGCCTGGTCGCCTGCCGGCACCACGCTCTTGCTTGCCACCAGTGTCCAGCCGGCGGCACCTTGCGTCGCCTTGGCCTGGCAGGCATCAAGCGCGTAGCGCGCCGCGCGTTCCTGATACGCCAGCACCACCAGCGCTTCACCGCTGGCAATCTTGGGTAGCCAGGATGATTGGAGGGCCTCGGGGGCATAGCCGCTGAGCACGGCGCCGGCGATCAGGCTTTGCACCAGCGGCTCGAGCACAATACCGCGGCCCAACTCCTCCATCACCACCATGCCTTCGACCGGGCCCATGCCCATGCCATCGTTTGCTTCGGGAATATAGAGGCCGCACAGGCCGAGTTCGGCCAGTTCGGCAAACGCTTGCTGCGAAAAGCCACCGGCCTTCACGGCGGCACTGCGGCGCTCGAAGTTGTAGCCCTTGTCAACCCATTTGCGCACCGCGTCACGCAGTTGTTCCTGGTCGTCTGTGAAATCGAAATCCATAAAGCTCTCCTTGTTTCAGTCATCTCTGACCCTGCTGTCATCCCGGCTCTCTTTGCCGTCATCCTGAGCCTGCTGTCATCCCGGACTTGATCCGGGATCCAGTGCCACGCCGTCATGGATTGCGGGTCAAGCCCGCAATGACAAAACTCCCGCAATGACAAATTTCTTGCATCAGCCCAGAACGGTCTGAGCCACGATGGTGCGCTGCACCTCGTTGCTGCCGCCGTAAATGGTGGTTTTGCGCATGTTGAAATAAGTCGATGCCAGCGGTGCACACCAGGTGCCGCCACCGGGGAAATCACCCTGCCAGCCGGCTTCCATCGCTTCGTGGATCAGCGGCAATGCGTAGGGGCCGGCCGCCAGCATCATCAGTTCGCTGTAACGCTGCTGGATTTCGCTGCCGCGGATCTTGAGCAGACCGGCAATGTCGAGCGAATTCTTGCCCGACTTTTCGGCTGCCAGCACGCGCAGCACCAGCATCTCCAGCGCCACCACATCAACTTCGAGCTTGGCGATCTCGTCACGGAAACGGATGTCTTCGTAAACGCCCTCGGCCTTGGCGATGCGCTTGAGGCGTTCCAATTCGCGCTTGGCACGGTTCACGTCGGCAATGTTGGTGCGCTCATGGCTGAGCAGGTGCTTGGCGTAAGTCCAGCCCTTGTTCTCTTCGCCGATCAGGTTTTCCACCGGCACTTCGACGTTGTCGAAGAAGACTTCGTTAACTTCGGCCTCGCCGTCAAGCAGCACGGTCGGGCGCACCGTGACGCCGGGCGACTTCATGTCGATCAGCAGGAAGCTGATGCCAGTCTGCGGCTTGCCTTCGTTGCTGGTGCGAACCAGGCAGAAGATCCACTCGCCGTACTGACCGAGCGTGGTCCAGGCTTTTTGGCCGTTGACGATGTACTTGTTGCCCTGGCGTTCGGCCTTGGTTCGCACCGAGGCCAGATCGGAGCCGGAGCCGGGCTCGCTGTAACCCTGGCTCCACCAGACGTCGCCGCTGGCAATACCGGGCAGAAAGCGTTGCTGCTGCTCGGCGTTGCCAAAGGCCATGATGACCGGTGCCACCATCACCGGGCCGAACGGGATCACGCGCGGCGCGCCGGCCAGGGCACATTCTTCTTCAAACAAATGTTTTTGCACCGAGTTCCAGCCCGGGCCGCCAAAGGCTTTCGGCCAGGCGTGGCCGAGCCAGCCTTTCTTGCCCAGGATCTTGCCCCAGCGCTGCATGTCGTCACGACTCAGGCGCAGCGCGTTGTGCACCTTGTGCGAGATGTCGGCTGGCAGGTTTTCGCTGACCCAGGCGCGGATCTCCTTGCGAAATTGCTGTTCTTCAGGTGTGAATGCCAAGTCCATAAAAAGGTCTCCAGATTTCCAATAGGGAAGTTTTTAGCACGGTCGTTCGATTATGGCTGTCCAGGTGGTGACACGCCGAGCTCGGCACATAGTTTTTGTACGGTTTCGCGCAAGCTGGCGACTTCGGTTTCGAGCCGTGCGATGCGCTCGGCGTTGCCGCCGCTGACTGCCGCGCTGCTCTCGCCGCCCTGGTTCGGGTCCACCGCGCCGCACAGCAGGTGCGCCCAGCGTTGCTCGCGTGCGCCGTGGGCGCGTGCCAGCTTGATCACCAGCGGACCGCCTTTTTCGGCCGAGCGTTCCTGCAACTCTTCCAAAAAGCCTTCGACCGACGAGATATCGGCAAACTTGTACCAGCGCTCGGCGTTCAGGCGCAGTTCGCCGGCGGTTTGCGGGCCGCGCAGTATCAAGAGGCCCAGCAGCACGGCGGCCTGCTCGTAGACGCCGATGCCGCGCTGGAAGTTGTGTTCGAAGCGCGTGCTGCGCCCGCTGCTCGATTCGCGCACCAGGTTGAGGTTTTTGAGATTGTCCAGCGCACTGGCCACCTCGGCCTCGTCGAGTTCCATTAGCGGCTCGCGGCTTGACTTCTGGTTGCAGCCCAGCAGCAACGAGTTCAGTGTCAGTGGGTAACTGTCGGGCACGGTGCGCGCTTTCTCCATCAGCGTGCCCAGCACGCGGGCTTCGATCGCGCTCAGGGTCGGTGCAGAGGCGGGTGGGGTATCAGGGGTCGAGGTCATAATTGGCTCAGGTATGAAGAACATCGTTATTTTGATCTCTGGCGGCGGCTCCAACATGGCCGCCATCGTTAAAACAGCGCAGCGCGACAACTGGCACGACAAATTCGGCGCCCGCGTGGCCGCCGTCATCAGCAACAAGGCCAGTGCCGGCGGGCTGGTGTTTGCCGCCGAAAACGGACTGGCAACCCATGTGCTGGACCACAAGGCTTTTGCCTCGCGCGAAGACTTCGATGCCGCTTTGGCCAGTGTCATTGACCGTTACGAGGAACCGGGCAGGCCAGTGCTGCTGGTGCTGGCCGGCTTCATGCGCATACTGACGAGCGGCTTTGTCAGCCGCTATGAGGGTCGTCTGCTCAACATCCATCCTTCGCTGCTGCCGGCTTTTCCGGGCTTGCACACGCACCAGCGCGCCATCGATGCCGGCTGCCAGGTGGCCGGCGCGACGGTGCACCAGGTGACGGCCGAACTGGACCATGGTCCGATCCTGGCGCAGGCCGTGGTGCCGATCTTGCCCGGCGACACCGCCGACGCGATAGCGGCCCGTGTGCTCACGCAGGAGCACCGCATTTACCCGCAGGCGATTGCCGATCTGTTGCGGCACCAATAGACGCTGCGTCTGAACGTTTCGGCGTAGCCCGTATGCAGCGCAGCGCAATACGGGATTGACCTCGCTGGGGTGTCACCGTATTGCGCCTTTGGCTCCGTACGGGCTACGCGCTGAAATTGTCATCCCGGACCTGATCCGGGATCCAGTGCCACGCGAACCATGGATTGCGGGTCAGGCCCGCAATGACAAGCAGGGGCGGAACTGTTCATGGAGTGCGCTACTCATGCCGCAGCGCCTCGATCGGGTCGAGTCGCGCAGCGCGGCGCGCCGGGAAGTAGCCAAACAGCACGCCGATGCCCGCTGAGAAAAAGAAAGACATCACGTTGACGCCGAGGTTGAACAGGTAGGGCACGTCCATCAAGCTGGCCAGTCCGATGGAAGCGGCGGTGGCCAGGATGATGCCGATGACGCCGCCGAGCGCGGCCAGCACCACGGCCTCGATCAGGAACTGCAGCAGCACCTCGCGCTCCAGCGCGCCGATCGCCAGACGCAGGCCGATCTCGCGTGTGCGCTCGGTCACGCTCACCAGCATGATGTTCATGATGCCGATGCCGCCCACCAGCAGGCTGACCGCCGCGACGGCGCCCAGCAGCATGGTCATGACCTTGGTCGTGCCCGACAGCGTGTCGGCGAGTTGCTTGGTGTCGAGCACATTGAAGTTGTCTTCGTCGTCCTCGGCCAGCTTGCGCCGTTCGCGCAGCAACTGCGTCAGACCGGCCTTGACGCGATCCGGGTCGCTGCCGTCCATCATCGACACCAGCAGCGACTGTACGCGTGTGTTGCCGGTGATACGGCGCTGCAGGGTCTTGATCGGCAGCAACACCATGTCGTCCTGGTCGTTGCCGAAAGCGCCCTGGCCCTTGGAGGCGAGCACGCCCACCACCTCGCACGAGATCTGCTTGACGCGCAACTGCTGGCCCACCGCGCCGTGCCCGTTGAACAGTTCGCGCTGCACGGTCTGGCCGATCAGGCAGACGGCGGCGCCGGCGCGCAGTTCGTCGTCTGAAAACTGGCGACCGTCGCTGAGCTTCCAGTTGCCGGTGATGAGCCAGGCGTTGCTGCTGCCGATGACGCTGCTGGCCCAGTTGCGGCCATTCGCCACCAGTTTGGAAGCGGCGCGTGCTTCGGGTGCCACCGCGGCAATACCGCCGATCTGACTGGCGATGGCGTCGGCGTCGGCTTCCTTGAACGGTGCGGCACCGCCGCCGCCGCCTGGCCCCATGCGCTGACCCGGGCGCACCTGCAGCAGATTGGTGCCCAGGCTGGAAATCTGGTTCTGCACTGCCAGCGTGGCGCCGTTGCCCAACGTGACCATGGTGATGACGGCGCTGACGCCAATCACGATACCCAGGATGGTGAGAAAGGAACGCAGCAGATTGCGCCGGATTGAGCGCAGGGCCAGCAGCAGGGTGTTGAGCAGCATCAGACGGTCTCCGGTGCCGCGCTTGTTGCGCTGACCCCTGCGTCTGGCCGATGCAGACCGGCCGGGTTCGGGTTTTGCGTGTCGCCAGCGACGACACCATCGACAAAGCGCACGATGCGCCGGGCATAGGCCGCCATATCGGCCTCATGCGTCACCATCAACACGGTGATGCCGTGATCGACGTTGAGGCGCCACAGCAACTCCATGATCTCGCGGCTGCGTTGCGTGTCGAGGTTGCCGGTGGGTTCGTCGGCCAGCAGCACGGCTGGTTCCGTGACGATGGCGCGTGCGATGGCCACGCGTTGTTGCTGCCCGCCCGAGAGTTCAGCTGGCGTGTGTTGTTCCCAGCCGGCCAGTCCGACCGACGCCAGCGCTTTCGCTGCCAGCGCGTGCCGTGTCTTGCTAGCCTCGCCGCGGTACAGCAAGGGCAGTTCCACGTTTTCCTGCGCCGAAGTGCGCGCCAGCAGGTTGAAACCCTGGAATACAAAACCGAGAAAGCGCCGGCGCAGGCGTGCCCGCTGGTCACGCGACAGGGATTCGACATGGGCGCCCTGAAACAGGTACTCGCCCTGGGTCGGCGTGTCCAGGCAGCCCAGCATGTTCATGGCGGTCGATTTGCCGGAACCGCTGGGCCCCATGATGGCAACAAAGTCACCCGCCTCAATGCGCAGATCCACGCCTTTGAGTGCGGCCAGCGCGGTGGCGCCCTGACCGTAGACCTTGGTCACCTGGCGCAGTTCGATCAGCGGCGTCTGGCTCATGGCGCTGCTGCGCTGGCGCGTTGATCGGTGATGACCAGCATGCCAGCGCGCAACTCGGTGTCGCTGACTTCGGTCATGCGGCCGTCGCTGATGCCAGCGTTGACGTTGACCGCCACGGCGGCGCCGTCGCGCAGCACCCAGACCTGCTTGGCCGGTCCGCTGCCGCCAGCGGTCTTGCGCGCGCCTTGTGGC
The DNA here is from genome assembly GCA_903914175.1 of uncultured beta proteobacterium. Lineage (GTDB taxonomy): Bacteria > Pseudomonadota > Gammaproteobacteria > Burkholderiales > Burkholderiaceae_C > Rhodoferax. The sequence goes on along the minus strand of CAIWNX010000009.1, from coordinate 13,032 downwards.
ATGCGTGGCAGCAGGCTGGAGACGATGCCGCCCTTGGCCTTGGCGCCGGCGCCGAGCGAGGGCGTGAAGCGCAGCGATGTATTGGGCACCAGCAGCACGTCCTGGCGCTCGGTGGCGGTGATGGTGGCGGAGGCCGTCATGCCCGGGCGCAGGCTCAAGTCGCTGTTGTCGACTTCGAGGTAGGTGGTGTAGGTCACCACGTTTTCGGTGATGGTGGAGCCATAGGCGACGCGGTAGATCTTCGCCGGGTACTTGCGCGACGGGTAGGCGCTGACTGTGAAGCTGGCTTTCTGTCCGACCTTGACGGCGCCGACATCGGCCTCGTCGACATTGACCTGCAGGCGCAGCTTGCGCAGGTCTTCAGCCAGTGTGAACAGCGTCACAGCCTGCAGCGAAGCCGCTACGGCGTTGCCGGGGTCCACGCTGCGCGTCAGCACCACACCGTCGATGGGCGAGCGGATCGATGCCTTGGACAGATTGGTTTCATCGGTGGCAGCGGCGGCGCGTGCTTCGGTCACATTCGCCTGCGCGCTGAGTTGATCCGCCAGTGCGCGTTCCAGCACGGCGCGTCCGCTGTCAAGTTCAGCTTGCGAGGGCACCTTGCCGCCTGACAGGCGCATCACTTCTTCGAGACGTGCCAGGTTGCCTTTGGCTTCCCTCACGGTCGCAGCCGTCTGCGCCACCCTGGCAATGGCCGCGCTGAGTGCAGCACGCGAGCGCGCCACCTGGTCGTTGAGTTTGGCGGTGTCGAGTTCCACCAGCACCTGGCCCTTTTTCACCTTGTCGTTGACATCGACCAGCACGCGCAGCACCGTGCCCGAGAGTTCGCTGCCGATGTTGACCGAGGTTGTGGGCTGCAGCGTGCCGTTGGCGGCCACGCTCAAAGTCAGGTTGCCCTTGTTCGCTGCCTCGGTGACGAAGACCGGCGCTGCGCTGCTTTTGGCACTCGACTGCCAGTAATAGATGCCAGCGCCAATCGCCAGTGCGATCATCAGCGAGACCCAGACCACGCCGCGGCGCCACCAGACGCGCTGCGGCGCTTCGTCGAGCATGGCCTGCAACTCAGTGCCCGATGGGGCGGTGTTGGTGGTGCTCATGATGCACTTTCAAAAATAGGAGTTTCTAACTTTGTCATTGCGAGGAGCGCTTTTCTTCTCGTCATTGCGAGGAGCGAAGCGACGCGGCAATGACGGGAGCGGGTTGTCATCCCGGAACTCGTAGTTGTCATGCCGGACCTGATCCGGCATCCATGCCTCCCGTCAGTGCCTCTGAATACATGGATTGCGGGTCGGAGCCCGCAATGACAAGCGTGGGCCGGATGAGGGTTCATGGTGAGCATTGCGTTTCAGTTCCAACCGCCGCCCAGCGCCTTGTACAGGCGAACGTGGTCAAGGCCGATGTCGGCGCGGGTGCTGGCCACGCTGTCCTGTGCGGTCAGCAGCGTGCGCTGCACTTGCAGCACGGTCTGGAAGTCGATCAGGCCGCTGCTGTAACGCTGCTGCGCCAGCAGTGCCGCATTGCCGGCCGCTTCGGCGGCGCTTTGCAGATGGGTCAATCGCGTGCGGTCGCCATCGAGTGCCACCAGCGCGTCGGCCACGTCGCGCAGGGCGCTCAGCACGACGGCCTGGTAGTTGGCGCGTGCCTGCTCCAGCGCCGCTTCCTGTGCCAGCAACTGCGCGTGCCGTGCGCCGCCGTCAAACAGGGGAAGCGACAGACTGCTAATCAGGCTGCTGACCAGGCCGGCGCTGTTGCCCAGGGCGGCGAGCGTTTGCGCATTGAGCCCGAGCGAGCCACCAATGGCAAAGCCCGGGTAGCGCGCTGCGTCGGCTACCGACACGCGCGCCAGTGCCGCCGTGATGCGCAGTTCGGCGGCGCGTACATCGGGCCGTTGGCGCAGGGTCTGGGCCGCGATGTCGAGTGCAAGGGTGCTCGCGGGCTGCGGAATCGGCTGGGCCGGCTGCAATTGCTTGAGCAAGGCTTCGGGGCGCTGCCCGGTCAGTACCGCCAGGCTGTGGCGGGTCCTGGCAATGCTCGCCTCCAGCAACGGGGTCAGTGCGCTGGTCTGTTCGCTCGCCGTGCGTGCCTGCTCGACTTCGAGTGAGGTGGTGAGACCGGCCTGCGCGCGCCAGTTGGTGATCTGCAAAGTCTCCTGCTGGCTGGCCAGGTTGTTGCGGGCAATCGCCAGCTGCGCCTGCTGGCCGCGTAACTGGACATAGGCCAGCGCGACCTCGGCCGCGACCGACACCTGCACGTCAGCCAGCGTTGCCTGTAGCGCTTGCGTATCGGCTTCGGCGGCGTTCAGTGCACTGCGCTGGCCGCCGAAGATATCAGGCTCCCAACTGGCGTCGAGTCCGACGCGAAAGCTGTTGCTGGCGTCCAGGCCGTTGGCGCGATTGCGTTGCATCGACCCCGAGGTTGACAGTGTCGGCATCAGGCCGGCAGCACTGACATCGCGCAGCGCGCGCGACTGCTGCAGCGCAGCTTGCGCCGAGCGGATGCTGGTATTGGCCTGCAGCGCTTGTGTGACCAGCGTGGTCATGAGCGGGTCATTGAAATGTTGCCACCATTGCGCCAATGGATTAACCGATGTCGAAGCGACCTGCGCTGTTGACGCCAGCTGCGCTGGCGGCGACCAAGCGGCACAGCCGCCGAGCGCGAGAGCAAGCGCCACGGACAGGGCGCCGCGGCAGAGCGGGTGCGACAGCGGTGATGGGGTTTCTTTTGTGGGGCACATCGTTCGCATGAGTCTACTGGCCTGAGTGGGCTTTGATTGTGCGCCCGTCAACATAAGCAGTCGGTTGCACTGGGGTGAAGTTACTGTAAACACGTCCAATCTTCATGAGCCCGGGACTCGGCGTTGCATCCCCGAATTGTCATTGCGGGCCCCGACCCGCAATCCATGCTGCACAAGGCATGGATGCCGGATCAAGTCCGGCATGACAACTAAGGGCTCCGGCATGACTGTAGTGAGGTCCGGCATGACAGGTGCGAGGTCAACATGGGACAATCCCCGCCTATGCATCCAAAAGCCCTGCTCGACGCCTGTTCCGAACTGGTGCGGCTCAGTCTCAAATTCGACCATCCAACCGACGCCATTGTTTCACGCTTCTTCCGCGACAACCGTGGGCTGGGCCCGCGCGAACGCGCCACCTTGTCTGGCACGGTCTACACCGTCCTGCGCAAGAAATTGCTGTTCGACCATTACGCGCCATCCGGCAGTGGCCCGAAGGAGCGCCGGTTGGCGATCCTGGGTTTCTATGGCCCGGGCGACTATCTGCGCAGTGCGCTGACCGAGCAGGAAACCAAGTGGCTCGACCAGTGCGAAAAGATCAATGTGGCCGACCTGATGGAGCGCCATCGCCACAACCTTCCGGAGTGGCTGGTGCAGCCACTCAAAGATCAACTCGGTAGCGAATTTTGGCAGTTGGCCGAAAGCCTGAGCCAGGGTGCCGGGCTTGATCTGCGCGTTAACGCCTTCAATGCCAAGCGCGCCGATGTGCAAAAGGAACTGGCACAGGCCGGCATCAAGGCCGTACCAACGCCGTACTCGCCCTGGGGCCTGCGCATTGCCGGCAAGCCCACGCTCAACAAGATGGATGCCTTTGTTCGTGGCGCCTTTGAGGTGCAGGACGAAGGTTCCCAGTTGCTCTCCATGCTGCTCGACGCCAAGCGCGGCGAGATGGTGGTCGATTTCTGCGCCGGCGCCGGCGGCAAGACGCTGGCCATCGGTGCCGCCATGCGCAGCACGGGTCGCCTCTACGCTTTCGATACCTCGGCGCACCGGCTTGACGCCTTGAAGCCGCGGCTGGCGCGCAGCGGCCTGTCCAATGTGCACCCGGCGGCCATCGCACACGAACGCGATGATCGCGTCAAACGCTTGGCTGGCAAGATCGACCGCGTCCTGGTTGACGCACCCTGCTCAGGCCTGGGCACGCTGCGCCGCAACCCGGATCTGAAGTGGCGCCAAACCCCCAAGCTGGTGGAAGACATGGCTGTCACGCAGGCCGCCATTCTGCAAAGCGCGGCGCGCCTGCTCAAGCCCGGTGGCCGCCTGGTCTACGCCACCTGCAGCATGCTGGTGCAGGAAAACGAAGCCGTGGCGCAGGCCTTTACCGAAGCCAATCCGGGTTTCGCGCCGCTTGATGTGGGCGAGGTTTTGGCCGGCCTGAAAGTGGAGGGCGCCGCGACCCTGTGCAGTGGCGGCGAGAACGGCTTGCGCTACCTGCGCTTGTGGCCGCACAAACACCAGACCGATGGCTTTTTTGCTGCTGTCTGGCAAAAGAGCTGATTCCTGATTTGTTTCGAGATTTGAAGACTATGCTGTTATCCGATTCGTCTGTACTGGGCTGGCTGGCCCATGGGCTGTGGCACCTGGCCTGGTGGCAAATTGTGTTGTTCACCCTGGCCATCACGCACGTCACCATGGTCAGTGTGACGGTGTTCCTGCATCGGCATCAGGCACACCGCGCGCTCGATCTGCACCCGATTGCCTCGCATTTCTTTCGCTTCTGGCTCTGGCTCACGACCGGACAAGTGACCAAGGAATGGGCTTCGATCCACCGCAAACACCACGCCAAATGCGAGCAGCCGGAAGACCCGCACAGCCCGCACGTCTATGGCATCAAGACCGTGCTGCTGCAGGGCTATGAGTTGTACCGCGCCGAGGCCCTCAAACCCGAGACCCTGGCCCGCTATGGCCATGGCACACCGGCTGACTGGCTGGAGCGCAATCTGTACAGCCGCTTTTCGTGGTGGGGCGTGCTGCTGATGCTGATCATCGATCTGGTTCTGTTCGGCGCCGCTGGCCTGACGGTGTGGGCAGTGCAAATGGCCTGGACGCCGGTGATGGCGGCCGGGATCATCAACGGTGCGGCGCATTACTGGGGTTACCGCAACTTCGAGGCGCCTGACGCCAGCACCAACATCTCGCCCTGGGGCATCCTGATTGCGGGTGAGGAGTTGCATAACAACCATCACACCTATCCGACTTCGGCCAAGCTCTCGGTCAAACCCTATGAGTTTGACATCGGCTGGTTGTACATCAGCCTGCTGCAAAAGATGCGGCTGGCCACGGTCAAGAAGACGCCGCCCAAGCTCGCGTTTGGCGAGGTGCGCGCAGTAGCCGACGAGAAGACGCTCGAAGCCCTGATTTCCAACCGCTACGAGATCATGGCAGCTTATGCCAAGGACATGCGACGCACCTTCAAGATCGAGTTGCAGAGCATGAAGGCGCGCAGCGCTGACGCCGGCGTGATCAAGGCGGCGCAGCGCTGGCTGCACCGCGACAGCGAGAAAGTGCCGGCCGCCGCCGCAGCCCAACTGGTGCTGGCGCGCGCCGCCTCGCCGGTGCTCGACAAGATGGTGTTGATGCGCGAAGAACTGCGCCAGCTCTGGCTCAATCGCTCGCACACACGTGAGCAACTCGCTGCCGATTTGCAAGCCTGGTGCCACCATGCCGAAGCCAGCGGCATTGCCGCGCTGCAGGAGTTCTCCATGCGGCTGCGCGCGGCGCGGGTTTAGGCTCCGCGTTGGGTGTCCTGGACATGCGTGTAATATCGGTCTGAACTATTGCTGGCAATCCGAACAAAATTTTGCCAATAAACGGCCCAGGGTCGCATAACCAATGAATCAGCCAACGGTAAAGCAAGTGAGCGCGGGATTGCAATCCCAATCAGTCGAAGCATCTGCGAGTGAGCCGCCGGTTGGTACGCCGAGCGGCCGAGAGCACCAGTTGGCGGCATCGGATGAAAAGATTCCCGCCATGATCGGCTATTGGGACCGCAGGCTGCATAACGTGTTTGCCAATCAGGCCTATTCGCAATGGTTTGGCATTGAACAGGCCAGGATTCCAGGTATGCACATCCGCGATGTCATCGGGGAAGAACGCTACCAGGCCAATCTGCCCTATATCGAAGCGGCGTTAAGGGGCGAGGAGCAGCAATTCGAGCGCATCATTTCAACGCCCGATGACAATTCACCACGTGTCGCGCTGGCGCAGTACATCCCGGATATTGCTGACGCTGAGGTCAAGGGCTTTTACGCCCTGGTGTCGGATATCAGCGCCAAAAAATCAACTGAAGCGGATCTGCGTGAAAAGCAAGCGCAGTTGAGCGGACTCTTCGATGTTTCGCCCTTGGGCATCGCCATGGCAAATATGAAAGGCCGTTTCGTTGAGTTCAATGAATCGTTTCGTGCGATTTGTGGCTACAGCGCGGAAGAATTGAAGGAGCTTGACTACTGGAAGCTGACGCCCGAGAAATACATGGCGAGTGAGGCGCTGCAGATCGAGACCATTGTGCGAACCGGGCGCTTTGGCCCTTACGAGAAAGAATACATCCGCAAGGACGGCAGTCTGATTCCGCTGTCGTTGTCGGGCGTCCTGATCACGGGCAAAGACGGCCAGCAGTACATCTGGTGCATCGTTGAGGACATCACCGAGCGTCAACTCGCGCAGGAGGCGCTCAGGACAAGCGAGCAACGACTCGCGCTGGCGATGGACTCTGCCCAGATGGGTGCCTGGGATCTCGACTTGATCAACGAGATATCCTGGCGCTCGTTGCGACACGACCAGATCTTTGGCTACGCTTCGGAAGTCTTGCACTGGGATCGCACGGTTTTTTTGCGGCACATCGCGCCCGAAGATCGCAAACGGGTCGGCCAATGCTTCGACGCGGCGTTGGTCAGCAAACACCTGAGCTTCGAATGTCAAATCGTCTGGCCGGACCAATCGCGCCACTGGATTCTGGCCCAGGGGCAGGTGTATTCCAATGCGCAAGGCCAGCCAGCCCATATTCTGGGAACCGTGCTGGACATCACCGAGCGCAAGTTGGCTGAACAGAAGATCCATAACCTGGCCTACTTCGATGCCTTGACCCGACTGCCCAATCGCCAACTTCTGCTTGACCGTCTGCACCACGCTCTGGCTGTCAATGTTCGCCAACTGCAGTATGGCGCACTGCTGCTGATTGATGTGGACCACTTCAAAACCCTCAACGACACGCTCGGTCACCGGCAAGGGGATTTGTTGCTGCAACAGATCGCACAGCGCTTGCAGGCTTGCGTGCGCGATGGGGATACGGTGGCGCGTGCCGGCGGCGATGAATTCATTGTCATGCTCGAAAACCTGGGTGAAAACGCTTTGCATGCTGCCGGCCAGGCCGCCGCCGTGGCGGAGAAAATTCTTCTCCAGTTGGCGCAAAGTTGCGATTTCGGCAGTTGGAAGTACCGCTGTACTTCCAGCGTCGGCATCACCTTGTTTGGCGACGGCGGCGAGGAAGTTGATGCGATTTTGATACGTGCCGATCTGGCCATGTACAAGGCCAAGGATGCAGGCCGCAATACCTTGTGCTTCTTCGATCCCCAAATGCAACTCGAAATCACCAACCGGGTGCTGCTGGAGGAAGACCTGCGCCACGCGGTGGAGGGGAAACAATTCCGCATCCATTACCAGGTACAGGTCGATGCCGCGAACCAGACGGTGGGGGCGGAAGCACTGCTGCGCTGGCGTCATCCGGTGCGTGGCTGGGTGTCGCCTTCGGAATTCATTCCCAAGGCAGAAAAAACCGGTTTGATCGTGCCTCTGGGCCTGTGGGTGCTGGAAGCGGCCTGCACGCAACTCGCTTCGTGGGCGACTCAGCCGCGGATGGCAAAGCTGACCGTGGCCGTGAATGTCAGTGCACGGCAGTTTCACAGCGATGATTTTGTCGAACAGGTGCTGGCAACGCTGGAGCGCACCGGCGCCAAAGCGCATTTGCTGAAACTGGAGTTGACTGAGAGCCTGTTGGTCGCCAAGTTGGAAGACGTGATTGGCAAGATGCATGCGCTCAAGGCGCGCGGTGTCCAGTTTGCGCTCGATGACTTTGGCACCGGTTATTCGTCGCTCTCCTACCTCAAGCGGCTGCCGCTCGATCAACTCAAGATTGACCAGAGCTTTGTGCACAACATTCTGACCGATCCCGATGATGTAGCCATCGCCCGAATGGTGATTGCGCTGGCCAATAGCCTGGAGCTTTCGGTTATCGCCGAGGGCGTAGAGACCCAGGCGCAGCGTGACCTGCTGGCCGAACTGGGTTGTCAAAACTACCAGGGCTATCTGTTCGGCCGGGCGCTGCCAATTCAAGAGTTTGAGGCGTTGAAGGACAGGGCATGAGAATGCACCGTTATTGCCGCAGCATAGGTGTCTTGTTGTGCGCCTTGTTTCTGCTCAGCTGTCAGGCCTTTGGCGCCGACAAGGCGCTCGACGTCACGCAGATTGATCGCGAAGCGGTTTCACTGACCGAATACTTTGCCGTTCTGGACGACGCCGACGCAAGCCTGAGCCTGTCGGATGTCATACAGCCGGAATTTGCCGCTCGCTTCAAGTCCGGTCAGGCGCCGGCCCATGCACTGGGGTTTTCCTATACCCAATCGGCGATCTGGTTGCGTCTGCATTTGAAAAATCCGGGCAGCCAGCCGCTCGAGCGCATGCTCGAAATAAGCTACACACTGCTGGCCAAGGTTGATTTGTACCAGCCAGACGCAAACGCGTACCGCCACGTTGAAGCCGGCTACACGCGCGCGCTCTCACCGCAGGCGCACACCAGTCGCTTTATTGCCATACCCATTGTGCTGCCAGCCGGTGCCGATCAGGAAATTTACCTGCGCGTGCAGTCACCCAACTCCTTGAATATTCCGGCACGCCTGTGGTCCATGGAGGCCTTTCATTCCTACCAGCCGGGCGACTATGCGCTTCAAGCCCTGTACTTTGGCATCGTGCTGGCGATCAGCATCTACAACCTGATGTTGTTCTTCACCCTGCGCGACACCAACTACCTGCTCTACGTCGTGTTCGCAAGCTGCATCGCCGTGGCCTTGGCAACCTTCACCGGTATGGGCAGTCAATTCCTCTGGGGCGTGACACCGTTCTGGACCAAGATCGGCGTCAACGTGCCAGCAGCGCTGGCCTCTGTCGCCATACTGCTGTTCACACGACGCATGCTGACAACCCAACAAGTGGTGCCGCGTCTGGACCAGGTGATGAAACTGTTCATTGGCGCCAACGCAGTCTTCTTCTTTTTGTTGACAGGCTGGTTTTGGGAGTTCAACCGCTTTTTTGTCGTGATGAACCTGATCACCTCGCTGCTGATCCTGGGCGCCGGCATCGTCTGCGCCTTGAAGCGGCAACGCAGCGCCTACTTCTTCGTTGCCGCCTTTTCGGTGCTGTTCCTGGCCAACGCCTTGTCACACCTGCGCAATTTCGGGATTTTGCCGACCAACTTCTTCACCACCGACAGCTTGCAAATCGGGTCGACGATTGAAATGCTGCTGCTGTCCCTGGTGCTGGCCGACCGTTTCAACCTGCTGCGCCGCGAAAAGATCAACGCACAAGCGCAACTCATACAGGTGCAGGACGAAATGGTTGATAAACTCAAAGCGTCCGAGCAGTCGCTGGAGGTCCGCGTGGAGGAGCGCACAGCGCAGTTGGCGCTACTCAACAATAAGCTCGAAGCCATCAGCATCACGGATGCCCTGACCGGCATTGCGAACCGTCGCCACTTCAATGCGGTGTTGGACAGCGAATGGACACGGGCCACGCGACTGGGTCAGCCGCAGGCACCCGTGGCGCTGGGACTGATCGATGTCGACTGGTTCAAGAAGTACAACGACCACTACGGCCACCCGGCTGGCGACGAATGTCTGCGCCTTGTGGCCAGGGTGCTTTCCGAGGGCATCTGTCGCACAGGAGATCTGGTAGCCCGTTACGGTGGCGAAGAGTTCGTCTTCATTGCACCAGCGACAACCAGTGAAAACGCGCTGTTGATGGCACAGCGCGTCTGCGCAGCGATGCAGGAACTGTCTCTGGTGCACGGGTTGTCTGAGTTCGGCTGTGTGACGGTCAGCATCGGCGTGGCATCGCTTATTCCACGACGTGGCGAGAGCGCCGAAGTGCTGGTAAAAATGGCCGATGAAGCACTCTACCGGGCCAAGGCACAGGGCCGAAATCGCGCCGTGTGTGATACGACGGACGCCAGCGGAGTTGATGTCAATCGACGCCTGCAGACATTCGTCCCCCTGGTCTGGAAGGATGCTTTTCTGTGTGGCAATAAAACGATCGATGGACAGCACAAAGTTCTGGTGCAAATTGCCAACGAGTTATTCTCCGCCATGCTGTCGAATCGATCTGAAACCGATGTGGCGCTGATCGTGGACAACCTGCTGGCCGAGGTCACGCAACACTTTCAGGATGAAGAAGCCATATTGCGCCAACTTCGGTTTGACAAGCTCGATCAGCATGCCGCCGAGCACGCGCAATTGCTGGCCGAGGCACAACGTTTGGTTGGGGAATTTCAACTGAAACAATTGACCCTTGGCGGTTTGTTTCAGTTTCTGGCGCACGAAGTCGTCATCCGACACATACTGGGCTCTGATCGCGAGTACTTTGCCCTGATCGCCGCCGCATAAGAGCCTGGACACGAAGGTGCTTGCGCCAGGAAGTCCCTGCGCGTCCTGCGCAATGCCCTCAATCCTGCGTTGCACGGCGCTGGACGCAGGCGGTGTAGGCATCACCATCCGGCGCGCGTCCGGCGCGCTGGCTCTCCCACAACATCTGGCCCAGGCACTCCATCGCTTCGTGGTGCGCGTCGTGCAACGAGTCACGCCGGTGCGTCAGCAGTTCGACCGCCTGGCGGATGCCGCGCGGCTGATCGATGCTGCACTGCTCGCTGATCGAGAGGTGCATGGACAGATGCAGAAAAGGGTTGGTCTTGCCGTCCTGCGCCTGCTGCATACTGGCCAGCGCCAAGTCCACATCGGCCAGGGCCGCGTGGTATTCGGGGTGCTCGTCGATCCACAAGCTGGCGATGGTCTCCAGCGCTTCGAGCGCTTGATTGGCCCGGGACTTGGCATAGACAGAACAGAAATAGCGCCGCACATCGGCTTGGGATGGATTGAACATGATGGGGTCAGATTATCGCGGCAGCGTTTATCCTTGGGGCCTGTGCAGGGCGGTTGACCTTGTCGCCACGCTGGAACGCATGTGAATTTCCCCCTGATTACGGACCCTTACTTTTACGCCGTCGCCATTCCGGCCGTGTTGCTGATGGGTGTCAGCAAGAGCGGCTTTGGCGCCGGCTTCGGTTCGCTGGCGGTGCCCCTGATGGCGCTGGCGGTGAGCGTGCCGCAGGCGGTGGCCATCTTCATGCCGATTCTGTTTTTGATGGATATTCTGGGCATGGCGGCGTTTCGCAAGGAGTTCGACCTGAAACTGCTGAAGTTCATCTTGCCCTGGGGCCTGCTCGGTATCGTGATCGGGGCCTTGCTGTTCAAGTGGCTGCCGGCGCACACCGTGGCTGGCATCGTCGGTGCCTTCACGTTGTTGTTTCTGGCGCAGCGCCTGTTGTTTGCGCCCAAGGTGGACAGCGCGCCGCCGCCGCGCTGGCTCGGTGCCATCCTGAGCGCCACCTCGGGCTTTACCAGTTTCATTGCCCATGCCGGTGGCCCACCGATCAGCGCCTACGTGATTCCGCTGCGTCTCTCGCCGCTCAAGTTCACCGCGACCATGGCTTTCTTTTTCTTCGTCATCAACCTGGCCAAATGGGTTCCCTATGCCTGGCTCGGTTTGCTGGACCTGCGCAATATGGCGACCTCGCTGGTGCTGCTGCCGATTGCGCCCTTGGGCGTCTGGCTCGGCGTCTGGTCGGCGCGGCGCATTGACCCGGTTTTGTTTTACCGTCTGATCTACCTGGGCATGTTCCTCACTGGCGTCAAACTGGTGTGGGATGCGCTGGCCTGAGGTCAGGGCACTTTGTCGCTTATCGGACAAGTGTGCGCTGCGCGTTTCGTTACAGTGGCGTCATGAAAATACTTCAAACCCTATCCGAGTTGGTTGGTCTGGTCGGCCAGGAGGTCGTGGTCAGCGACTGGACCACGGTGACCCAGGAACAGGTCAACCTGTTCGCGCAGGCCACGGGCGATCATCAGTGGATTCACGTTGACGTCGAGAAGGCCAAGACGGGTCCGTTTGGCGGTCCGATTGCGCACGGCTACCTCACCCTGTCGCTGTTGCCGCAGTTCTTCCAGTCCTCGCTCAAGATCGAAGAAGCCCGCATGGGTGTCAATTACGGGTTGAACAAGGTGCGTTTCCCGGCGCCGGTGCCGGTCGGTAGCCGCCTGCGCGCCCGCATGAAACTGCTCAAGTACGAACCCATCGATCAGGGCGGCTTCCAGATGACCTGGGAATCCACCATCGAGCGCGAAGGCGGCGCCAAGCCGGTCTGCGTTGCCGAATCAATGGCGCGTTATTACCCGTAGGATATTCTGCAAATTTGTCATGGCGTAAAGCGAAGCTGTCATCGCGGACCACCCATTTGTCATCCCGCACCCGGAATTGTCATCCCGGACTTGATCCGGGATCCAGTGGCTTCTGAATCATGGATTGCGGGTCGTGGCCCGCAATGACAAATTTACAGTCCAAACTGGTTTTGTCGCCAGGCCTCGAACACCGTCACGGCAACGGCGTTGGACAGGTTGAGGCTGCGCTGACCGGCGATCATCGGCAACTTGATGTTCTGCGTGGCAGCGAATGATTGGCGCACCGCTTCACTCAAACCGCGCGTCTCGGCGCCAAACACCAACCAGTCACCCGGGGCGAACTGAACTTCGTGCACCAGGCGCGTGGCGCGCGTGGTGAGCGCAAACATGCGCTCCGGTGCTGGCTGCTCGGCCGCTAGAAAAGCCGGCCAACTCGCGTGGCATTTGAGCTCGGCGTATTCGTGGTAATCGAGCCCGGCGCGGCGCATGTGCTTGTCGTCCATGGAAAACCCGAGCGGCTCGATCAGGTGCAGCGTGCAGCCAGTGTTGGCAGCGAGCCGGATCACATTGCCGGTGTTGGGCGGAATCTCGGGCTCGACCAGAACGATATGGAACATGGGCGGATTGTCGCAGCGCGGGGCTTTATTCCGTTCGCGCAATCACCAATCCCCCGATGGCCACTCAAAGTGCCCCACTTATGGCCAGTCAAACTGCTCCACCCCGACCACCGTAAATTGATTTGCT
>CAIWNX010000008.1 GCA_903914175.1 uncultured beta proteobacterium | reverse complement strand
GAACCCGGTTCACCCTTGACACTGCGGAACACGTCAAGTCGACTGGCAGTCAGCAGGCGCAGGAGATCGGCAGGATCATCAAAGCTGACCGTGCGTTCCTCTGGCATCGCTTGCCCCGCGTCAGCCAATCGTGCCAACACCTTCCCTCTGCGAAAGAAATCTTTTTCGTTACCTGCTTTAAGGGTGACATTTTTCATGCTGTTCTCCTGAGTGCAGCCCAATCGGTCTGGAACTGATCTTCTATGTCGTCAAAACTCGTGAATTCAACCGCAGCCACAACGCCGAAATAGTGCCGGTGGTGATGCCCATGTTGGTTGTCATAACCCACCACGCGTCCGTTATCGCCAGCGTGCAGTGCATGGTTGATGTACGCAAGGTTGTAACGGGTCACCTGACCTTGCGCATCAACCCAAATTTCACGTCGAAGCTGGCCATTCCCACGCTTTTGCGTGATGTGGTGCGTATCGTCGACAATTTTTCGATCAGCCATGACATATATTATCATGGCTGACTTCTGGATTACATTGACTTGACGGACTACAGGGCAAGGCCCGTTGAAATAGGTATCGAAGTGGCATCAGTGGCCTGACTGTCGACAGTGTGGCGATGATTTCGGTAACTACAGCACTAACTTGAAACCGAAAACTGCTCGGCAATTTTTCTACTCAAAAAGCTTTGGCGCTACTTTTGGCGATAGTGTTGCCGCAAGAATTGCCCGGCGACAAAGATATCTTTTTCAATCGCACGGCGCACAGCGGCGCTGTCGTTGTGCGCCAGGGCACGCACCACGTCACCGTGGGCATCGTTGAGGACGGCACTCGCCTGGGGTATGTCAAACAACTGGTTTGAAATCGGTCCGGCCTTGAGCCACAGCGTGTCGATCAGCGCAAACAGCGTGGGGGAGCCGGCCGCGCGATACAGCAGCACATGAAAATCTTCATTGGCCACCAGGTAAGCGCTGGCATCACCCGCCACCAAGGCCTTGGCCATGCGCTGGCATAATTTTTTAAGCGTCAGCTTCTGCACTGCATCCAGTCGCAAACTGCCGCGTTCAGCCGCTTCACCTTCGAGCAGCATGCGCATTTGCAGCAAGTCATCGAACTCGGGCAGGGATAGCTGTGGCACCGCGACGCCGGCATTCGGGATATTGACCAGCGCGCCCTCTGCGGCAAGGCGCTGCAGCGCGGCACGCACCGGCATTTGACCCACACCCAGGCTGGCCGCTACATTGCGGATCTTCAACCGTTCACCTGGAACGAATTTGCCCACCGTGATCCACTGGCGCAGCGTGGCATAGGTGCTGTCTTGCTGAGTTGAAGTGGGAGGCACCGCGCGAATACTGCTCTTAACCATGTAAAGAATCTCCCGCAAGTTCTGACAGCGCAGCATTGAAAGCCCGCAGGAGGAGGCGCACATCGTCCGCTGTGGTGTCAGGGCAAACCAGCATCATGTTGTGAAACGGCGTGATCAAAACCCCGCGATTGAGCAGGTAGAGGTGAATGGCGTGTTCCAGAGCGGGATTCATGGCTTGCCCCGCTTGTGTGCCATTGACAGGGGGCGTTGCACAAAACTGGAATTCGGCTCGGGCGCCAACCTGTGTCACGCACCACGGCAGCTTGTGCTGTGCAATGGCCGCACGCAAGCCCTGCGCAAGCGTGGTCGCCAGCGCAAGCATGGGCGCGTAGGTCGCCGGCGTCATCAGTTCGGTCAGTGTGGCGCGCATGGCAGCCATCGCCAGCAGATTTGCCGTGAGGGTAGTGCCGATGCCGGAGTGTCCGGCAGGCGCATTGTGCTTGGCTGCCACCACGCGTTGCGCCAACTCGGCGCTGAAGCCATAGGCTGCGCAAGGCATGCCACCACCGAGTGGCTTGCCGAGCACAATTGCATCAGCAGTTAGTCCGTGGGCTTGACAGTAGCCGCCAGGGCCGCTGCTGATGGTGTGGGTCTCGTCCATCACCAACATGGCGCCGTGGCGACGAATCAAGGCTTGCGCCTGCTCCCAAAACCCGCTCTGGGGCAGCACCATGCCGATATTGGTCATCACCGGTTCGGCCAGGACGCAGGCCACATCGCCGGGTGCCAGCGCGGCTTGCAGCGCCGCGAGATCGTTGAACTCGACCACGCGCGTGGTTTGGGTGAGTTCATGCACCTGACCGAGCAGACTGTCACGCTGCACAGGCTTGCCCCCGACAAGATCGACAAACACATCCTCAACGGTACCGTGGTAGCAGCCGTTAAACACCAGCAGGACTTTGCGTTGTGTCGCTGCACGAATCCAGCGCAGCACGAAGCGATTGGCATCGGTGGCCGTCATGGCGAACTGCCAC
Organism: uncultured beta proteobacterium; assembly: GCA_903914175.1. Lineage (GTDB taxonomy): Bacteria > Pseudomonadota > Gammaproteobacteria > Burkholderiales > Burkholderiaceae_C > Rhodoferax. The sequence goes on along the minus strand of CAIWNX010000008.1, from coordinate 32,642 downwards.
ATCGGCAGTCCAAAACGCTGCGCCAGTGTTTCCGCCACGACGGCTGCATCCTCGCTGGCCAGCATGGTGGTGCAACCGCGCTGGGCCTGTGTTGCGAGGGCGCGTGACACCGCCGGGGGTGAATGGCCAAACATGGCACCCGTGTCGCCCAGACAAAAGTCGGCCAGGGTATGCCCGTCAATGTCGCTCAGGTGCGCGCCTTGCGCGCTGGAAACTTGCAGGGCAAACGGCGTCGCCCAGTCATTCATCCAGTGCAGCGGCACACCAAACAGCAAGTGCTGTGCCGCGCGAGCCGCTTGCGCGGCGGACTTCGGATTGCGTTCGGTATAGGTCTGGCGCTCGCGTGCGAGCAGGGCCGCAGTTTGCATGCGTCTCTCCTACACCAGCAGCAACAGATGCTCACGCTCCCACGAACTGATGACGCGGTTGTAGGTGGCGTATTCCAGTTCTTTCACGGCGCAAAAGGCATCGACAAAGGCCGGGCTGAGCACTTCGCGCATCGGCTCGCAGGAACGCATGGCGTTGATCGCATCCTCCAGATGGCGCGGCAGTTCGTGGCTGACATTCCAGGCGCTATCCACAGTAGGCTCGCTGGGTTGGAGTTTGTCGCGCATGCCGAGGTAACCGCAGGCCAGCGTCGCCGCCATCGCAAGGTAGGGATTGACATCAACGCCGGGGACCCGGTTCTCGACCCGGCGTGATTCGGGAGCGGACTTGGGCACACGAATGCCACAGGTGCGGTTGTCGTGGCCCCAGCGGACGTTGATGGGGGCCGACATGAACGGCGAGAGTCGCCGGTACGAGTTGACATAGGGCGCAAACATCGGCATCTGCATGGGTATGTAGGTCTGAAGACCGGCGATGTAGTGAAAAAACAGTTCGCTGGCACTGCCATCTTCCTTGCTGAAGATGTTGTTCCCTTGCGCGTCATTGATGCTCTGGTGGATGTGCATGGCACTGCCCGGTTCCTGCTCCATGGGCTTGGCCATGAAGGTGGCAAAAATGCCGTGGCGCAGCGCCGTTTCACGCACCGTGCGCTTGAACAAAAAGACGCGGTCGGCCAGGTCCATCGGTTCACCATGCGAGAAGTTGATTTCCATCTGACCCGGCCCGGCCTCATGAATCAGCGTCTCGACCCCGAGCTTGTGCTGACTGCAAAAAGTGGAGAGTTCCATGAAGAACGGGTCAAAATCATTCACTGCGTCGATCGAGTAGCTCTGCCGCCCGGCTTCGGATTTGCCGGTACGCCCCAGCGGCGGGTGCAAGGGCTCGTGCGGGTTTTGCTGGCGCGCCACCAGATAAAACTCCATCTCGGGGGCCACGATGGGGAGCCATCCCTGGGCCTGGTACAGGGCCAGCACACGGCGCAGCACGCCACGCGGCGACAACAGCACCGGTGAGCCATCCCACTCCTGGCAATCATGGATGACGACCGCCACCGGTTCGGCAGCCCACGGCACGATGCGCACCGTGCTGGCATCGGGGATGCACACCATGTCCGGATCGGTGTCTCCGACAAACGGACCGTTGTCGGGCTGCTGCCCGTTGACCGTATTGAGCAGCACACTTTTGGGCAAGCGCATCTCACCGGCAGACAGAAAGAGATCACGCGGAAGGATTTTGCCGCGGGCGATGCCCGTCATGTCGGGGATGACACATTCCACCTCGTGTATGTGGTGCTGGGTCAGGAATTCCTTGAGGGTTTGAGGCATCGTGCGCTCCGACGAATGGAAAGATTCGATCATACGTCTTTTCACATTTGTGATCACAAATATGACGCATTTGGTCAATTAGGCCTTCAAATCCAGTAAATATGATCAAACCATACGCAGGCTGAATCAAGAAATTTTGGGCCGTCCATTGCCAGGAGCGGCGCAGATGAGACGAGCTTACGTACCGGTATGCCGCAGCCAGATGGTCAAAAAACATGCACCTGTCGGCGCGTGTTTCCGCTTCTTCCCGTCCGCTTACGCCAACAAAGCCTTCACGGCCAGTCGCACAACGTCGCGGGCTTGCGCCAGCGCCAGTCCCTGTTCGCGCCGCAGTCTGATCCAGGTCTCAAAGCTCAGCACCAGATCAAGCGCGTTGAGTAACGTGCTGTTCTTCGCCACCGCTGCCGGCAGCAGGCGTTGCAGCAAATCACGTTGTTGCCGGGCCGAGTCCATGAGGTTTTGCGTCAAAAAATCCGATTCATGGCGGTGCACCTGGCTCGCCAGGTACATGGCTGCATAGCTTTCGTAAAAGTCACTGCGAATCTCGATGCTTTGCAGAACACGCTCCTGCCATGTCGCGCCACCGAGCCGCGTTTTCAACAAAGGCTGCACTTTCAATTCCAGGTCGGTATTGATCTCGCGGTAGAGCGAGTCCATATCGTCGAAATGGCGAAACACGGTGCGCAGACCCACATCAGCCCGCATCGCCACTTGTTCCGCGGTGGGCGAGAGAAAGCCTTCGTACGTCAGCGCCGTCAGCGCTTGCAAGATTTTCTTGCGCGTGGCAACACTGCGTTTGAGCCGGCCGTCGTTCGTGGCCGGCGCAACAGGTGACCCGTTGAGCCGGATTGCAGTTGTATTCATGCCGCAATTCTATTGGCACGGAAGGTGACAAATCAACCCGAATTCCGGGTTGCACGACCTTGCTGCTTCATCTTTCAATTTTGGGGTATTCACCTATTCGCAATCACCGGAAAACAATAGACACTCACCATGCCACAATATATCAACCGGCTTGCGCGGCAAGAATAAGCGCCTGGCCAACCTGCTGATGATGAATATGAAAATTTTGCGCACCCCCGACGCCCGTTTTGAAAATCTTCTTGACTGGCCCTTCGCACCGCACTACAGCGAGATCACCGACGCCGCCACCGGCCAGACGCTGCGCCTGGCCTGTGTCGATGAGGGCCCACGCGACGCGCGCACGGTGCTGCTGCTGCACGGCGAGCCGAGTTGGTCGTACTTGTATCGCCACATCATCGCCAAACTGGTCAGATCAGGCCACCGTGTCGTCGCCCCGGATCTGATCGGCTTTGGCCGTTCCGACAAGCCGGCCGAGCGCACCGACTACAGCTACGAGCGCCACGTAGCGTGGCTGAGCAGTTGGCTCACGGCGATGAACTTGCAAAACGTGACGCTGTTCTGCCAGGACTGGGGCGGCCTCTTGGGCCTGCGACTGGTGGCAGCCTATCCCGAGCGCTTCGCCGGCGTGGTCGTCGCCAACACCGGGTTGCCGGTGGGCAAGCCCGTGAGCGAGGGCTTCATGCAGTGGCTGGCCTTCAGCCAGAGTACGCCCGACTTGCCGATCGGCCAGATCATGGCCTTGGGCACCCAGCGCACGCTCAACCCGCAGGAAGTGGCGGCCTACGAGGCACCCTTCCCAGACGCCAGTTACAAAACCGGCGCCTGCCAGTTTCCCGCACTCGTGCCGATCACGCCGCAGCACGCCTCGGTGGCCGAAAACATGGCGGCCTGGGCCGTGCTGTCGCAATTCAACAAGCCCTTCGTCACCGCCTTCAGCGATAACGACAAGATCACCCGCGGCGGGGACGTGCCGTTCCTGAACCGGATTCCAGGGACCAAGGGTCAAACCCACGTCACGATCAAAGGCGCGCACTTCCTGCAGGAAGACAGCCCGGACGAGGTCGCGGCAGTCATCGAAGCGGTGCTGGCAGTTAGCTGAATGAAACGTCCTTGAATCATGGCAACGCGGATCACCATGGTTCGCTCGCGATGACAAAAGTGGCGGTGCGGTTCATGGAAAGCGCTTTGGCTTGTGTCAACATACGCCACTCCGAAGACGCACACAATGAATCACGATTTCCCCATCCGCTATGTCAACCCTGTTTTTCGCCCACCCAGCGAAGCACAGTCGCTGATCCTGCCCGTCACCAACGGCTGCTCCTGGAGCAAGTGCACGTATTGCGAGATGTACACGGCGCCGCAAAAAAAGTTTGCCGCCCGCGATGAGCAGGAAAGCCTGGACACGATCCGGCGCTGCGGCGAACAGTTCGGTGACCAGGTGCAGCGCGTCTTTCTGGGTGACGGTGACGCCATGGTGCTGTCAACACGGCGCCTGCTGACGCTGCTGACGGCGATCCGCGCGCATCTGCCCCGGGTGCGTCGCATATCGAGCTACTGCCTGCCGCGCAACCTGCGCAACAAGTCGGTGGCCGACCTGCGCGAACTGCGCGAGGCCGGGTTGACGCTGGCCTACGTTGGCGCCGAATCGGGCGACGACGAAGTGCTGCAAAAGGTCAACAAGGGCGAGACTTTCGAGAGCACGCGTGACGCGCTGGACAAGCTCGGCGCTGCCGGCATCGCGCGCTCGGTGATGCTGCTCAACGGGCTCGGCGGCCCCTTGCTCTCACGACAGCACGCAGAAAACTCGGCGCGCCTGCTCAACCTGACGCAGCCCGAATTCGCGGCCACGCTGGTGGTGAGCTTCCCGCAAGGCGAGCAGCGGTTTCGCCAGGGCTTTCCGCAGTGGCGCGCGCTTGACCCGCAGGAACTCTTCGTCGAGATGGAACAACTGCTGCAAGCGCTGGAACTCAAACGCACCGTTTTCCGCAGCGACCATGCGTCGAACTGGCTGGTCCTCAAGGGCGTATTGGGCGCTGAAAAAGAACGGCTGCTGCAAGAGGTCAGAAACGCCATCGGGCGACCCGAGGCGGCTGAGTTGCGCGCCGCCTGGCAGCGCGGTCTGTACCCCGAGCCTGGCTTCAGGCGCCGGAGCCGAAAGCGGCAAAATAGCGACAAGACCACTGCAAGGAGCACCCATGCCCAACCCCGACTTTTCCAAAGGCGCTGCCTTCGTGCAGGGTCGCTATGTGCCCATCGGCGAAGCCGCTATTCCCATCACCGACTGGGGCTTTTTGCGCTCCGACGCGACCTACGATGTGGTGACGGTGTGGGACGGCGCCTTCTTTCGCATCGACGCGCACCTGGAGCGTTTTCTGCGCAGTTGCAGGCGCTGGCGCCTGGACCCCGGTCTGACACCGGCACAGATCACCGAAGTGCTGGCGCAGTGTGTGCGCCTGAGCGGACTGCGCGCCTCGTATGTCGAGATGATTTGCACACGCGGCCAACCGCCCTGGGGTTCGCGCGATCCGCGTCTGGCCGTGAACCAGTTTTATGCCTTTGCCGTGCCCTATGTCTGGATCGCCAATGCCGAGCAGCGCGAAAAAGGACTGCACCTGATGGTCAGCGACGTGCAGCGCATCCCGGCGGCCTCGGTCGATCCGACGGCCAAGAACTACCACTGGAACGACCTGACCATGGGCCTGCTCGGTGCCCTCGACGCCGGCGCCGACAGCGTGCTGCTGGTCGATGCCAGCGGCAACGTGGTCGAGGGGCCGGGCTTCAACGTTTTTTGCGTCAGAAACGGCACGCTGGTCACACCGAACGAGGGCATGCTCGAAGGCGTGTCACGGCGCACGGTGATCGAGATCGCACAGTCGCTCGGGCTAACGCTGCAAGCGCGCGCCGTGCCGGCTGACGAGTTGCGCACCGCCGACGAAGTCTTCATCTCGACCTCGGGCGGCGGCGTGCTGCCGGTCACCCGGGTGGACGGGCGTGCGATCGGCGATGCCATGCCCGGACCGATCACCCGAAGATTGGTTCAGACTTACTGGGATTGGCATGCTGATCCAGCTTACAGTCTGGCAATCAATTATTCGAATTAGAACAACGGCGACTCGATGGAAAGTCTGGACCACAGCGTATTGCGCGACGCCCTCGCTTGGCACGGCGCCGGGCACCGTGTCAGCCTGATCACGGTGGTGCAAACCTGGGGCAGTGCGCCACGGCCACCGGGTGCGCTGCTGGCGATTCGCGACGATGGCGTGGTCAGCGGCTCGGTCTCGGGCGGCTGCGTCGAAGACGATTTGATCGCGCGCACACAAGCCACATTGCGCGGCAGTGCCTCAGCGGCAGAACCCGACAAGCCCAGCGTGATCGCCTACGGTGTGACGCAGGAGGAAGCAGCGCGCTTTGGCCTGCCCTGCGGTGGCAGTCTGCGTCTGGTGCAAGAAACACTGATTGATGCCAGTTGGGTGGCGCAATTGCTCGCGCGCATTGAACAGCACCAGTTGGTGGCGCGCACGCTGGACATGGCCAGCGGCGCGGTGCAACTACACGACGCCGCGCGCGGCCAGGCGCTACAGTTTGATGGGGCCACGCTGAGCGCTGTGTTCGGGCCGAAATGGCGCTTGCTCTTGATCGGTGCCGGGCAGATCTCGCGCGCCGTGGCGCAAATGGCCGGCCTGCTTGATTTTGAAGTGCTGTGCTGTGACCCGCGCGAGGAATATGCCAGCAGCCTGGCCGCTGAACTGCCCGCCGTGCGCCTGATTGCGGGCATGCCTGACGACGTGGTGCGTGAGCTGCCAGCCGATGCCCACACCGCCATCGTGGCCCTGACGCACGACCCCAAGCTCGACGACATGGCCCTGCTCGAAGCACTCAAGTCAGACGCCTTTTATGTCGGTGCCCTGGGCTCGCGCCTGAACCAGCAAAAGCGCAAGCAGCGCCTGAGCGAGCACTTCGATCTCACGGCCGCCGAACTGGCGCGTCTGCACGGACCGGTGGGACTGGCGCTGGGTGCGCGCACACCCGGCGAAATCGCGCTGTCCATCATGGCCGAGATCATTCAGGTCAAGAACGGCGTCGCGTCACCCCTGCCCTGGGGCGCGACCGGCACCACGGAGCGCGCATGCACCTGAGTGCGCCCACCGTCCTGATCCTGGCATCGGGACGTGGCGAGCGCTATACGGCGTCGGGCGGCAGCGGCTCCAAACTGCAGGCGCTACTCGGAAGCAAGACGGTGCTGCAACACACGCTGGACGCAGTGCGGATGAGCGCCCTGCCCTGGCACCTGGAAGACGGTGCTCACCCCGGCATGGGTGACTCGATTGCAGCGGCCGTGCGCGCCACGTCACAGGCCAGCGGCTGGCTGATCCTGCCAGCTGACTTGCCGCTGATTCAAAGCGACACGCTGCGCCGTGTGGCGGCTGCCCTGCAGGACCACGCGGTGGTGCTGCCAATCTATCAGGGACAACGCGGCCACCCGGTCGGTTTTTCTGCGCGTTGTGGCGCGGCCCTGTGTGAACTCAGCGGCGAGCGCGGTGCGGCCAGCGTGGTTCGCCTGTTTGCCACTTTTGAGCTGATGGTGGATGATGTCGGCTGTGTGAGCGATATCGATACAGTGGATGATCTGCGCGCAGCCGAACGTTTGTTGCGCGATGCTTAAAGGGAGTCTGTTCGAACCATGAGCCTCTATTCCTTGAACATCAACGGCGCGACGCGGCAAGTCGAAGCGGCGCCGGAGACACCACTGCTATGGGTGTTGCGCGACCAGCTTGAACTGCCGGGCACCAAATTCGCCTGTGGTGTGGGTACTTGCGGGGCCTGCACCGTGCTCCTCAACGGTGTGCCGGCGCGTGCCTGCATGACGCCCATCTCCACGGTCGGGCGCAAGCAGGTGCTCACGATCGAAGGGCTGGACCCGAACGGCGCACACCCGCTGCAAAAGGCATGGCAGGAACTCGATGTGCCGCAGTGCGGTTACTGCCAGAGCGGCCAGATCATGACGGCAGCGGCGCTGCTGAAAGAAAATCCGAACCCGAGCGATGCCGAGATTGACGATGCCATGGCCGGCAATCTGTGCCGCTGCGCCACCTATGTGCGCATCCGCGCCGGCATTCACCGCGCCGCTGAGATCGCAGCGAAGCAGAAGGAGGGAACATGAAACCCGATCCTGATCTGTCAACGCCAAACACGGGCCCGGACCGGCGCAGCTTCATGCGCCAGTCGCTGCTCGGTGGCAGCGGCCTTGTGTTGGGTTTTTACCTGCAGCCGCTGGGCGCAGCAGACGTCATCGTCAAGCCGGGCGCTACAGCGGGTTTCAAACCCAACGCCTTCATCCATATTTCCGAACAAGGCGTCGTCACCCTGGTCTCCAAGCAACCCGAGATCGGCCAGGGCATCAAGACCTCGCTGCCGATGGTGATTGCCGAAGAACTGGAAGTGAACTGGAAAGACGTTCGCATTGTGCAAGGCGATCTCGACCCGGCCTACGGTGGCCAGAGCGCGGGCGGTTCGACTTCGACGCCGAACAACTACAACAACTTCCTCAAGCTCGGCGCTACCGCGCGCACCATGCTCATACAAGCTGCGGCGCAGACCTGGCAGGTAAGCGTCAGCGAATGTGTGGCCGCCAACAGCGCGGTACAACATCTGCCCAGCCAACGCAGCCTGGGCTATGGCCAACTGGCGGCCAAAGCGGCAACGCTGCCGGTGCCGGCAGCCGATGCCGTGCAACTCAAAAATCCAAAGGACTACAAGTTGCTCGGCACGCGCATCGGTGGTGTCGACAACCTGGCCATCGTCACCGGCAAGCCGCTGTTTGGCATCGACGTGCGACTGCCCGGCATGCTGTACGCGGTGTTCGAGAAGTGCCCGGCTTTTGGCGGCAAGGTGATCAGCGCGAATCTGGAAGCGATCAAGGCCCTGCCCGGTGTGCGCGATGCCTTCGTCATCGACGGCACGAACAACCTCAACGGGCTGATGCCGGGTGTGGCCATCGTCGCCGAAACGACCTGGGCCGCGATGAGCGCGCGCCGGCAGCTCAAGGTGAACTGGGATGAAGGTGCGGTGGCCAAACAAAGCTGGGACGGTTTTGTGGCGCAGGCACAGTCGCTCTCCAAACAACCGGGCAGCGTGCCCTTGCGCAAGGACGGCGACCCGGCCGGCGCGTTTGCCGCCGCTGCGAAAACGGTGGAGGCGGCCTACAGCTACCCGTTCATTTCGCACGCCAGCTTTGAGCCGCAGAACTGCACAGCCTGGTACCGTGATGGAGCGCTCGAACTCTGGGCGCCGACGCAAAACCCGGCAGCCGGGCAGAACCTGGTGGCCAGCACGCTGGGCATTGCCAAGGAAAAAATTACGCTGCATATCATCCGCAGCGGCGGCGGCTTTGGCCGTCGCTTGAGCGCCGACTATATCGTCGAGGCTGCGGCAATTGCGCAGCGCGTGGGCGCACCGGTCAAGCTCACCTGGTCGCGCGAAGACGATCTGCGCCACGACCACTACCGAGCCGGCGGCTTTCACTTCCTGCGCGGCGCGCTCGATGGCAAGGGCCAACTGACCGCCTGGCACAACCACTTTGTCACCTTTGCCAATCGCATCATGCGCGACGGCCAGTCCGTGCTGCAGCCGGGCAGCGGCGCCAGCCTCTCGGGTGACGAGTTTCCGGGACGCTGGGTCGCCAACTGCCTGCTGGAGCAGACGCCGATGGAATGCGGCATTCCGATGGGCCCCTGGCGTGCGCCGGGCAGCAATGTCTTTGCCTGGGTCTTCCACAGTTTCATCGACGAGTTGGCGCACGCGGCGGGGCGCGATCCGCTCGAATTTCGTCTGGAACTGCTGGGCAACAAGGACATCCAGAGCGGCACCGGCGAGCGCGGCGTGCCCTACAACGTGGCGCGCATGCGCAAGGTTCTGACCGAAGTTGCGGCCAAAGCCGATTGGGGTCGCAAGAAATTCCCGCGCGGCCAGGGCCAGGGCATTGCCTTCCACTTCAGCCACCGGGGCTACGTCGCTGAGGTGGCCGAAGTCACGGTGACGAAGGCCGGCGAGTTAAAGGTAGACCGGGTTGTGGTGGTGACCGACATTGGCTCGCAAATCGTGAATCTGAGCGGCGCGGAAAACCAGGTGCAGGGCTCGGTGATCGACGGCCTGGGTACGCTGATGTTTGCCGAACTCGACATCGAGCGCGGGCGCATCGTGCAGCGAAATTTCAGCGACTACCCGCTGCTGCGCTTCGCCGATGCACCGGCCCGGATCGACGTGCATTTCGTGAAGTCCGACCAGCCCGTGACGGGTCTGGGAGAGCCGGCTTTTCCGCCGCTGGCGCCCGCTGTTTGCAACGCGATTTTTGCCGCCACTGGTAAACGTGTGCGGCAGTTGCCACTGAGCCGCACCGACCTGAGCTGGCGTTGATCAACGTGCGCGTCAGCCCCCGGCACGCTTGACGACCAGGCCCTGCGCCTTGAGCAATTCGACGATGCGGTCGCGGTGATCGCCCTGCACTTCGATGACGCCGTCCTTGACCGTGCCACCGGACCCGCAGGCGGTCTTGAGTTGCTTGCCCATCACGGCCAAAGCCACAGCATCCAATGCGAGCCCGCTCACCAGCGTCACACCCTTGCCGGCGCGGCCCTTGGTCTGAATCGAGACGCGCACCACACCATCGGAGGGCGGGCCTTTGGGAATGGCATTGCAGCGGCAATTGCCAAGCGCTTGGCGGCAGGACGGGCACATGCGCCCGCTGTCAGTGGAGTAGACCAGGCCAGTGCCTGTGAATCTGGACTTCATGAACGCATCACCGACCTGACGCTCAGCGGGTGGCCGAGCCCTGCTCGCGTTGCGGCTGATGCCGCTCGCCCTGCGGCTGCGCTGGCTGCGGCCGGCCCTGCGGACGCTCAGCCGGCTGTTGTCGCGGCGGTCGAATCGGTGGCTGCGTCACGGGCGCTGCTGGGCGTTGGGCATCGGGCGGCCGAACGCCGGGTTGCCCTGGCGGGTGAGCGCCTGGCGGCCGAACTTCCGGCACGTGCGGCCGCTGGCCACCAGAGGGTCGGTGGCCGGGTGGCGCTGGCGGCGGCGGACGATGACCCTCCGGCACCAAGCGCGGTGGCGGCAAGCGGCGGATCCACAACGGGCGCTGCGGATACCAGGGGCGACCCACATAGTGGCTGTCCCAATAACTGCCCAGGCTGAACGCAACGATGCCAATGCCAATCAGGGCGCCGTAATTGAGCACAGGCACCTGCGAGCCCTGATAGGTATAAACGATATTGCCGGCGTAGACCCAGCCGCGCTCCTGTCCGACGATGACGTCGCACCAGCGGTAGTCGCTCAGACACGCTTGCACATCCATCACCACCCCCGGCATCAGGGTAGCAATCACCGGGTAATCAATGGCGGGACCAGCGCGCAAGTGAACCTGCTTTGCGGCATACGCCAGTTCGGCATTCGCGCATGTCGGCACCAGCGCAAGTGCCGCTGCCAAATAACCCATCACTTTGAGTTGTTTCATTGCTTGCCTCCTATGGAATCAAGAATACCGTCAGGGTACCAGACCGAGCGCATGCATGTAATCGCCCTGCACCATCAGTGCATCCCAATCCGGCGCCGGCAGGCGTGGCAACAGCGCGCGCCGCCGTTCCTCGCTGGCCTCCTGCGGTTGCCAGACGCCTTTGAGCTGCGCCTGCGTCAACTCGTCAATCAGCACATCAAGGGCCCGGCCACCGCCTTCGCTGCTGGGCAGCGACTGGTTGCACAACAGCACCATATCGCAACCAGCCTGCAGCGCTGCCACGGCGGCCTGTGCATGACTGACCGGCTCGCCATCGAGCACGCGTGCGCCGGCCATGGCGAGGTCGTCGCTAAAGATAGCGCCGCCAAACCTGAGTTGACCGCGCAGGATGTCATTGAGCCACTTCGATGAAAAGCCGGCCGGGCGTGCGTCCACTTTCGGGTAAATCACATGCGCCGGCATGACGCTGCAAAGCACCGTGCTGAGCCAGCCGTAGGGCGCGGCATCCTCGGCCAAAATCGCCTTCAGGCTACGCCGATCAATCGGGATATCGGTATGTGAATCGGCTTTGACAAAACCGTGCCCCGGAAAATGCTTGCCGCAGTTGGCCATGCCGCTTTGCAGCAGACCGTGCATCAGGCTTTTCGCCAGCAGGCTGACGACTTTGGGATCACGCGCAAAAGCGCGGTCGCCGATGACACCGCTCTCACCATAATCGAGGTCCAGCACCGGCGTGAAACTCAGATCAACACCGCAGGCGCGCAGTTCCGAACCCAGCACAAAGCCACAGGCCGTAGCCGCGTTGCTGGCGCGCATGGCAGCGCTGCCCACAGGGCCCTTGCCGTCGTTGAACCAGATCTCGCCGAGCGCGCGCATTGGCGGCAGATGGGTGAAGCCGTCGGTCTTGAAGCGCTGCACACGGCCACCTTCATGGTCAACACAGATCAGCAGGTCTTTGCGCAGCTTTTTGATGTCACGGCAAAGCGCCGTGAGTTGTGCGCGGTCCTGCCAGTTGCGTCCGAACAGGACGATGCCGCCAACCAGCGGATGTTTCAGGCGTTGCCGATCGATCCTGGCGAGGCTCAGGCCGGCGATGTCAATGAGGAGGGGGGCGTGTTGTGTCATGGAAAGCCTTGTTCAAAGCGATGGAAGGCGGCGCTGCTACTTCGTTATCGTGACCGCATCAGCCTGCACTTCAACGACGCAGAAGCTGGCGGCATAGTCGGTCTCGTCGGTGACGCTGACATGTGCACTGAGCTGGCGCGCGTCGAACCAGTCCTTGAGCGCGCCATGGAGCACGATGGTCGGCTTGCCGGCCTGCGCGTGTTCACGCGGCAGTTTGCCGATCTCACACAGACGCCAGGCCATGGGCATCACCATGCCCAGCCCGATGGCCTTGCTAAAGGCCTCCTTGGCGCTAAAGCGCGTTGCCAGGTAGCGCACACCGCGCTCGGGCCAGCGCGCACTGCGCGCCTGCCAGGTGCTGAACTCGACCTCGCTTAGTATCCGACGCGCAAAGCGCTCCCCGTGGCGCTCCAGGCTGGCGCGAATGCGGCGCACATCACAGATATCGGTGCCAATGCCGTAGATCATGACTGGGCGTCATCGATGCAACGCAGATAGTCGCGCACCGTGGCGGCGTAGCCCAACTCCAGTGCATCGGCAATCAGGGCGTGACCGATGGACACCTCGGCCACACCCGGCACGCGCCGGATGAAGGCGGTCAGGTTGTCACGGTTCAGATCATGGCCGGCGTTGACGCCCAGGCCCGCATCGCGTGCGGCCTGCGCCGCCGCGGCAAAACGCTGCAGTTGCGCCTCCTGCTGCGCCGTGCCCCAGGCCGCCGCATAGGGCTCGGTGTAGAGCTCAACGCGATCCGCACCCAGCGCCCTGGCCGCCGCCATGGCTTGCGGCTCGGCGTCCATGAACAGGCTGACACGCACGCCAAACTCGTGTGCGCGTGCTATCAGAGGTGCCAGACGCGCGCTGTACTGCGCCAGATTCCAGCCGTGGTCGCTGGTGAACTGGCCTTCGGAATCAGGCACGAAAGTGCATTGATGCGGTCGGTACTGCTCGATAAAGCGCATCAGATTTTGTGTCGGATTGCCCTCGATGTTGAACTCCCGGTCCGGCCAGGCTTTCATCAAGGCTGCGATCTCACGCACATCATCGGCGCGGATGTGGCGCTCGTCGGGTCGCGGATGCACTGTAATGCCATCGGCGCCCGCTTCCAGGCACAGGGTGGCTGCGCGCATGACGCTGGGAATGCCGAGGTGGCGCGTATTGCGCACCAGCGCCACTTTGTTGACGTTGACAGAAAGCGCTGTCTTTTGCTTGTTCATAAGGCTTGTAGGGATTGCAGATCAATCATCATCTGGCGGGTGCGCAGCGTGTTGACACCGCAATGGTAATTCAGCAGCGTGCGCAACTGTGGCTTCAACTCAGCCATGACTTCGGAGCAGGCGCGCAGCGTGACCAGAAACGGCGCGCCGATATCGATCGATTGCTGCAGGTCCAGCCATTGCGCACCACTGAGACTGGCGCGATCAACATCGTTGGCTTGGCGCAACCCGCCCTCGGGCACCAGACTGTAGCGGTGCAGGGGATCGAGGTCACGCAGCGTCATGGTTTGCGCATCGAGCAGCGGCAGCAATCCGATCTCGCGCAGCAGCAGCAACTCAAAAGCGCGCAGTGCCGACTGCAGTGCTTCGCCATGCTCGGAGGCAATGACCCGGACCGCCTGGCTGTAGACATCAAACAGGCCCGGATGCGGGTCGTCGCGCGCCAGCAGGGTCAGCAGCAACTCATTGAGGTAATAACCCGACATCAAGGCATCACCGCTGGGCATGATGTGGCCGCCCTGCCATTCCGCGCCCTTGAGCGTGCGGATTTCGGCGTCACCGCCAAAAGTCAGGTGCAAAGGTTGCAATGGCAGGAGAATCGGCCGAAAGCTCGAACTCGGTCGCTTGGCGCCCTTGGCCACCAACGCGATGCGCCCGTGGTTGCGCGTGAAAACTTCCAGAATCAGGCTCGACTCGCTCCAGTCGTAGCGGTGCAGCACATAGGCTGGTTCGTCAGAGATGCGATGGGTCGCCACGTGTCAAAGCGTGGATGGAACGGCTTTATTGATATCCAAAAGAGCGCACACGGGCCTCGTCATCGGCCCAGCCGGAACGCACCTTGACCCAGAGTTCAATGAAGACCTTGGCGTCGAGCGACTTCTCAAGTTCGACCCGGGTTTCGGTGCCGATGCGCTTGATGCGTTCGCCCTTGTCGCCAATCACCATGGCTTTGTGGGTGTCGCGCTCAACGACGATGGTGGCGGCAATTTTGAGCAGGCGTTTGTTCTTGCCACGACCAGCCTCTTCCTCGAACTTGTCGATGACGACGGTGGATGTGTAGGGCAACTCGTCGCCGGTGAGTCGAAACAGTTTTTCGCGCACGGTTTCGCCAGCGAGGAATTTCTCGCTGCGGTCGGTGAGTTCGTCCTGCGCGTACCACCAGGCCTGTTCGGGCAGGTATTTCTCGCAGATCGTCAGCAGGCGTTCAATGTCCTTGGCGTTTTTCGCCGACATCGGAACAAACTCGGCAAAGGCACGGCGCTGCTGCATCTCCTGCAACCAGGGCGCAATGTCGGCGCGGCGCGTGACCTGGTCGAGCTTGTTTGCAACCAGCAGTGTCGGTATACCCTGCCCCAGCACATCGAGCACCTTGGCGTCGGCCTGATTAAAACGCCCGGCCTCGACCACAAACAGGATCAGGTCCACGTCGCCCACGGCACCGAGCACGGTTTTGTTGAGCGAGCGGTTCAGGGCATTGTTGTGCCGGGTCTGAAAACCAGGTGTATCGACAAACACAAACTGCGTCGATCCTTGCGTGTGCATGCCGGTGATGCGGTGCCGCGTGGTCTGGGCCTTGCGCGAAGTGATGCTGATCTTCTGACCCACCAATGCATTGAGCAGGGTCGATTTGCCCACATTGGGCTTGCCGACGATCGCAATCAGGCCGCAATGCTGGCCTGCAGCCGGCGCGCCGGCGGGTGCTGCCA
Organism: uncultured beta proteobacterium; assembly: GCA_903914175.1. Classification (GTDB taxonomy): domain Bacteria; phylum Pseudomonadota; class Gammaproteobacteria; order Burkholderiales; family Burkholderiaceae_C; genus Rhodoferax. The sequence continues at coordinate 17,509 of CAIWNX010000008.1, read as the reverse complement.
CACGCAGGCTCTTGAGCATGCTTTCAAGATCAGCCTGGCCTTCAACAGCCTCTGGCTCGGGCTTGGATTCTGGTGTCTTGCGGGTGGTCATGTTTTTACTTTTGCCTTGATGGTTTGCAGCATGGCACTCGCCGCGGCCTGTTCGCCGGCACGGCGGGAGCCGCCGATGCCGCGTTCGGAAATATTGAGCTCGACCACTTCACATTCAACGTCAAAGGTCTGTTTGTGCGCTGCGCCCAGCGTGCCCACCACCCGGTACAGTGGCAGACTCATTTTGCGCCCCTGCAACCACTCCTGCAATTCGGTTTTCGGATCCTTGCCGATGGCCTGCATTTCGGGATTGATTTCGACCGCCTGAAATAGCCGATGCACCAGGCTCTGGGCAGCAGGAAAACCGGCATCCAGATAAACGGCACCAATCAGTGCTTCCAACGCATCCGCCAGAATGGAGGGCCGCTTCTGCCCGCCGGAACGGGCCTCACCCTCGCCAAGCCGTAGCACATCGGGCAGACCCAGGCCGACGGCGAGTTGGTGCAAAGTGTCCTGCTTGACCAGATTGGCACGCACACGCGAGAGGTCACCTTCGGGCAGGGAACTCAAGCGTTCAAACAACAGATCGGCCACCGCGAGATTGAGCACAGAGTCACCCAAAAACTCCAGTCGCTCATTGTGGTCAACTGAAAAGCTGCGGTGTGTCAGCGCCCGCGTTAACAGGTTAGGGTTGCGAAATTCATGCTGCAGACGGTTTTGCAGCGTCTTGAGGCCTTCGTTCACGCGCGCGTACCCCTGCTGCCGCTCATTCTTTAGAGCGTCCGGCGTATTTGAGTGTCAGGTAGGCCGGTCCCGCCAAGTGAATTTCGCGCTGGTAAGCGAAACTGACGATGATCTTGTCACCCTCTTTGCTGATTTCGATTTCCCGGCCCGTGATGGACTTGATGTTATCGATCGCCGCAGCCTTGTCAAAAATGCTGCGCACTTCGGCCACCGAGGTGCCCTGCGTTGCCTTGGCAGCCGCCTTCTGAACAGCTTGGTATTCAATCGCCGTCGGCACAATTTGCGCAAAGATCACGCCCGCCATGGCGAGCACACTGCCCACCAGCAGCAGACCTAAAAATGACAGCCCATGCTGCCTGGATCGGGATTGAAGCTTCTTCATACGATCTCCTGATCAGTTTCAGTTGAATGAACCAATGCGCTTCAGGCTGCTGAAGTTCATCCAGACCCAAAACGCCTTGCCCACGATGTTCTTATCTGGAACAAAACCCCAGTACCGGGAGTCCATGGAATTATCGCGGTTATCCCCCATCATGAAATAGTGCCCCTCGGGAACCTTGCAGACCACCCCTTCGACGCTGTAGTGACAGTTCTTCTTGTACACAAAATCGTCGGCGCCTGGGACAAATGCGGGGCGCTCGTCGTCGATCAACAAGCGGTGGGGGTGGTTTCCGAGCGCTTCTTCATATTGTTTGAAATAGCGCATCACGTCTTCGTCGAAGAACTCGGGCACCGAAGTCGTCGGGATCACCTGCCCGTTGATGGTCAGGCGCTTGTTCAGATAAGCGACCTCGTCACCCGGCACACCCACGACACGCTTGATGTAGTCCAGGCTCGGCTTGGGTGGGTAACGGAACACCATGACATCGCCGCGCTGCGGTTTATTACCTTCGGTAATTTTGGTGTTGAGCACCGGCAGGCGCAAGCCATAGTGAAACTTGTTGACCAGGATGAGATCGCCCACCAGCAAAGTCGGAATCATGGAGCCCGATGGAATCTTGAACGGCTCAAACAGGAAGGAGCGCAGGAAAAAGACGGCAATGATCACGGGGAACAGGCCCGCCGTCCAATCCAGCCACCAGGGTTGCGCCAGGATGCGCTCGCGGGCTTCGCTCAGATTGTCATCAACCTGACTGATGCCCTGTTTGCTCAACTCCTCGCGTCGCTGCAGTGCCTGCGCTTCCAGCGTCGTTGCAGCTTTTTGACGTTGCGGCAAAAAATAGAACCGCTCGGCCAACCAGTACACGCCGGTAACCACCGTGGCCAGGAACAGCAGCAGCGCAAAGTTGCCTTCAAAGACGCCGAAGTACCAGGCGCCGGCGTAGCCGACAAAAGCCGCCAGAACAGCAGAAGTTAAAGCTTGCATTAGCCATCCACCTGCAGAATTGCCAGGAACGCTTCCTGCGGGACTTCGACCGAACCAATCTGCTTCATGCGCTTCTTGCCTTCTTTTTGCTTGTCCAGGAGCTTGCGTTTACGTGAAATATCGCCACCGTAGCACTTGGCGATCACGTTCTTGCGCAGCGCTTTGATTGTCTCACGCGCGATGATATTGGACCCGATGGCGGCCTGAATCGCCACGTCATACATCTGGCGCGAAATGACCTCGCGCATCTTGGCGACGACGGCGCGGCCACGGTACAGCGACTGCGAGCGGTGCACGACGATCGACAAGGCATCGACCTTGTCACCATTGAGCAGGATGTCGACTTTCACCACATCGGCAGTACGGTACTCCTTGAACTCGTAGTCCATCGAGGCGTAGCCCCGTGATACCGACTTGAGCTTGTCAAAGAAGTCCATCACGATTTCGGCCAACGGCATCTCGTAGGTGAGCATCACCTGCCGCCCGTGATAGGCCATGTTCATCTGGACACCGCGCTTCTGATTCGCCAGTGTCATGACGGCACCGACATAATCCTGTGGCATGTACAGGTGCACGGTGACGATGGGCTCGCGCACTTCATCGAGCCGCCCCTGGTCTGGCATCTTGGACGGGTTCTCGACCATCTTGACGGTGCCGTCAACCTGCACCACCTGGTAGACGACACTGGGCGCGGTTGTGATCAAGTCCTGGTCGAACTCGCGCTCCAGGCGCTCCTGCACGATTTCCATGTGCAGCAGCCCGAGAAAGCCGCAGCGGAAACCAAAACCCAACGCCTGTGACACTTCGGGCTCGTACTGCAACGAAGAATCGTTGAGCTTGAGCTTTTCCAGACTATCGCGCAGACCTTCGTACTGATTGGCTTCAGTCGGATAGAGTCCGGCAAAAACCTGGGGCTGGATTTCCTTGAAACCAGGCAAGGGCTCGGTCGCTGTGAAGGCCGCGCCGCCTGTGCCGAGCTTGATCTGCGTGATGGTGTCACCAACCTTGGCGGCCTGCAACTCACGAATACCTGCAATGATGTAACCGACCTCGCCCGCTTCCAGCGAATCGCGCGATTCGTTGGCGGGAGTGAAGACACCCAGGCCGTCAGCGTTGTAGGTGGTGCCGGTGGCCATCATCTTGATGCGGTCACCTTTGGCCAGGCGTCCATCGACCACGCGCACCAGCATCACGACACCGACATAGGTATCGAACCAGCTGTCCACAATCATGGCGCGCAATGGCCCATCGGGATTGCCCCTGGGCGCGGGAATTCTGGCGACAACGGCCTCCAGAATCTCATCGATACCCATGCCGGTCTTCGCAGAACAGGCGATGGCGTCGGTGGCGTCAATGCCGATGACGTCTTCAATTTCAGTCTTCGCATTTTCCGGATCGGCGTTGGGCAGATCCATCTTGTTCAAAACCGGCACGACCTCGACGCCGAGTTCGAGCGCGGTGTAACAGTTGGCGACTGTCTGCGCTTCGACTCCCTGGCTGGCATCGACCACCAACAAGGCGCCTTCACAGGCCGAGAGTGAACGACTGACTTCATACGAGAAGTCAACATGGCCCGGTGTATCAATCAAATTGAGGTTGTAGATCTGCCCGTCAATCGCTGTGTATTTCAGCGCGGCGGTCTGTGCCTTGATGGTTATCCCACGCTCTTTCTCGATGTCCATTGAGTCCAGAACCTGCGCCTGCATCTCGCGATCCTGCAAGCCGCCACAGCGCTGGATCAATCGATCGGCCAGCGTGGATTTGCCGTGATCAATATGGGCGATGATTGAAAAATTTCTGATGTGATTCATCAACGAGAACGCTTAAGTGTTTGAATTGAAACGATGAGACAAGAAAAAAGGGCGCGTCGAATTGTGACGCGCCCTGAACCAACAATCATTGGCAACTGCGAAGGTTGGAAACTCATTGTAGGCAAAAAGCCGGCAAGGTACAGCCCCAAAAAACCTTAACAGGAGTCGTTGCAGCGCAGCAACAAGAAATTTATACACAGCTTATTAACAAATTTAAGCCCGTAAGCCTTGGACAACATGTGGGTGAACTGTGGACGGCCTGTGAATCGCTTGAATTCATCCCGTATCGTGAACAACGACACAGTCGATATGCCTGCAGTCGTTCATTGTGAGCCTCTATTCTAACCAAAACCTGTGCTTTCGAAATATTAAGTTAGCGAACGCACACATTAAACCTTGAAAAAGACAGTCAAAATATTTTTTCATCTGTCTTTTCAAAGCGTCGGCTCAGACCCCGGAAAGACCTTATTCCAAGCCGGACTGGTCTTTTTCACGACTTCCTGCGTGCTCAGCGGGACGGTCGAATGAGCGCATATTGCGCCCAGTCGCCGCGTCGAAACAACAAATTGACCGCCTTGTTCTTGTCCAGTTTTCCCACTGCCGCTTCAAACTCGCGGACATTGGTCACTTCAACATTGGCGATTTGAATGATCACGTCACCCTCGCGCAAACCGGCACGCGCTGCTGCGTCAGTCGCTGCGTCAACCTTCACACCGCCCTTGATCTTGAGCTCTTTCTTCAGCGCATCGGGCAGTTCGCTGATCACCAGCCCCAGCGCCTGTCCAGCGTTGGATGGTTTGGCTTTCTCTTCCTTTTCCACAGGCTTTTTCGCCGTCTTATCGGATTCCAGTTCGGCAATCGTGACCATCAGATCTTTGCTCACGCCACGACGGAACACGGTGAGTGCACTGCGGGTACCGGGTTTGGTGCTGCCCACCATACGCGACAGGTCGATGGATTTTTCGACGACCTTGCCCTCGAACCGGGTAATGATGTCGCCGGCTTCAACGCCGGCCTTTTCAGCCGGCGAGCCGGCCTCAACAGCACGCACCAAGGCGCCCTGTGCTTTTCCAAGCCCGATAGACTCCGCCACTTCCTTCGTAACCTGATCAATCTGGACACCGATCCGCCCCCGCGAGACACGGCCGGTGGCACGCAACTGCTCGCTGACACGAACCGCTTCATCCATCGGAATGGCAAACGAGATGCCCATGGAACCGCCCGAGCGCGAATAGATCTGGCTATTAATGCCCACCACTTCGCCACGCATATTGATCAGTGGCCCACCCGAATTGCCAGGGTTGATCGCAACATCGGTCTGGATGAAAGGAAGGTAGTCGCCGGTCTCGCGCTGCTTCGCACTTACGATGCCGGCCGTCACGGAGTTGTCCAGACCGAACGGCGAGCCAATCGCCATGACCCATTCACCGACTTTGAGCCGGCTCACGTCCCCAACCTTGACCGCTGGCAACCCTGTGGCATCGATCTTGACAACGGCGACGTCGCTGCGCTTGTCGGCACCAATGATCTTGGCCTTGAATTCGCGCTTGTCGGTCAGGGTCACCAGCACTTCATCCGCCCCTTCGATCACATGCGCGTTGGTCATGATCAAACCGTCGGATGTCAGAACAAAACCCGAACCCATACCGCGTGGCTGCTCTTCCTCCGGTTGCTGTTGTCGACGCGGTTGCGGTGCCTGGCGTGGCACATTGGGAATGGGCAAGCCGAAGCGACGGAAGAACTCGATCATTTCGTCCTGGCTGCCCGCGTCAGGGCCGCCTCGTTGCACGACCTTTTCAAGCGTGCGAATATTAACCACCGATGGGCCGACCTGCTCCACCAGATCGGTGAAATCAGGCAAGGTCCGGTTCTGCGCCATGGCCGGAGAAAGCGGCGCCAGGGCGACTGACGCAGTCACAGCAAACGCGGCGGCAACGGCGCGAGCGCGCACTTTATTCCAATCGATTTGAATCATCATCGACCTTTCTTTGAAAAATAAATAGATGAATGCTGCTATCTGGGGTTTCATTGGCTGCGATCAAGCCCCTGGGCAAAGACAGCCCGGCGCAGCGCATTCCAGCGCACGGGGTCCGATCTGCGCTCCGGCCAAAACCAGACGCGTGTGCCGTCACCCATACGCAGACTCAGCACCATGCAAAACTGCAAATCAAGATGGACACCAACCTTTCCACCGAGGACCACTGTGCCGGCAGTCCAGTTCCAAGCCTGGCCATCCCAATGCAAGTTTCCGTCGGGGGTGCGGCGCCAGCCTTGAAATGCCAGCATACCAAAACCGATCGCGGTCACAGCATAAAGACCTTGACGCCAGCTCTGCGGGTTGCCCAAGTTTTGCCACAACAAGCCGACCAGCAAGGTCACCAAAGCAATCCCGGCGAGAAGCGCCGCGTGAAAGCGCGAACGCCCCACCGGATATGTGACCGCTGGGGCGCTGTGCATGGCGGAATCTGCCGTCTAGTGAATGCGGAAGTAATGTTTGAAAACGCTACGGGGCCCGCTTGAACACCAGCGAGCCATTGGTGCCGCCAAACCCGAAGTTATTCTTCAGGGCGACATCGATCTTCATGTCCCGCGCGGTATTGGCGCAGTAATCCAGATCGCACTCGGGATCCTGATTGAACAGATTGATGGTCGGTGGACTGATCTGATGATGCAATGCCAGCACAGTAAACACCGATTCAATGCCGCCCGCACCGCCGAGCAAATGCCCGGTCATCGACTTGGTTGAATTGACCACAACCTTCTTCGCGTGGTCCCCTAACGCCGCTTTGATGGCGTTCGATTCATTCAGGTCACCCAGGGGTGTCGAAGTACCATGGGCATTGAGGTAATCGACCTGATCCGGGTTCGCGCCCGCATTGCGCAAGGCGCTCAGCATGGCGCGACGCGGACCGTCCAAATTGGGGGCCGTCATATGGCCAGCGTCACCGCTCATGCCATAGCCGGCCAACTCAGCATAAATCGTGGCACCACGTGCCTTGGCGTGCTCATACTCTTCGAGCACCATCACGCCCGCGCCTTCACCCAGCACAAAACCATCACGGTCCCGGTCCCACGGACGTGATGCTGTCTGTGGGTCATCGTTGCGCGTGCTCAAGGCCCGCATAGCGGCAAAACCACCAATCCCCAGGGGTGAAACCGTTGCCTCGGAGCCGCCGGCAACCATCACATCGGCATCGCCATATTCGATCATGCGCCCGGCATCACCGATGCAGTGCAAACCGGTCGTGCAAGCCGAAACGATGGCCATGTTCGGGCCCTTGAAGCCAAAGCGAATCGCCACGTGACCGGCAATCATGTTGACAATGGTCGACGGTACAAAGAAAGGCGAGATACGACGCGCGCCACGCTGCAGGAATTCTGCATGCGTGCTTTCGATCATCGGCAAGCCGCCAATTCCGGACCCAATCAGACAACCGATACGGGTGGCGAACTCATCGGTTAGCGCATCGAGTGTCGGCAGACCGGCGTCCGCAATGGCCTGACTGGCCGCGGCAATGCCGAAATGAATGAAGCTGTCCATCGTTCGCGCCTCTTTGGCGCTGATATACGACTCAATCTCGAAGCCCTTGACTTCACCTGCGATTTTGCAGTTGAAGCTGGAAGCATCAAACTTGGTAATGAGATCGATGCCGGACTTGCCGGCCAGTATGTTCGCCCAGGACTGCGCCACCGTGTTGCCCACGGGACTGACACAGCCCAAACCAGTTACGACGACACGACGACGGGACATAAGGAACTTGCAATCAGCAGTTGAACAAAAGAAGACCGCCGGGTCCGCCGGAAAAGGCGGCCCGGCGCACCAAAGCGATAAAGCTTAGGCTTTCTTGTGCGTATTGGCGTAATCAATCGCGTTTTGCACGGTAGTGATCTTCTCGGCATCTTCGTCCGGAATTTCAATCCCGAACTCGTCTTCGAGTGCCATGACCAGTTCCACCGTATCAAGGGAGTCTGCACCCAGATCCGCCACGAAGGCTTTCTCACTGGTGACTTGTGACTCTTCAACACCGAGTTGCTCGGCAATGATTTTTTTGACGCGTGCTTCAATATCGCTCATGGAATCCCTCAGAGGGTTGTAAATTAATCCGCAATTTTAGCCGGGCTTCGGGACGCATCCCGAATCTGGCCACCGAACGGAGGAATCGGCTTACATCAACATGCCACCGTTGACATGCAGTTCTTGCCCTGTCACGTAGGCCGCTTGCGGTGAGGCCAGGTAGGCCACCGCATGTGCAATATCAGAAGGCTTGCCAAGATGCCCCAGTGGAATCTGACTCAACAAGGCTTTTTGTTGTTCTTCCGGCAAACTGGCGGTCATGTCGGTTTCAATAAATCCAGGCGCCACGCAATTGACCGTGATGTTGCGCGATCCCAGTTCACGCGCCAAGGCCCGGGTCATGCCCGCAACGCCAGCCTTCGCAGCCGCATAGTTGGCCTGTCCCGGATTACCCAGCGCGCCAACAACGGACGTGATGCTGATGATGCGGCCATAGCGCTGCTTCATCATGGTGCGCATGACAGCGCGACTCATCCGGAAAACAGCCTTGAGGTTGGTGTCGAGCACGGCATCCCATTCCTCGTCCTTCATCCGCATCGCCAAGTTATCGCGGGTAATGCCGGCATTGTTGACCAGCACCTGCAAACCGCCATGTTCCTTGACAATCTCACCAATCAATGTTTCCGCTGCGGCGGCATCATTCACATTCAAATTCTTGCCGGCGCATCCTGGGAAAGCCGCCAGCATCGCCCCGATCCGGGCGGCGCCATCATCGGTGGTCGCAGTGCCGACAACCTTCAAACCCTGTTCTGCCAAGGTCAGGGCAATGGCCGCGCCAATACCACGCGAGGCGCCCGTCACCAGGGCTACCTGGCCTGCAAACTTGTCATCGTGCATCAACAACCTCCCCTGTTGCCACCCTGTGTGTCCGGCACTGTGCCCATCGGATGGAAACGAATCATGCCAGAAGTCCCTTGATCTCTGCCAGCGTCGCCGGGTCAAACAGTGCCAAGCCATTCATTTCAGCATCAATGCGCTTGACCATGCCAGCCAGCACCTTGCCGGGCCCACATTCGACCACGGTGCTGAGGCCGCGCGCCTTCAGGGCCTGCACACACTCAACCCAGCGCACCGGCCCGAAGGCCTGCCGATACAGCGCATCGCGAATCCGGTCCGCATCCACCTCGGCTGCCACATCAACATTATTCACAACAACGATTTGAGGCGGCAAAAACACGATGGTTTCGAGCTTTTGCCGAAGTTTTTCGGCAGCCGGTCGCATCAAACTGCTATGGAACGGCGCCGATACGGGCAGCGGCAAGGCACGCTTGGCGCCGTTGGCCTTCAACACGATACAGGCTCTTTCCACAGCCGCCTTGCTGCCGGCAATCACGGTCTGCATCGGGTCGTTGAAGTTGACCGCCTCCACCACTTCGTTTGATCCCGCACCGAACTCGGCCGTGACCTCTGCGCATCCGGCACTGACTTTTTTTGCTTCCATGCCCAGAATGGCGGCCATGGCGCCGACCCCTACCGGAACCGCCTCCTGCATCGCCTGCGCCCTGAAACGCACCAGCGGCGCCGCTTGCGACAGCGTCAGCACGCCCGCAGCCACCAGCGCCGTGTACTCGCCCAGTGAATGTCCGGCCACCGCAGCGGGTAGCGCGCCGCCTTCAGCCAGCCATGCCCGGTAACTCGCAATCGCCGCCACCAACATGACGGGCTGGGTGTTCGTGGTCAACGCCAACGCCTCCTTGGGTCCCTGACGGATGAGCAGTGCGATGTCTTCGCCCAATGCATCCGACGCTTCCTGCAGCGTCTCCAGCACCACCGGATGATCGCCCCAGGCGTCGAGCATGCCGACCGACTGGGAGCCTTGCCCCGGGAACACAAATGCAAAAGATGTCATGTTGTCTTTGTCAAAATTTCGTTTGAAACAAGGCGACCGTGTCTACCGTCACCGTGACCTAAAGGTTCAGCAGCACGGCACCCCAGGTAAAACCGCCACCAACGCCTTCGAGCATCAGGAGTTCCCCAGGTTTTATCTTGCCGCTGCGAATGCCACTGTCGAGCGCCAGCGGGATCGAAGCTGCCGAGGTATTGCCGTGTTGATCCACCGTCACGATGACCTTGTCCATCGGCAGTTTGAGCTTCCTGGCCGCCCCTTGCATGATGCGGATATTGGCCTGGTGTGGAATCAGCCAGTCGATATCCGCTGCCACCTTGCCCGCCTTGGCCAACACCGCACGGGCGGCTTCATCGAGCACGCCAACGGCCAGTTTGAAGACGGCCTTGCCATCCATTTTCAGCAGGGGATCGCCCAGCACCTTGCCGCCTGACACATGGCCCGGCACGCACAAAATGCCAACGTGCTTGCCGTCGGCGTGCAGATCGCTGGCCAGAATTCCCGGGGTGCGGGATGCCTCCAGCACCACGGCGCCAGCACCATCGCCAAACAGCACACAGGTGGTGCGATCCTTGAAATCAAGCAAACGCGAAAACACTTCGGCGCCGATCACCAGTGCTTTGGTAGCAGAACCGGCCTTGATCATGGCATCGGCAATGGTCAGGGCATAAATAAAGCCGCTGCAAACGGCCTGCACGTCAAACGCGGCGCAACCATGGGCGCCTAACTTGTTTTGCAGAATGCAGGCGGTCGATGGGAACACCATGTCCGGCGTCGAGGTTGCAACGATGATCAGATCAATGTCCGAGGCCAGGAGTTTGGCCGCTTGCAAGGCCTGCTGCGCCGCTTCAACGCCGAGATCGCTACTGCAAACATCGGCGGCAGCGAAATGGCGCGCCCGAATACCCGTTCGCTCGACAATCCAATCGTCCGTCGTCACGACGCCGCTGGTCGCTAACTCATCCGCCAGATCAGCGTTGGTTAATCGACGCGACGGAAGACAGCTTCCAGTACCGGTGATGCGTGAATAAAGTCTCATTGATCAAGAAAGTGCGACCTCGTCGCGTGCCTGCGAGGGTGCAATATTAGCCAAAAGAGGCGCTGCATGAGAAATCCGGACCTTGACCCGGTCCAGCAGATTGTTGCGCGCCGCATCATAGGCACGTGCCAAAGCATATTCAAACGCCATCTCATCGGCTGAGCCATGGCTCTTGAAGACCAGACCCCGCAAGCCAAGCAAGGCGCCGCCGTTGTAGCGACGATGGTCCATGCGTTTCTTGAGCGCAGCGATCACCGGATAGGCGCAAAGGGCGGAAAACTTTGTAAAGACGTTGCGAGAAAATTCGGTCTTCAGGAAGTTCACAATCATGGTCGCCAGGCCTTCGCTGGCTTTCAGAACCGCATTGCCGACAAAGCCGTCGCACACCACAATATCGGCCGTTCCCTTGAAAATGTCATTACCCTCAACATTGCCGTAGAAATTAAAGTCGCCTGCTGCCGAGGCTGCCCGCAACAGTTCCCCCGCCTTCTTGATGACCTCGTTGCCCTTGATGGCTTCTTCGCCGATGTTAAGCAAACCCACCGTCGGGTTGTCGTTACCGCTCAAGACTGACACCAGGGCCGAACCCATCATGGCAAATTGCAGCAAATTCTCAGCCGAGCAATCCACATTGGCCCCCATGTCCAGCACCGTGGTACCGCCCCCTTTTGCATTTGGTACCTGTCCGGCAATGGCGGGGCGGTCAATACCGTCGAGGGTCTTGAGCACATAACGCGATATCGCCATCAAGGCAGCGGTATTGCCGGCAGACACCGCCGCTTGCGCAGCGCCGTCCTTGACCTGCTGGATCGCTACGCGCATCGAAGAATCCTTCTTGCGGCGCAGCGCGACCTCCAGCGAGTCATCCATGCCAACCACTTCGGTCGCAGCGATGGCCCTGGCACGCGCGTGAGCAAATCCACTCAAGCTATCGGCCAACCCAACCAGCAACAACTGCGCCTCAGGGTGCTGATCCAGAAAATTCCGGCAGGCAGGTAGGGTCACGGACGGACCGTGATCACCGCCCATACAGTCAACGGCAATGGTAATCATGGGAGCTTGGTGTGACCGGGAAACCGACAAGGGTTAGCGGCCGCATAAACGACAAGGCCCGATGCTACAAACACGGTAGCCTCGGGCCTTGGCTTGATTCAGACGATCAGGCTTCAGACTTGGTCTTGAGCACCTTGCGGCCACGGTAAAAGCCGGTTGGGCTGATATGGTGACGCAAATGGGTTTCTCCCGTGGTGGGCTCAACCGCAATACCGGGCACGACCAGCGCATTGTGCGAACGGTGCATACCGCGCTTGGAAGGTGACTTTTTATTCTGTTGGACGGCCATGGTCCGCTCCTAAGCATGGGCACTGCACTTCTTGCAATGCCTCGGGTTGGTGAAAAACGCGGCGACTACAGCCAGCGCGAAGCGTTGGATTATAGAACAAGTCTTCGCCCTAGTCTGCCGACCGGCTTTTGAGCTGCGCCAAAGCAGCAAAGGGCTGCGTCTTTTCCAGCAAAGCTGCCTCAAAGCCGGGGTCGGCCACGGCCAACTTGACGGCAACCGGGCAAGTCTCATGGCGTGGCACCAGGGGCAAGGCCATCAGCACTTCATCCTCAATTAACTCGGTCAGGCTGAAGATTGCACTCAGAACCAGCAGGTCCTCCTCCGTTTCGGCATCCTCGGCGGCAGCGGCCTCCTCGCTTTCGCAAAAGCGGAAAGACTGCTTCACCGTCACGGGGATGTCAGCCGGCGTCAAGCAACGTTGGCAAGTCAAAGGCAGGCAGGCGTTGACCGTCAAATGCAGCCAGACCTGCTCGGCACCGGACTCATCCACACGAAGCTCACCCTGGGCCCCCCAGTCAAGAACATTTTCAGCGCCCAGCCCTTGCGTTTCCTGCATCAGACGCTCAAATTTCGATAGCGCACTGTGGCCATTCAGGGTACGCGCGCCGTTTGCAAAGGCCTTCACATCCAAGTGCGCCGGGAGAATCTCTTGTTTCATGCCCGCAGTGTAAGAGAATGACGCCATGCCCGCACCTACTTACCGAAAACTCATCCTCGGCTCGACTTCGCCCTACCGTCGCGAATTGCTGGCTCGCCTGCGCGTCCCGTTTGAAGTGGCCGCGCCGGATGTGGACGAGACACCGCACGCCGGAGAAACACCGAAGCAGTTGGCCTGTCGCCTGGCAATGGCCAAGGCCCGTGCAGTGGCAGCCCAGTTTCCCGATTGCGTCGTCATCGGATCAGATCAGGTGGCCGACCTGGACGGCAAAACCCTGGGCAAGCCCGGCACCCACGCCCGCGCCACGGTCCAATTACGGCAAATGCGCGGCCAAGCGGTCATTTTCCAGACGGCTGTTGCGGTGGTCTGTCATGAAACCGGCTTTGCACAAATGGACCTGGCCCAGGTCAAAGTGCTGTTTCGCGACCTAAGTGACGACGAGATCGAAACCTATTTGCTGGCTGAGACACCGTACGACTGTGCCGGCAGTGCCAAGAGCGAAGGCCTGGGCATTGCCTTGCTGGAATCGATCGAAAACGACGACCCGAGTGCCCTGGTCGGTCTGCCGCTGATCCGCACCTGCCGCATGATCCGCGCTGCCGGCGTCAAGGTTCTCTGACCATGACAAGCATTTCACCCAATCCGAAGGGTCGTCTTTACCTCGTTCCGGCGCCACTTGATTTCGGCTGCGATGCGCAAACCGATCTGCAGGACAGCCTTCCCCTGGGAACACTGACTGTGGCTGCGCAACTGGAACACTGGGTCTGCGAAAACGCCAGATCGGCCCGAGCCTACCTGAACCGCGTCAATAAAGTGATTCCGTTACGGCACGCGCTGCAAGCGCTGCACATCCAGGAACTGCCGCGTGAAGTGCACAAGAAAGGCGATCACCAGGGCAACTTCGATGCGCGCCCCCTGCTGCAGCCAGCCCTGGCCGGGAACGACATCGGGCTGATGAGCGAAGCCGGCATGCCAGCCGTTGCAGACCCGGGCTCGTCGGTGGTGCGTGCGGCCCATGAACTTGGTCTTAAGGTCGTGCCACTGACCGGACCGGTATCCCTGCTGCTGGCCTTGGCCGCCAGCGGACTCAATGGCCAGAATTTTGCGTTTGTCGGCTACCTGCCACAGGATGCAACGGAGCGCGCTCAGCGCATTCGCGAACTCGAGGCCCTGGCCCTGCGAACCGGGCAAACCCAGCTCTTTATTGAAACGCCCTATCGCAATGCCGCCATGCTGCAGACCCTGCTGCAAACCCTGCAGCACAACACCCGGCTTGCGATTTGCAGTGGATTGACCCTGAGCCGGGCCATTTGCGCTAGCGACAGTGCGAAAAACTGGCGCCAGAAGACCTCGCCGCTGGACAACGCAACACCAGCTGTATTTGCCTTGGGACGCTGAAACCGATCAGCGCAGTTGCGTCGCCGAGCGCATGGCGCGCACCGAGCCCTCGCCAATGGCGGCGCCGAAGCGCTTGGCCAAACGCTCAGCCACGTTTTCACGGCGCGTGTAATCAATGATTTCTTCGGCCTTGACGATTTCGCGCGCCACAAAATCAAGACTGCCCAACTGGTCGGCCAAGCCAAGCTCGATCGCCTGCTGACCGCTCCAGAACAGGCCGCTGAAGGTTTCCGGCGTTTCCTTCAGCCGGTTGCCGCGCCCGGCCTTGACCACGCTGATGAACTGGCGATGGATTTGATCGAGCATGGTTTGCGCAAAAACGCGCTGCTTCTCGGTCTGCGGGCTGAAAGGATCGAGAAAACCCTTGTTCTCCCCTGCTGTCATGAGACGACGCTCGACACCGAGCTTGTCCATCAGCCCGGTAAAACCGAATCCGTCCATCAGCACACCAATGCTGCCGACGATGCTGGCCTTGTCAACGAAGATTTTGTCGGCTGCCACTGCAATGTAATAGGCGGCTGAAGCACAGGTTTCCTCCACCACGGCATAAACCGGCTTCTTGTGCAAGGCTTTGAGCCGCAGGATCTCGTCATTGATGATGCCCGCCTGCACCGGACTGCCGCCCGGCGAATTGATCAGCAAGACGACCGCCTGTGCGCCTTCATCTTCAAACGCGCTGCGCAAGGCCGCGACGGTTGCCTCGGCGCTGGCCTCGCCACCGGATGCGATTTCACCCCGGATCTCGACCACGGCCGTGTGCGGCATCGAACCATCCTTGCTCGGTCCGTTGTGACTGATCCCAATCCAGACCACGATCACAATGATCGCCAGCCAGGTGAAACGGAAGAAATTACGCCAGCGCCGCGCCAGCCTTTGCTCGTGCAGCGAAGCAAAAGCGAGTTTCTCCAGCGTTTCGCGCTCCCAGCGATGGCCGTCCGAGGACGACACTTTGACGCCCTGTTTTGTGGCGCCGCTGTCAGTTGCAGCAGGCTGCTCCGGCGTCACATCAGCTTGCGGGTTAGCGGGCGCCTGCGCCTCAATCTCGGGATCGTTCATTTCAGTTCTTGGTAGGTGTCAGGTTGGCGCCAGTATGCCAGTGCACGAGCCCATTCCGCTCCGACACCTCAATCTTGGTCAAACCGCCGCGGCACGGGCCACTGCGGCAGGCCCCGGTCTGCGGCTGGTACATGGCGCCGTGTGTGGCACAGATCAACCACTGGCCGGAGGCGTCAAAAAAGCGATTCGGCACAAAATCCATTTCCATCGGCACGTGGGCACAACGGTTCAGGTAGGCATGCACCTGGCCCTGGAAACGAATGGCAAAGGCGCTGCAATCACGCCCGCCGTAGTGGACTTCAAAGGCAACGGCTTCTGCGCTGTCAATCAGATCGGCCGAATCACACAGGGGGACGGTTTCTGTCATGGTCGCAACGCTCCGCTCAGGCATTGTTCAACAACCAGTCGTGCAGTTCGCGCACCGTATGGGCGATGAACCGGGGCTTGAGCGCGTGGAAGGCATCAGGCTCATGGGCGCCGTAGCTAACCCCCACGCTCTGACAACCCGCGTTAAGCGCCATCTGCAGGTCGTGCGTGGTGTCGCCAATCATCAGCGTGCGCTCAGGCTTGACACCAAACTCGCTCATCAGTTCCAGCAGCATGCGCGGATGCGGTTTGCCCGCTGTCTCATCAGCCGTGCGCGAGCCGTCAAACATGCTCACCAGTTCCACCGCCTGCAATACGTCATCGAGCCCCTGGCGGCTCTTGCCGGTGGCAACCGTCAACCAGTGCTGACGCGATTTGAGTTCGGTGAGCATGGGCAAGACGCCGTTAAACAAGCTGATGTCGTTCTTGTGGGCGATGTAATGATGGCGATAGCGGGCGCCGAGTTCGGGGTAGCGTTCCACCGGCACATCCGGTGCGGCGTGGGCCAGCGCCTGCATCAAGCCCATGCCGATGACGTAGGACGCGTCGCGCTCGCTGGGCATCGCGCCACCGACGTCGCACACCGCCTCCTGAATGCAGCGCGTGATGAGCGCCGTTGAATCAAACAGGGTGCCATCCCAGTCGAAGGCGATCAGGTCAAATTGTCGGGAACTTGTCATGTCAGTGCGTGGAGGGTGCAGCATGGGTAAGAAAATTTTCCAGTTCGGGAGGCAATGGACTCAGCAGTTCAACGCGTTCAGCGCTGACTGGATGATTAAACTGCAAGCGCCAAGCATGCAGAAACATCCGCTTCAGGGCCGACGCGCCAGCCATCCGCTGCAGCGCCTTGTTCAATTCAAAATCGCCGTACTTGTCATCGCCCAGAATCGGATGGCCTTCGCTGGCAACATGGACACGGATCTGGTGCGTGCGCCCGGTCTTCAGGGTGACTTCGAGCAGGCTGAGCTCCAGCGAGCTGCCCGGCGCCAATGTCGGTGCGCCGGTCAACCGCTGCGCCACCTTGACCAGGGTGACCGAAGGCATGCCGTCCGGATCGTCCTTAGCGACCACCTTGACGCGCCGCTCGCCGTCGGGCAACAAGTATTTGTGCAGCGGTTTGTCGAGCACCTTCTTGTTGGCCGGCCAGCGCCCTGCTACCAGCGCCAGATAAGTCTTGCCGGTTTCGCGCTCGCGAAACTGGTCCTGCAAATGCTTCAAGGCGCTGCGCTTCTTGGCAACCAGCAGGATGCCGCTGGTGTCGCGGTCCAGGCGGTGCACCAGTTCCAGAAACCTCGCCTGTGGTCGCGCCATGCGCAACTGCTCGATCACGCCAAAACTCACGCCGGAGCCGCCATGCACGGCGACGCCGGCCGGTTTGTCGATGGCCAGCAGATGCTCGTCTTCCAGAAGAATCGTAAATTCACGCGCCGGCGCACCGCGGGCCACCTGGTCCGCCATGGCCTGCGTCTTTTCAGCCGCACGCTCGGACACCCGCAGCGGCGGCAGACGAACCAGGTCACCCGCGGCGATCCGGGTATCAGCAGCGGCACGGCCCTTGTTGACCCGCACCTCACCACTGCGGATGATGCGGTAGACATGGGTTTTGGGCACGCCCTTGAGCTGGCGCAGCAGAAAATTATCCAGGCGTTGGCCTGCATCCTCTTCGTCCACGCGCACTGTTTTTACCTGGGGCAGGTGGGGATCGGGATTGACCCCTATAATGTGTTTCACTAGCGATGCGCTGTAAGTGGTTGATTTGACTGACAGTTAAATCGTGG
>CAIWNX010000007.1 GCA_903914175.1 uncultured beta proteobacterium | reverse complement strand
GTGCAGCAGTTTCTGGACGTGATGCAGGCCTGCCATGTGCACCCCGAGTTCGAGTGCTTTGATGTCGGCATCGTGCGCTCGGTCGGCATGTTTCTCAAGAGCGGCATGCTCAAAGCCGACATGGGCCGCGCCGAATACAACCTGGTGATGGGGGTCGCTTCCGGCATGCCGTGTGACGCCGATCTGCTGGCGCTGATTCCGCGCTGGATGGCACAGGGCAGTGTCTGGCAGGCGACCCTGATCGGGCGCAGCGAAATCTGGCCGGTGCACCAGAAGACAGCCGAACTCGGTGGCATGCTGCGCACCGGTCTCGAAGACACGTTTTATTTGCCCAATGGTGACAAGGCCAGCGGCAACGGCGTCCTGATCGAAGCGCTGGCCGACTGCGCACGCAAGGCGGGGCGTTCCATTGCCAGTCCGGTCGAGGCGCGCGCCATGCTGGGGTTGCGCGCTGACGCGTGAGTCATTGCGCTCATGACCTGACGCTGGAGGCGCGCGGCCATCAGGCAGAGGAAGACACTAACCGGGCGCACACGACAGTCGGCTTTCCAGTGGTCCAGCTCAACACCGTTCAGAAGCAGTTCGTGGCGACCCGCAAAGTGCCCCAAGGAGCCATTGAGCAAAGTCAGGACGAGCCATTCGCGCCTACTGTCTGGGAAGCTGAAGCAGACTGTCAGAGAGTTGTCTCTCTTTAGCGCTCATCGCCCCAAGGGGTGTACTTGACGATGAGTACCGAGCTCAGTCCATAGGCGGCCATGCCAGCGCCGACCAATGCAAAGATCATCCACGCAGGGGCGTTCCAATACGCCAGCAACACGCCGCCCGCAGCCACAATCAAAAGGCGCAAGGTTCCCGCCAGAACTGGGCCAATGGCCTTGCCTGCGCCGAGCGACGAGAAGTAAAGCGATAAGCCCAGACCAAACAAGCCGTAGCAAGGACCTGCCCATAGGAAGTAACTCCTGGCTGACTGCATAACGGATTCGTCCCGGGAGTACAACTGAGTCCATAGATCAGGGGCCAAGGTCACCACCATACCCAAGACCCCAAGAATGACAGTGGCCACAGCCGCAGCCGTCCAGGCAGCACGTCGGGCTCTTGCGATCTTCCCGGCACCCATAGCCATCCCGACCAAGGGGACGGATGCGACACCCACAGCGAATGCGATCGGTACAAGAAGGAACTCAAGGCGGGTACCGATGCCATAACCTGCCAACGCATTGGTACCAAATCCAGCGACCAACCGGGTCAAAACCAAGATGGTCAGTACCGACTGAAACGGCGAAATGCACGCCACAGCGCCGACGCGAAGAATGTCATTGAGTTGCTTAAGCTGAATCGGTGTGCGTCGAATATTCAGAGTAACCTTGGCGCGCCCCGACACCAAGTGAAACCACAAGAACAGTGCTCCAGCCCCATAGGCCAAAACGCCGCCTGCAGCAACGCCCCGCATGCCCAGTTGCGGCAACGGCCCCCAACCCAAGCCCAGAGCACCGCCCAAAACGACTTGAGCCAAAGCTACGGCAAACAATGTCGCCGAGGGAACCTTCATGTTGCCAGAGCCGCGTATCACTGATGCCAACGTGTTCACGATCCATACGAACACCGATCCAAGGAACGCAACTTCAGAATAGGCTTCGGCCTGTGACAGAGCTTCGCCTTTGCCGCCCAAGCCCGATAGCATCAGCGGCCCGAGCGCGAGCATCAACATCATGTAGACGGTGCCCGCTGCTATTCCTATCCATAAGGCATGGACTGCCAATGCGTTGGCCCGAGCTGCGTCTCCGGCGCCGAGGGCTCGACTAACTGCCGACGACACGCCGCCTCCCATGGCTCCAGCCGACAACATCATCTGAAGCATCACAAACGGGAATACCAACGCCATTCCCGCCAGCGCGGGGGATCCAAAACTGCCGACATAGCTGGTCTCTGCAATTGCAGCAAGTGCAGTAGCCAGCATTGCTCCCATGTTGGGCAGAGCAAATCGCAACAACTTGGGCAGGATCGGACCGGTCAGAAGAGATTCCGGGCTGATTGGGCCAGAAGCTTGAGCGCTTGAGGCTATCGAGGGTGCAAGGAATTGGCTCAAACTAGCTCCTGTGTGATGGTCGTGGTCTGAGCTCACTCATCACCGCTGGCCTTGGTGGCCACTGGTGCAAGCATGTCCATGGAACTGTCGATCAATGCATGAAGTGCCGCAACCTTGCCAGGGCCAAGAATGCGATTAATGCCCTCCTGAGCCGCTCGCCACCGACGTTTCGCCTCATTGCGCTTGACACGACCTGCATCAGAAACGGTCACAAGTCGGCTACGGGCATCGACACCCGCCGAAACCGTTACCCAACCCGCATCCACCAGAGGTTTGAGATTGCGAGTGAGGGTGGACGCTTCCATCTTGATGCTTGCCGCAAGGTCCACTGGGCGGATGGGGCCGAGTTTCTCTATGTACGACAGAAGCGAGTACTGGGTGGTCTTGAGACCCACCTTGCTCATCTCGGCGTCGTAGTGCTGTGCGACACGGCGCATGAACTGGCGCAACTTGAGATTGGTGCACCCCTGCGGGCGATCGACAGTGACTGGGCTTGTGTTCATGCATAGATTGTAGCTACAATCATTGCATATGCAATCAAATGGAGAAATAATGTCGATCAAGGACAACGCAAATGACTGGGCGACCCACCAGATCCAAGCGAGACAACGAATGCACGATAGCGGAGGAAAGCCAGGAGTGGCGTCCATGGACCAGCTCGCTGGAAAGACTGGACGGCAAATCCTGGAGGGCATGATGTCAGGGGAATTGCCCCATCCCCACATGAACGAAACCCTCGACTTTGATTTGATGGAAGTCGGAGACGGCCATGCCGTCTTTCAAGGGGTGCCGCATCTTCGCTACTACAACCCGATGGGAACTGTGCATGGGGGGTGGTATTCAACCTTGCTTGATTCTGCCTTGGGCTGCGCTGTGCAGTCAAAGCTACCTGCAGGTCGTGCTTACACCACCGCGGAACTCAGCATCAATATTGTTCGTGCGGCTTCACACAAGACCGGGCCATTGCGTGCCGTGGCAAATGTGATTCACAGCGGAAAGCAGATCGCCACTGCAGAGGCAAAGATTCTTGACGCTGAAGGTCGACTCTATGCACACGCAACTACGACTTGTTTTGTATTCGATGTGATGGGACCAACACGCTAGCGCCCGTCAGCAGGTCGTAGCTTCAAGAGGACGGGAATGCCGCGAAGCTGCTGTCGTGCGCAATTCAGCCAACCTGGCCCAAATACACGCCAGCCGATAGTCCGTGTTTCACATTGCGGCTCAAATCATCGGCCAGCACTTCGTCCTTGCCCGCTTCCAGTGCGGTCAATGTCTGGTGCGCCACGTCAAGCGGGTCGACCTTGGGGCCTGGAACTCCGCGGGCCATGTCGGTATCCATAAAACCCACATGTACGCCCATTACCTGGGTGCCCTGAGGGCGCAGTTCCCCGCGCAAGCCGTTGGTGAGCGACCAGGCGGCGGATTTTGACGCGCTGTAGGTGGCTGCGGCGTTGATGTTGAGCCAGCTCAGCACCGACAGCACGTTGACGATGGCGCCGCCACCGTTGGCTTTCAAGATGGGCGCAAAGGCCAGGCTGAGCGCCAGTGGGCCAAAGAAGTTGGTCTCCAGCTCGGCACGGGCGGCGTCCGCGCTGCCTGCCGCCAAAAACGACGAGCCGCGCCCTATGCCGGCGTTGTTGATTAGCAGCGTCAGGTCGGTGCAACGCGCGGTTGCGGCGGCAATGTCGGACGCGTTGGTCACGTCCAATTGAATCGGCACGACGCCTTGCAGCGTGATGCTGCCGGGGTCACGCGCGGCGGCGTAGATCCTGGCTGCGCCCGCTTGCAGCAACGCGTTGACAAAGGCCTGGCCCAGGCCGCGCTTGGCCCCAGTGACGAGGACGACAGAGTTTTTGATTTGCATGGTGATGCTCCTTGATGGGTTGAGGAAAGGGTTAATAAAGTGAATGGACTTACTCGACGATGATTGGCTTCATGGTTGATACTGTTACATGATGATCGTAATTATTGAATTATATGATGAACATCATTAAAATATCAAGACCTACCGGAGAAGAACCATGAAAGTGACACGGGAACAAGCCATCCAGAACCGCGACCGCGTGCTCGATGTCGCCGCGCGCCTGTTCCGCGAGCGCGGCTTTGACGGCATTGGCGTGGCCGATTTGATGAAAAGCGCGGGTTTGACACACGGCGGTTTCTACGGGCAATTTGGTTCCAAGGAAGAGCTAATGGCCGAGGCATGCTCACGCTCGTTTGACAGCGCGCTTGAGACGTGGAGCAAGATCGGCGGTCGCGCCAGCGGCAACCCGCTGGCGGCGGTGATGAAAGGCTACCTGAGCAAGCAGCACCGCGACAACCCGGGCGAGGGTTGCGTGATCGCGTCGCTGGGTGCCGAAGCAACGCGCCAGGGCAGCAGCCTGCGCCGCGCCGTGACCGATGGCGCGCGCGCGATGCTGGACCTGTTCACATCGTTCGCGCCGGGGCGCATCAAAGCGGTGAAGCGCGAGCGCGCCGTGGTGGCCTACGCCAGCGTTGTGGGCGCGCTGATACTGGCCCGCGCAGTGGATGACGCAGCGTTGTCGGACGAGATACTGCAGGCAGTGGTGACGGCATTGCCCGGGGCCAGCTCCAGCTGACCTGAGTCATTAATTTCCTTCACCGGTCAGGTGATTGGTCAGCACGCCCAGTCCGCCCGCATTGGAGACGGCAGCCACGAGATCGGCAGTGCCAATCCATTGCATGCCCCCCTGAATGATGGGGTTGCGGGTTCCAAGCAGTTCCGTGACTCGTGTTTTCATGGTGGCGTTGGGTGAATGGAGCCGGTGAAACGCAAACAATCAGCGACCTGTAAAGACAGCGACACGCTTGTCCAGGAAGGCACTGACGCCTTCGGCGAAGTCCCCGGTCTGTGCACAGGCCAGGAAGCCCTCGGCCTCGGCATCCAGGTGTTCATCGAGCCCGTTCTGCAACGAGGCACGCAGCAATCGCTTGAGGTGCCCGTAGGCCAGCGTCGGGCCATCGGCCAGGCGGCGCACCAGACACTCGGTCTCCATAGCCAGATCGGCTGCCGGCACAACCCGGTTAACCAGGCCCAGACGCAGCGCTTCGGCGGCGTCAATGTTCTCGGCCAGCAGGGCCAGTTCCAGTGCCTTGCGCAAACCGACCAGCCGCGGCAGACCCCAGGAGGTGGAACAGTCGCAACTGGCACCGATCAGTGGGTAGGCAAGCCCGAAGCGGGTGCCTTCGGCGGCAACCACCAGATCGCAGCCCAGCATCAGGCCCAGGCCACCGCCGGCCACAGCGCCATGCACACTGGCCACCACCGGCGCCTGCAGACCCGCCAGCAGCCGCAGGCCACCGTGCATGCCGGCGATCAGCGCCTGCGCCACGGGCAGCGGGTCCGATCGCATGGCTGAAAGATCACCGCCCGCCATGAAGGCGCGCCCCTCGGCCGACACCCATACCGCGCGCACCAGCGGGTCGTTGGCGATGGCCTGGCACGCGGCATGAAATTCTGTTGCCATGCGCACGTCGATGGCATTGAGCGCCTGCGGGCGATTGAAGCGCAATTGCGCCACGGCGCCTTCGCGCCAGCACAGCACGGCCGCGCTTTGAACATCCGGTTGATCGGGATAGCTCATCGCGCTGGTCTCACTTGGCGCTGTAATAGGCGGCGGTTGCACCCAGGTTTTCGCGTGCCTTGGCCAGCTCGACCCGGGCCAGCGTGCGCAGGTGCACCTCGTCGGGGCCGTCGAAGTAGCGCATGGCTCGGCCCCAGGACCAGAGGTAGGACAGCGGCGTGTCAGGGGTCACGCCCATGGCACCGAAGACCTGCATGGCACGGTCAACGACACGGGTCTGCAGTTGCGCCGCCACCAGCTTGATGGCCGAGACATCGATGTGAGCAGCCTTGTTGCCGAAGGTGTCCATGATCCAGGCAGCACGCAGCACGAGCAGCCGGGCCTGGTCGATCTCGACGCGCGAGTAGCCGATCCAGTCCTGGATGTTGGCATATTCGCTCAGGTGCTTGCCGAAGGCGCGGCGCGACAGTGCGCGTTCGCACATCAGCTCGACCGCCAGCTCACACTGACCGATGCTGCGCATGCAGTGGTGCACACGACCCGGGCCCAGGCGCGCCTGGGCCAGTGCAAAGCCGGCGCCCTCCTGGCCGAGCAGGTTGCTCACCGGTACTCGCGCATTGATGAAGGTAACCTCGCAGTGCCCTTCGGGGGCATGGTGGTGCATGATGGGTACATTGCGCACGATCTTGAAGCCCGGCGTGTCCATCGGCACGATGACCATGGAATGCCGGCTGTGACGCGGCGCCTCAGGGCTTTCGTCGGACACGCCCATGACGATGGCGAACTTGCAGTTGGGGTGGATGGCACCGGTCGTGAACCATTTGCGGCCGTTGATGACGTATTTATTGCCCTCGCGCTTAATCGTGGTCTGGATGTTGGTGGCGTCGGACGAAGCGACATCGGGCTCGGTCATACCGAAGCAGGAACGAATGTCCCCGTCAAGCATGGGCTTGAGCCAGCGCGCGTGCTGCTCTGGGGTCGCAAACAGGTGCAGCAACTCCATGTTGCCGGTATCGGGCGCATTGCAGTTGAAGACCTCGGCTGCCCATGGAATGCGACCCATGATCTCGGCCAGCGGCGCGTATTCCATATTGGTCAGGCGCGTGCCGGGTTCGCCCTCGCGCAGACCGGGCAGGAACAGGTTCCACAGGCCTGCCTCCTTGGCCAGCAGCTTGAGCGGCTCGATCACCGCCGTCGGGTAAACGCCGCTGTCGGCCAGGCGCAACCACGCCTGGTTTTGCGGCAGCACATGGCGGTCCATGAACTGGCGCAGCGTGCGCTGCATCTGCAGGTTGTCTTCGGAATATTGAAAATCCATGGGGGAGCTCCGGTTAAAGGGTGGGAACAGCGGTGTTGATGGCTTCGAGCCCGCGCCGGGCCATGGCAATGCTGAGCGCGCCGACTTCGGCGGCGTTGTCCGCAACGGCGTTGCCGCGCTGGGCGCGGGCCGCTATGCCCTCGAAGATCACGGCCCAACGCATCAGCGCAAAGGCCCAGTGAAAGGGTGTCGCCTGGGTACTGCGGCTCGCGCACCGGTAGTAATGCGCCAGGTACTCGTGTTCAGTGGGGATGCCCAGCGCCTGCAGGTCCAGACCGCGAATGCCGCCAAACTCGGTGGGCAGAGTGCGCCAAGGCACCGTGTTGAAGGCGACATCGGCCAGCGGGTGACCCAGCGTCGAGAGTTCCCAGTCGAGCACGGCCACGACGCGCGGCTCGCTCGGATGAAACATCAGGTTGTTGAGCTTGAAGTCACCATGCGCCAGCGTGGTCTCGTTGCTATCGGGCATGTGCGCACCCAGCCAGGTCATCAGTTCGTCGATGGCCGGGTTCTCGCGCGTCTTCGACAAGGCCCACTGCTGTTGCCAGCGCCGCAGCTGGCGCTGGAAGAACTGCCCCGGCCTGCCGAAATCGCCCAGACCCGCACTGCGCCAGTCGACCCGGTGCAGCAGCGCCATCGTCGCTGCCATGGCAAGGTAGATCGCACGGCGCTCCGCCGGCGCCATGCCCGGCAAGGCGTTGTCGGCAAAGATCCGTCCTTCGACACGGTCCATTAGGTAGAACGGCGTGCCGATCACATCCGGCTCGGCGTGGTACAGCACGGTGGGTGGCACCGGCAGTGCGCTGGCGGCCAAGGCCCGCATGACGCGATATTCGCGATCGACCGCATGGGCCGACGGCAGCACCTCGCCATCGGGCTTTTTGCGCAACACCATGCGGCGGTTCTCGAAGTCAACGAAGTAGGTTGGATTCGACTGGCCGCCACCAATGCGCTGCAGTCGCATGCTGCCCGCCAGGTCCGGCACGTTGCGGTGCAGGAATATTTCCAGACCTCGGACGTCGAACGTTGCCGGTGTGGATGCTGCTGTCATCAACGGCAGGATCAACTGGTGCCGGGCAGCTTGTAATCCCGGAACTGCTGACGCAGGCTGGTCTTGAGCAATTTGCCGGTTGCCGTGTGCGGCAGGCTATCGACAAACACCACGTCGTCAGGCAACCACCACTTGGCGACGCGCTGGCTCAAGTGCTCCAGAATATCCTTGCCCTCGACTTTGACACCAGGGCGCTTGATGACCACCAGCAGGGGACGCTCCTGCCACTTGGGATGGGCCACACCGATGACGGCAGCCTCGGCAACCGCCGGATGGGACATGGCGGCGTTTTCGACATCGATCGACGAAATCCACTCGCCACCGGACTTGATCACGTCCTTGGCCCGGTCCACCAGCTGCAGGTAGCCGTCGGGGTCGATGGTGGCCACATCGCCGGTCGGAAAGAAGCCATCGGCATCGAGCACGGCGCCGCCCTCGTCCCGGAAGTAGCCGCTGGCAATCCAGGGGCCGCGCACCAGCAGGTGCCCGAAGGCCACGCCATCCCAGGGCAGAACGCAGCCCTGCGCATCGACGATCTTCAGGTCGACACCCCAGACGCCCCGACCCTGCTTGAGCTTGACCTTGACCAGGTCTTCGTGCGGGACGTCGGCATGCTTGAGCAGCAGCTTGCTGATCACGCCAATGGGACTGGTCTCGGTCATGCCCCAGCCCTGCACCACCTCGGCGCCGAAATCATTTTCGAAGCGCTCCAGCATGGCGCGCGACACGGCGGCACCGCCAATGCCGACCCGCTTGACGCCCAGTTGGCGCGGGTCGAGGTCGCGGTTGGCGTCGAGGTACTGGAACAGGATCAGCCAGACCGTGGGCACACCCTGCGAGAAGGTGACGCGCTCATCGCGCATCAGCTCGTAAACGCTCTTGCCGTCCAGATGGGGGCCGGGAAAAACGAGCTTGGCACCCACCATGGCGGCGGCGTAGGGCATGCCCCAGGCGTTGGCGTGGAACATGGGAACGATCAACAGCAGGGTTTCATTTGAACTGACGCCAAAGGTATCGGGTGCCAGTTCCATCAGCGTGTGCAGCACGGTGGAACGATGCGAGTACAGCACGCCCTTCGGGTTGCCGGTAGTGCCCGAGGTGTAGCACAGCGACGAAGCCGAACGCTCGTCGAATTCCGGCCAGCTGTAGTCCGTGCTTTGCTTGTTGAGCAGTTCTTCGTAGCACAACAGGTTCGGCACATGGATGTCGGGCATGTGCGTACGATCCGTCATGGCGATGAACGCCTTCACGGTCTTGAGCAGCGGCGCCAACTGCGCGACCAGGGGCGCAAACGTGATGTCAAAGAACAGGATCTGGTCTTCAGCATGGTTGATGATGTAGTCGATCTGTTCCGGGAACAAACGCGGGTTGACGGTGTGCAACACCGCGCCGCTGCCCGCAACGCCGTAATACAAGGCCAGATGGCGGTGTGAATTCCACGCCAGTGTGCCAACGCGTTCGCCCGGCTGGATGCCCAAAGACTTGAGGGCATTGGCTATCTGCTTGCTGCGATCACGCAATGCACCCCAGTTGGTCCGGTGCAATTGGCCTTCTGGAAGGCGCGAAACAATTTCGGTGTTGGGGTGAAACCTTGCCGCGTGTTCAATCAGCGATGAAATCAACAGCGGGCGGTCCTGCATCAAGCCGTGCATGTTTTATCTTCCTTAGCTGCCTGTCGAACTGATGACTTCGTAAGCCTTGCCGTTGAAACGTTGCAGCACCTTCTTCTCAATCGGGAAGAAGTCATCGGCGGATGTTTTGACGTCAATGCCGGGGTACAGCATGGGTGGCGTGAACTGGAGGCTGGCCGCCTGCTTCATGATGTTCTCGCGCGTCAGGTTGTCGCCGGCCTGGCGCAATACCTGCGCCATGGTGGCGGCCACGGAGTAGCCGATCGAGTTGAGCGTGTCTTCCGGATCGCCGCCCGGGAAATACTGCTTCATCGTCGCCAGATACTCGGCCACATCCTTGTTGCCAGCGGCTGCCGGATCCGACGGGCTGAGCAGGTAGGTCGAGGAGATCACGCCGACGGCATTCTCGAAACCGGCGGGTTTGAGCACGGCACTGGCCGATTGCGAGACACTGACCAGGTACTGGGTAGGCTTCCAGCCGATCTCGGCCGATTTGCGCAGCGCCTGGGCCGCGAACTTCGGCGTGGTGATGATCACGAACACATCTGCGCCCGATGCCTTGAATGTCACCATCTGACTGTCGATGGTCGGGTCGGTCACCTCGTGTGTCAGATATTGCACGATCAGGCGCTTGCCATTTTCACCCAAGCCATCGTTCAGGCCCTTCATGTAGTCCTTGCCGAAATCGTCGTTTTGCATCAGCACCGCGATCTTGGCGTTGGGCTTGGTGGTCATGATGTGCCGTGCATAGAGTTGACCTTCAGCCTGATAGGTCGGCTGCCAGCCCATGGTCCAGGGGAAGGCCTTGGGGTCGCCGAAGCGCGTGGCGCCCGTGTTGACGAACAGCTGCGGAATCTTTTTGGCGTTGAGGTAGCGCTGCACCGCCATGTTGTGCGAGGTACCCAGTGAGGCAAACATCAGCAGCACCTCGTCCTGCTCGACCAGCTTGCGCGTTTGCTCCACCGAAATGGCCGGGTTATAGGCGTCGTCTGCCGTCATGAAGTTGATCTTGCGACCGTTGATGCCGCCGTTGGCGTTGAGCCTGGAAAAATAGGCGGCCATGGCCTTGCCGCAAGCGCCATAGGCAGAGGCAGGTCCGGAATACGGTGTCAGATTACCAAGTTTGATCTCGGTGTCGCTGGCCCCCGGATCATATTTTTTTTGCGCATGAACGCAGAGCGGCAAGGTGGCCGCCAACAGCAGACCGACACCGAGCTTGAAAGAGTGCCGCAGACCGGCATCGAAGAATTTGACCATGAAGTATCTCCTTTGATTTATGAAGCGAACGACTCACCGCGAATATCCGAAACATTCGGAAAGCTCACGGCAATGGTAGGCAGGCTCGAAAAACACAGCATCGTCGGAACTGACGATATTGCCGCGCCCGTGTCGGGTGTTAACCCGGACGCTGGCTGCGGCGCTCCCGAATCTTGCGCAGCAGACCCATCACACCGCCGGGCATGGCAAACATGATGGCGATCAGCACCACGCCGTAAACCGCCCAGGGTGCAGCCTTGGAAACCTTCTCCGCCAGGTTCGGAACAAACATGATGAATGCAGCGCCAAAGAAAGCGCCCCACAGCGTTCCGACGCCGCCAACAACGATTCCGACCAGCAGGGAAATGGACAGGAACAGCGTGAACGAATCCGGCGAGACAAACTGCACGGCAATCGCCGACAGCGCGCCGCCCACACCCGTGTAGGCCGCAGAGACACCGAAGCTCATCGACTTGTAATGGCGGTTGTCGACGCCCATCGCTTCGGCCGCCATGGCGTGATCGCGAATTGCGCGCATGGCCCGTCCGCTACCGCTTTGCAGCAGGTTGTGCGCGATGACGAACATCACCAGCGTGACCAGCAGGGCGAACAGATAAAGCCACTGGTCCGGCGTAAGCGGCAGGCCAAAGGGTGCGTCGGGCTTCATCAGCACGATGCCCTGAACGCCGCCGGTCCAGGCTTCCAGGTGCTTGTATTTCAGCAATTGCGGCATCGCCACGCCCAGCGCAAAGGTGGCCAGGGCCAGGTAGAGTCCTTCGAGCTTGAGTGCCGGTCGGCCGAACAGGTAACCAACGATTAGGCAGAACACGCCAGCCGCCGGCAGGGTGGCCCAATACGGCGCGCCGGCATGCTCCATGAGAATGGCAGCGACATAGGCACCCAATGCAAAAAAAGCACCATGCCCCAGCGAAATCTGACCGTTGTAGCCGGTCAGGATGTTCAGGCCGAGCAGGGCAATCGCATACGCCAGCACCATGGTCGCCTGAAACAGGTGGTAGCCCTTGGCGACGAAAGTCAGGCCCACGGCCAGGGCCAGCAGCAACACAATCCAGTGCCATGTCAAGCCGGCGGCCTTGGCGCTGACCGATCGTGCGCTGACGCCCGCTTTGAGCGGGGAGAGTGTCGTTGTAGGTGACTGATTCATGTTCAAACCCGGGTAACGATTTTTCGGCCCAACAATCCGGATGGACGCACAATCAACACACCAACGATCAGCACCAGGGCGACCGACAACTTGAGTTCGGTGCCGACCACATAAGTGCCGATCAGGTTTTCAAGAACACCCACAATGAAGCCGCCCAGCACGGCGCCGACGGGGTTGTCGATGCCACCGATCAAGGCGCCAGCAAAGGCATAGATCAGAACACCGGTCATCATGTTCGGGTCCAGAAACACCACTGGCGCCACCATCATGCCAGCCACCGCGCCGATCGCGCCGGCCAGTCCCCAGCCCAGCATCAGCATGCGTCCGACATTGATGCCCACCAGACGCGAGGACGGTGCGTTCTGCGCCGCAGCCCGCAGCGCCAGGCCAACCGGCGTGAAGGCAAAGAACGAAAACAGCAGGGCCACCATGACCAGGGCCACGACGATGGCGCCCACCTGGTGCGCCGACATCAGCTCGGAGCCATACCAGGCGTTGGACGGAAACGGACTCGGGAACTGCTTGATGGTGTAGCCAAACAGCCAGCCGGCCAGGCTGTGGAAGATCACCAGCAGACCGATGAAGACCACCACCACGGACAACTCCGGCGCGTTGTGCATCGGTCGTATAACGGCAAATTCGATCACCATGGCCAGCACAAACGAGATCACAACGGTGAGCGCAAACGCGCCCCAGTAGGACAGGCCAGCCTGCATCAGAGCCCAGGCGACAAAGGTCGAAAACATCGCCATTTCGCCCTGCGCAAAATTGATGTGGTGCGTGGCCTGGTAAATCATCACCAGGGCCAGGGCCACGCTGGCATAAATGCCGCCGGTGGCCAGGCCGGCCACCAGTTGATGCAAAAATTCGTTCATCGCGGTGGACTCCTATTCGCCGAGGTAGGCACGACGCACGGCATCGTTGTTGCGCATATCGGCAGCCGAGCCGGACAGCACGACGCGGCCGGTTTCCAGAAGATAGGCCGTGTCAGCCAGGTCCAGTGCCAGCCGTGCGTTCTGCTCGACCAGCAGGATGGACACACCCTCCTCCTGGTTGATGCGGCGCATGATGTTGAAGATGTCATTGACCACCAGCGGTGCCAGGCCAAACGAGGGCTCATCGAGCAACAGCAGCCGAGGGCGCCCCATCAGCGCGCGCCCGATCGCCAGCATCTGCTGTTCGCCACCGGAGAGCGTTCCGGCCTGCTGCCCGCTGCGCTCGGCCAGGCGCGGGAAGTAGCCGTAGATGCGTTGCATGTCCTTGTCCGCGCCAGAGCGGCTAGGACGCGAATAGACACCCAGGCGCAGGTTCTCCTCGGTGGTCAGGCCCAGGAAGGTGCCACGCCCATCAGGCACATGGCCAACCCCCAGACGCGCGATCTGCTCGGTTGACAGAGCATCAATCCTGGCGCCAGCCAGGGTCACGCTGCCGCTGGTCTTCACCATCAGGCGGCACAGTGCGCGCAAAGTGGTGGTCTTGCCGGCGCCATTGGCTCCGAGCAGCGCGGTCACTTTGCCGTCGTCCACATCCAGATCGATGCCGTGCAGCACGCGGGTGTTGCCGTAGCGTGCCTGCAATCCCCTTGCTTCGAGCAGATGGCTCATTAGGAAACCTCCGCGCAGCGCGCTGCGGTATTCGCCTTGGGAACGGCCCGGCGGCTCATGCCGCGTTCTCCTGCGTTTCACCGAGATAGGCGCGGATCACCTCCGGGTGCTGGCGCACCTCGGCGGGCGTTCCTTCGGCGATCTTCTTGCCAAAATTCAGCGCCACCACGCGGTCCGAAATGCCCATCACCAGCCCCATGTGGTGCTCCACCAGCAGCACCGTGACCTGCAAGCGGTCACGGATGTCACGAATCAACAGGCCCAGGCTTTCCAGTTCCTCGTGGTTCAGGCCGCAGGCCGGCTCATCCAGCAGCAGCAATTTCGGCTCCGAGGCCAGCGCGCGTGCCAGCTCAACCCGCTTCTGCGTCCCGAAGGGCAGGTCGGCCACAACCCGCTCGGCGTATTCCTGCAGTTGCAGAAACTCCATCAGACCTTCGGAACGGCTCTGGGCTGCCGCCTCGATCCGCGCCACGCCGGGCAAGCGAAACGCATTGCGAAGAAAGCCCGCATGGTGGCGGCTGTGGCTGCCCAGCAGCACGTTTTCCCGCACTGTCATGCTGCGAAACAGTGCCAGGTTCTGGAAGGTGCGGCCGATCCCGATCTCCGCGATCCGGTGCCGCCGCAGGGAGCGCAGACCGTGGCCGTCGAAAGTGATGCTGCCGCTGTCGCACTCGTACAGGCGGGAAAGGCAGTTGAACAGCGTGCTCTTGCCAGCACCGTTGGGCCCGATCAGCGCGCAGATCTCGCCGGGTCGCACGTCGAAAGTCACATTGCTCAGCGCCAGAATGCCGCCAAAGCGCACCGTAACGCCCTCCACCTTGAGCAGCGCGCCATCGCCCCTATCACTCTGTGCATTTGGCATGGCGGACTTTTTGAGAGAAATTACAGGCGTTCGATGATCGTGACGTTGGCCATGCCACCGCCTTCGCACATGGTCTGCAGACCATAGCGCTTGCCATGCTGCCCCAGCGCGTTGATCAGCGTGGTCATGAGCTTGGTGCCGGACGCACCCAGCGGATGGCCCAGCGCAATCGCGCCGCCATTGACGTTCAGGCGCGCCGGATCGGCGCCCAGCGCCTTGAGCCAGGCCAGCGGCACGGAGGCGAAAGCCTCGTTCACTTCATAGAGGTCGATGTCGTCGATCTTGAGGCCGGCTTTTTTTAGCGCACGCTCCGTGGCCGGGATCGGCGCCTCCAGCATGATCACCGGATCATGGCCCAGCACCGACATGTGATGCACCCGCGCCAGCGGTTTGACGCCCAGCAGCTTGAGCCCGCGTTCGCTCACCACCATCACGCCGGTCGCACCGTCGCAGACCTGGCTGGCATTGGCGGCGGTGACCACGCCGCCCTCCTGCAGCAACTTGACGCTCTGTATGCCCTGCAGGGTGGCTTCGAAGCGGATGCCCTCGTCCACCGTGTGCATCTCGTCCGTGTACACGCCTTCTGGCGAGCGCACGGCCACCGGCAAGACTTCGGCCTTGAAGGCGCCGGTCTGGGTGGCCGTAATGGCGCGCTGATGGCTCAGCAGCGCGAAGCGGTCGAGCTCGTCCTTGCTCAGGCCGTACTTTTTGGCCATCATCTCGGCGCCCGTGAACTGGCTGAACACCGCATTGTTGTATCGCTTGTTGATACCAGCGCTCTGATAGAAGCCAAGACCCGCCTTCTGCGCGAGTGAACTTGGACTGAACATCGGCACGCGGGTCATGGACTCGACGCCGGCCGCGATCACGATGTCCATGCAACCCGACATCACCGCCTGCGCGGCAAAGTGCACCGCCTGCTGCGAGGAGCCGCACTGGCGGTCAATGGAGGTGCCAGGCACAGAATCGGGCAAGCGCGACGCCATGATGGCATTGCGCGCTACATTGGTCGACTGCTCGCCGACCTGGCTGACGCAGCCCATGAAGACATCTTCCACCAAAACGGGATCGACCCCGGAGCGCTCCAGCAGCGCGTTGAGCACCTGGGCCGACAAGTCCACCGGGTGCCAACCGGACAGGCGGCCGCCGCGACGTCCGCCAGCAGTACGGGTGGCGGCAACGATAAATGCTTCAGACATGGGGTGCTCCGTGAGGGGGTGAATGGGTTGTGACAGGATTCTGTCCGTCGGGTGCCGGTTAAACGTCGTCGGAACGGACGAATTTGGCACGCGCTGCCTGGCTTAACGCGGCGCCATCCGGATGGCGCCGTCCAGGCGCACGCTCTCGCCGTTGAAGTAACCGTTGACGATCATGGTTTCGGCCAGTTGGGCGTATTCGGCCGGGTCGCCCAGGCGCTTCGGAAACGGGACCGATGCCGCCAGCGCTGCCTTGACGTTGTCAGGCGCCGCCTGCAGCAGTGGCGTGTTGAAAATGCCGGGCAGGATGGTGTTGACACGGATGCCCTCACTCATCAGGTCGCGCGCGATCGGCAGGGTCATGCCGACAATGCCGGCTTTGCTGGCCGCATAGCTGGCCTGGCCCATCTGTCCGTCCTGCGCCGCCACGGATGCGGTGTTGACGATGGCGCCGCGCTCGCCGTCGGCCAGCGGTTCCAGCGTCAGCATGCCGGCCGCCGACTTGGCGATGCAGCGGAAAGTACCGACCAGATTGATCTGGATGATGCGGTCAAAATTCGCCAGCGGAAAGTGTTTGATATCGCCGCTCGTCTTGTCGCGACTGGCGGTCTTGACGGCGTTGCCGGTACCGGCACAGTTGACCAGGATGCGCTCCTGGCCGTTGACCGAACGCGCCTTGGCAAAGGCCGCATCGACCTGTTCCTCGGAGGTGACATCGACCTTGCAGAAGACGCCGCCGATCTCCTGTGCCAGTGCTTCACCCTGGGCCACGTTGAGATCGAACAACGCCACCTTGACGCCATGAGAGGCCAGACGGCGCGCAGTGGCCGCGCCCAGACCGGAGGCGCCGCCGGTGATGACGGCGGCAATACCTGAATTGAGTTGCATGAGAGTACCTTTTCTGAAGAGAGCGGAGACAAAAGCGCTGACGCCTGGGTGCCAGGTGCGTGCCGGGTGGGGCCCCAGTCTAGGAAGATCGGCCACCTTGGGCATCGTCCGAAGCGACGAAAAAGCAGGCTTCAGCCGGGCAAGCGGATCAGCCCCTGCGGTGCGACCGGCGGAGCAGCGCTGATGGCCAGCGCATGCTGCATAATCCGCGAACAATTCGTCTGAATGGACGGCTTCTTGCGCGAGAACACCCTGGTCTGGGCGCGGCCTCTGACCCTTTGCAACAACACATGCCCGCTCTATCACCCGCTGCTTCAATTCCAACGCGCACCGCTGCGGCATCGGAACGAACACCCCATTCCGCCGGACTCGTCAGCAAGTTCAATCCACCGGCGAGCGTGCCCGCACAGGTGCAGCGGGTGGGCTTGTGCGAGGCCATCTGCCGCTGCGCCGGGCAGTTGGCGCTGGTCAGTGCGCCGGCCGGCTTCGGCAAGACCACGGCCATGGTGCAGGCGCGTGCACAGCTTGAACAAATGGGTGTGAGCACGGTCTGGTTGACGCTGGACCGCGCCGACAACGACGTCTCGCGCTTCATGATCTGCCTGGGTGAGGCCGTGGTACGGCTCGGTTTGAACAGTCCGGATGCAACAGCCGGCGTCGACGCCGTGCAGGCCTTGGCGCGCAGTGACATGCCGTTTGCCTTGTTTCTCGACGAGTTCGAGACTGTGCACGAGGCCGCTGTGCTGGGCCTCGTGCGCGAAATCGCCGACCACCTGCCGCGCGACGGGCGCCTGATCATCGGTTCGCGCAGCCTGCCGCAGCTCGGTCTGGCCCGCCTGCGGGTGCGCGGCTTGCTGACCGAGATCGACGCCGACCGGCTGCGCTTCAATCTGCAGGATGCGCTAACGCTCTTTGAGCAACGCCGCCTGCCAAACGCCCTCAACGCAGAGCAGCTGTTTCGCCTGCACCAGAAGACAGAAGGCTGGGCCGCGGCGCTGTGGCTGGCGTCGATCGCGCTGGACCGCACGGTTGATCACAGCGACTTCGTCGATCGGTTCTCGGGGTCCAGTCGGGCCGTGGCGGACTACCTGGCGGCGGAGGTACTGGCGCGCCAGCCGAACCACATTCGCCGCTTTCTGCTGCGCACCAGCCTGCTGCGTCAACTCGATGCCTCGGTCTGCGCCGCGCTCAATCCGAATGCCGACTGCATGGCCTTGCTGGAACAACTGGACGCCGAGAACCTGTTCCTGAGCCCGGTCATGGGTGAGCGGCGCACCTGGCGCTATCACAGCCTGTTCGCCGGCTACCTGCGCGCCCAGCTTGAACGTGAATACCCGGATGATGTTGCCCGGCTGCATCTGGCGGCCTCGGGTTGGTACGAATCGCAGGGCCGACCGGTCCCGGCGATCGACCACGCCATCGAGGGTGGCGATTTCCCGCACGCCATGAGTCTGCTCGACCGCCACGCCGATGCCTTTCTGGAACAGGGCCGCATGCGCTTGCTGTCGCGCTGGTTTGCCGGCATGCCGCTGAGCCAGCGCCAGCGGCATCCGCATCTGGAAATGATCGCCATCTGGGCCGCTTGTTTCACGCGCGGCCCGTGGGAAGCGATGGAGATGCTGGAACGTTCGGGCGCCAGCGACAGCAAAGACCCTTACCTGCGTGCCAACGCCACCGGCATGCGGCCCATGCTGTTGGCCATGCAGGACCGCAACGAGGAGTCACTGGCCGTGGGCCGCGAGGCGCTGCGGCATTTGCCAACCGGTTACCAGTTTGCCGACACGACCTTGCTCAACGCCATGGCACATACCCTGGCCGTGATGGGCGACCAACGCGAGGCCCAGCAACTGCTGGACGCCGCCCGGCGCGAGCAAGGCGGCAGCAGCACCTTCAACCGGATGTACACCGAATCCACGGAAGGCCTGCTCGATCTGCAGCAGGGCCGCCTGCGTCAGGCCACGGCGCGCTTTCGCCTGGCGGTGGACGCCACCCATGCGGTCAGCCATACGCACACGCATGGCAACGCCCTGGCCGGCGTCTACTATGCCTGCGCTGTGTACGAGGGCAACCAGCTCGACCAGGCCGATCACCTGCTGAACGTTTACCTGCCGATTGCGCGCGATGTCGGCCTGCCGGACCACGTGATCCTCAGTCACGCCATGCGTTCGCGCATCGCCTTCATCAACGGTGATGTGGACGCGGCCTCGCTGGCCATCACGGAGCTGGAATACCTGGGTAACCAGCGCAAGCTGCCGCGCGTCGTCGCGGCAGCCAAGTTGGAGCGGGCCTGCATGCTGCAATTGCAGGGCAACGCAGCGGCGGCGCACGACGAACTGATTCGGGCCGACGACCCAACCTTGTGGGGCCGCGAGCAGCGCCAGCGGATGCTGGCGCATGACATCCAGTACATGGCACTGGCCCGCTTGCGATGGGAGATTGCTTTCGGCAATGCCGGCGACTGCCGAGGTCGGTTGGACGCCGAAATCAAACGGGCCACCGGGGCTGGCCGCCAGCGCCGACTGCTGGTACTGCGCCTGCTGTACGCGCTGGCGCTGCAGCGCAGCGGCGACATGCCGGCCGCCGTGACAGAGATCGGCAACGCGCTGCAGTTCGCCTGCCAGGAAGGCTTCATGCGCCTGATCGTGGACGAAGGCCCTGCCGTCGGCGTTCTGGTGCAGCGCTACCAAAGCTTGCACGACAGCGGCCGGATGCGCGATCCCTTGATGGGCGATTACCTGCAGCGCTTGCTGCAGGCCTTCGGTCCGCTGCCGGCGGAGCTTGAAGCAACGCCGGAACTGCTGGGCGGCGTGCTGGAGCCCCTGACACGCAAGGAAATCCGCGTGCTGCAACTGCTGGTCGAGGGCTACTCGAACAGCGCCATGGCCGAGAAGCTGTTCGTCTCCGACAGCACGGTACGCACCCACTTGCGCAACATCAACATGAAGTTCGGCGCCCACAGCCGCACCCAGGCCGTGGCGATTGCTCGCCGGCTCGGCCTGATCGCCTGATTCCACTGCGGACCGGCACCCGCTGCGTGCACTTTTTTCAGGTGCCGCTGTAACGCGGCGTGCGCTTTTCAAGAAAAGCCTGCATGCCTTCACGGAAGTCATCGCTCTGGGTGCACAGCACCTGCTGGCGGTCCTCCATC
Source organism: uncultured beta proteobacterium (assembly GCA_903914175.1). Classification (GTDB taxonomy): domain Bacteria; phylum Pseudomonadota; class Gammaproteobacteria; order Burkholderiales; family Burkholderiaceae_C; genus Rhodoferax. The sequence continues at coordinate 9,694 of CAIWNX010000007.1, read as the reverse complement.
GCAATCACAGCGTCCAGGCTGGCGGCATCGATGGAATGGCCCAGCGCTTCCTTGGTCAGGCGCAGTCCCAGCGGTGTGGTGCGCAGCATGTCGTCGGCCAGCGCCTGGGCCTCGATCTGCAGTTCGTCCAGCGGCGCGACGCGGCTGAAAAGGCCCAAATCGTAGGCGCGCTGTGCATCCATGAAGCGACCGGTCAACAGGTATTCGGAGGCGACCGAACTGCCCACCATGCGCGGCATGAAATAGCTCACACCCATGTCGCAGCCGGTCAGGCCGATACGGATAAAGGAGGCGTTCATGCGGGCGTCGGGCGTGCCCAGGCGGATGTCCGACGCCAGTGCCAGCGCAAAGCCGCCGCCGCTGGCGGCACCCTGGATCACGCTGATGATGGGCTGCGGGCAGCGGCGCATCGCGAGCATGATGTCGCGGATGCTGTGCTGCACGGCCATCATGCCTACCGTGCCGAGTTCGCTGCCGGGTTGCTGCTCCTTAAGATCGAGCCCAGCGCAAAAACTTGCACCTGCGCCCTGCAGGATGACCACGCGCACTTCAAGGCGGCGCCGCAGGTTCTGGAAATAGCTGCGCAGGGCGGTGGCCAGCACCGGGTTGAGGGCATTGAGGCGCTGCGGTCGGTTCAAGGTCAGCCGTGCGATGCCAGCGCTTTCCTGGATATCGAGTATGTCCTGCATGGTTGGTCCTTGAGTTGATACTGGCAACAGTTCACAGCGCGCGCGCGATGACTTCCTTCATGATTTCACTGGTGCCGCCATAGATGCGCTGCACGCGCGCATCGGTGTACATTCGCGAAATCACGTACTCGTTCATGTAGCCGTAGCCGCCGAACAACTGCACGCAGCTATCGACGACACGGCCTTGGGCCTCGGAACCCCAGAGCTTGGCCATGGACGCGGTGGCAGTGTCAAGCCGGCCCGCCACCAGATCTTCCACGCAGCGATCGATGAAGGCGCGCCCTACTTTGATCTCGGTGGCCATCTCGGCCAGCCTGAACTTGGTGTTCTGAAAATCGGCAATGCGCTGGCCAAAAGCCTTGCGCTCGCGTACATAGTCGAGCGTGACCTGGAAGGCACCCTCCATGGCGGCCAGCGCGGTCACGCCAATGACCATGCGTTCGTACGGCAGGTCACCCATCAGTTGGAAGAAGCCCGCACCTTCCTTGCCACCCAGCAACTGAGAGGCCGCGACGCGAACGTCGTCAAAGAACAGCTCCGAGGTGTCCTGCGCCTTCAGACCCATCTTGTCCAGAAGACGCCCGACGCGGTAGCCCGGGCAGTCTTGCGTTTCAACCATCAGGATCGAAGTGCCGCGTGCACCCTGGCTGGCATCGGTCTTGGCCACCACCAGCACCAGTCCGGCCAGAAGGCCGTTCGAGATGAAGGTCTTGGCGCCATTGATGACATAGCCGTCGCCGGATCGATCGGCACGCGTGCGAATGCCTTGCAGATCGGAGCCGGTGCCGGGCTCGGTCATGGCGATGGCGCCGACCAGTTCACCCGTTGCCATACGCGGCAGGTAACGACGCTTCTGCTCATCCGTACCATGGTTGAACACGTAGTGCGCCACGATGGAGTGCACCGAGGCGTTCATGCCGGTCAGGCTGCGCCGCGCCATCTCTTCATAGAACACGGCCTCATGCCGGAAGTCGCCGCCGGCACCGCCAAACTCCGATGCAATGTCGGTACACAGCAGGCCGGTCGTTCCCGCCTTGCGCCAGATCTCGTGGCCGACATGGCCGCGCTTGCGCGCTGCTTCGTCATCGGGCAGCATGTGCTCCTCGATAAAGCGCACAACCGTGTCGCGGTATTGATCAAGGTCGGGGTCAGTCCAGGAGCGCTCAAAGGTGATGGGCATGGGAATCGTCCAATGGAAAGTACAGAAGAGGGGAAATGCTGTCAGGTAGCGGCCAAGACCCAGCGGGCAAGGACCGCGTCGGCCGTGCCGGCCAGGCTGCGCACCGGCATGGCCGCCGGTGTGCGGTCAAAGCGCGGCGCAGGCGCTGGCTGCACCACGCCGTCGAGCTCGACAAACGTGGCGCGCGTCGCATTGTGTCGGTGGCGCGGTGCCTCGTCCCAGTCGAGCACGGGCGCAAAACAGGCATCGCTGCCTTCGAGTAGCGTGCACCACTCGTCGCGCGTGCGGGTCCGAAACACCTGGGCCAGGCGCAGCTTGAGCAGAGGCCAGGCAGAGCGGTCCATCTGCGCGTCAAATGCCGGGTCTTCGGCAATACCGCAGTGCTCGCGCAGCAGGGCATAGAACTGCGGTTCGATGGCGCCAATCGCCACAAAGCGACCGTCACCGCAGACGTAGGTGTCGTAGAAGAAGGCGCCACCGTCAACCAGGTTCTCGCCGCGCTGGTTGCTCCACTGACCGGCAGCCTTCAAGCCGTACATCATGGCCGACATCAGGGCGGCGCCATCGGTCATGGCGGCGTCAACCACTTGGCCACGGCCGGAGCGACCAGCCTCAAGCAGGGCGCTAAGCAGGCCCACCGCCAGCAGCATGGCACCGCCGCCGAAATCGCCCACATAGTTGAGTGGCGGCACCGGCGACTCGCCCGATCGACCGATGGCATGCAGCGCGCCGCTGATAGCGATGTAGTTGATGTCGTGGCCAGCGGCCTGCGCCATCGGGCCGTGCTGGCCCCAGCCGGTCATGCGGCCATAGACCAGGCGCGGATTGCGTGCAAGACAGACATCCGGACCCAACCCCAGGCGCTCCATCACGCCCGGACGGTAGCCCTCTATCAGTGCGTCGACGCGCTCAGTCAAAGTCAGCGCCAGCTCGACCGCCTGCGGATCACGCAAGTCGAGGTTAATTACAGTCCGGCTGCGTGCCAGCACATCATGTGGATCGATAGTCGCGCCCGGCCGCGCAATGCGCACCACATCAGCGCCCAAGTCGGCCAGCACCATGGCACAGAACGGTCCTGGTCCTATGCCGGCGAACTCGACAATGCGCAATCCTGACAACGGCCCCGCTATTTGCATGCTCCTTGCTGCGCACAGTTTGTGCACATTTCAAGGCCTATGGTGCCGACTTGGCGCCTAACGCACATCGTCTGAATCGACGAAATGAAGGAAAGTTTCAGGACGGGTCTTGACCTCCCTGGTGTTTTGCACTTGCCGCAATAAGCATCTGCAGCTTAACCAGCCTTTCAGTCAACTACTGGATGGCCTGCAGTCCATTCATGCAGAAACCCAACACGACAGGACCCTTGAAAGGTGCCAGCGCTTCGCCCAGCAACGTCTCGTTGACGAAAGGGCGGTACCCCTCTGCCTTATCAAAAAATTAACACTGCGCTCGACGGCCGTTCGGATCAGCCCCAGCATGGCTTACTTGTCGGGCGGCGGGCCAGAGGTGGCGCTGATGCCCATGCAGACCAGACCGAGGGCGGTGACTTCGAGGGTGCTGTTTCCAAGTTGACGTTTCTGCATTTGGGTTGCTCCTTCGGAGAATGGCTGCCAGTCAGTCCAGACCCTTGGTCTTCAGGAAGTCCGACAGCAGGTTGGCGATCTCCAGATTGTTCAAATCGGCGAACGGGACGTGGGTGTTGCGGCGAATCCCGAGTTCAGGCAGATGCACGAGCGTGACATCACCGCCCCGACGGTTAACTGCGTCCCGCCACAGCCTTGCCATCGCCAGCCCAACCCGCCAGGAATCCTGAGCAAGGTTGGCCGTTGGCTTGTCAGGAATTTTGTCGCCGTAGAAGACGATGATCGGGATTCTCGTTAGCTTCATAAGCTCGGCCAGCGGCACGCCGACGGCTTCAAGCGGACTGCCTGCGCTCGTCATCTCCGCAGGACTCACCCTGTCGGAAGACAAAGCCGCTGCCTGGCTCGTACGCGACGACCGCGCGCACATTCGCCGTCTTCATCGCCGTAACCCAGCCCGGGCCACCTGCCTGCGAGTGGGTGACCAGAACGCCTGGGCCGATCTTCTTGAACAGCGCCGCCGTTGCGTCCGAGGTCACCTTCACCTCGAACGGCCCTGTGTTGGGTGTCATCTGCCGGAAATACTGATCGTGCGCTTGCGGGTCGTGTGAGAACTGGACCCCAGGGAAGAGGTCGGGCCACACGCCGACCCGGAACTGGTTGAACCATTGCTGCTCGTCGGCGAGGGGGTCACCGACAACGGTACGGTGCGGCGCGGCTGATCAATCAGGTAGACCCAGAAGCCCCGGCGCAGAAGAATGTTCAGGTAACCCTCGCGACCGTCCGGCGTGGTCTCCCATGTCTTCGACGACTGACCTGCGCCGTGCCACAACACGAGTGGCAGCCGGCGCGCGTTTAACGGCACATGATAGAACACATAGGCGTGGTCGCCGTGGTAGGTCTGCCCGTCTGGACTCGGCTTCAGTGAGTTGAACGTGCCTGCATTAGTGATGACGCTTCCGCCTACCGCGAAACTGCCTTGCTCTTGAATGACCAGTGGCCCGGTGGCTATGCCCTGTGGTGCCCAGGCGCATGCCGACAAAGCGAGCGCAGCCAACAAGAGCAACCGTTCGGTCTAGATCTTCTTGAAAATTCTCTTGGCAAATCGATTCTGTGGGTAATTCAAGCGGTTAACGTTTGGCGAAGACTGCTTTGACCTCGCCGACGGCCGTGACGGCGCTGGGCAATCCAGCGTAGAAGGCCAGCTAGGTTATGACCTCCAATGGCTCGGGCACGACCAGGCGCTGAAGGTCTTCGCGCACGCGCTCGGGCTCTTGCGACAGGGGCAGACTTGCCGTGTCGCGTACCGCGTCAAGTTCCCGCGAAGTATCGGGGTCCAGCACTGCAAACAGGACATCAAAATCTTCGTTGGCCGGCCCGCGCTCAGCGACGAGTTCGAAGGTCTTGCGTGTCGATCTGTCGGATGTGAGGCTGTACACCAGCACCTGGGCGATCTGCGCGCGTGCCACCACGCCGTCGCTGGGGTCGCCCGCATGGCGGGTGTCGCCCTGCAGCAGCACCAACCTGTGCTGGTTGGCCGCGTTGCAGTCGAACCAGCCGGGACGCACGATCGTGTATGGCAATCCGCTGCTGCGCAGCAGGCGTTCGCTGCGACGCTTCCAGTCGTGCGCTTCGGTGCTGCGGTTGTAGGCGCCACTGCGGTTGGTGACGCCGATAGCCGTCATCAGAGCGATTCGTGCCTGGCGACCATGCAGAGCTACCAGAACGTTTCGCACGCCGCCGTAGCTGACGTGCTCGGCGCCTGCTTTGCCGCCACCATCGGCGCCGTGGGTGAATACGATGGCATCGATGCCTTCGACAGCCTCGGCCAGGGAGTCGGGTCGGGTAAGGTCGCCCAGTACCCGCTGTGCCCCGGCATGCAACTGGCTGGCCCGGCCCAAGTCGCGCACGAGAGCGCGCACCTGATGGCCTTGCCGGATGGCCTCAGTCACCACCAGGCGGCCTATGCTTCCGGTGGCGCCCACGACCAACACTTTCAGCGACACCTTGCTCATGCCTATCCCGCTTCCTTGAGCGAGACCATGTCGATCACGAAGCGGTACTTCACATCCGCCTTGAGCAGGCGCTCGAAGGCCTCATTGATGTCCTGGATGCGGATGACCTCGATGTCGGAAGTGATGCTGTGCTGGCTACAGAAGTCCAGCATCTCTTGCGTCTCGGCGATGCCGCCTATCAACGAGCCGGCCAGGGATTTGCGGCTAAATACAAGCGGGCCGGTGTTGAAAGCGTCCAGCGGGCCGAGGTAGCCCACCATGACGATGGCGCCGCCAGTGGCCAGCGTGGCCACATAGGGATTGACATCATGCACATAGGGAACGGTGTCGATGATCAGGTCGAAACGACCGGCCACTGTGGCCATTTGCACCGCATTGGTGGAGATGACGATGTGGTCGGCGCCCAGCCGGCGCGCATCAAGTTCCTTGCCCGGCGAGCGGCTTAAAAGCGTCACCTCGGCGCCCATGGCCTTGGCGAGCTTGAGGCCCATGTGGCCGAGTCCGCCCAAGCCAACGATGGCGACCCGGCTACCCGCGCCCACCTTCCAGTAGCGCAGCGGCGAATACGCGGTAATGCCGGCACACAACAATGGCGCCGCACCTGCCATATCGAGATTGTCCGGAATCTTGAGCACAAAGTCCTGCTTGACCACGACCTTCTCAGAGTAGCCGCCGTGTGTGCGGCTGCCGTCAACCGGGTCCGTGCCGTTATAGGTGTAGGTGGCTCCGTTCTCGCAGTACTGCTCCCAGCCCTTGCCGCAGGCTCCGCAGTGCTGGCACGAATCCACCAGGCAACCCACACCGACGCGGTCGCCCGCCTTGAAGCGTGTGACCTCTGGGCCAACTTCGACCACACGACCAATGATCTCGTGGCCCGGCACCATAGGGTATTTCGCGTTGCGCCAGTCGTTGCGAACGTTGTGCACGTCGGAGTGGCAGACGCCGCAGTAGAGGATTTCGATGACCACATCGTCAGCGCGAGGGCTGCGGCGGTCAAAGTTGAACAGTCCCAGGCGGCCGGTAGGGGAATGGGCGGCGTAGCTTTTTACTTGGTACATCATGATTTTGTGTCCTGTTTCTATGAATTGTTTCAGCGGTTGACAAATGCCGCCAACTGGGCCGGATAGCGCTCACCGGTTACCGTGATGGCGCCCAGCGCCTGCTGAATCGTCTTGAGGTCGTCCGCTTCGAGAACGACCTTGGCCGTGGCGAGGTTTTCTTCGAGCCGGCGTAATTTGGTCGTGCCGGGAATCGGCGCGATCCAAGGTTTCTGCGCCAGCAGCCAGGCCAGCGCGATCTGCGCCGGCGTGGCCCCGTGTGCGGCGGCAATGCCCTTCAGAGCCTCGACCCATACCTGGTTAGCTTGGCGCGCTTCTGCCGTGAAGCGCGGGACGACGTTGCGGAAGTCATCCGCCGCAAATGCCGTGTTCTGGTTGATGGCACCGGTCAGAAAACCCTTGCCGAGCGGACTGAAGGGCACGAAGCCGATGCCCAGCTGCTCCAGCAGCGCCAGCAGCTCGCGCTCCGGTTCGCGCCACCACAGCGAATATTCGCTTTGCAGTGCAGTCAGCGGTTGTACGGCATGCGCTCTGCGAATGGATTCCACGCCCGCCTCGGAGAGCCCGAAATGCCGCACTTTGCCTTGCTCGATCAGTTCCTTCACAGTACCGGCAACATCCTCCATCGGCACGTCCGGATCAACCCGGTGCTGGTAGAGCAGGTCGATGCGATCAGTGCGCAGGCGCCTGAGCGAGTTCTCGACGACCGCGCGGATGCGCTGGGGCCGGCTGTCCAGGCCCTGCTTGACCTCGCCGTTCCTGAAGCCGAATTTGGTGGCGATGGTGACTTGGTCGCGCACCGGCGCAAGCGCCTCGCCGACCATCTCCTCGTTCAGGGCGCCATAGGCTTCAGCGGTATCGAAGAAGGTGACGCCTCGCTCGAAGGCGTTGCGGATCATCTGGATGCCTGCTGTGCGATCAAGGCCAGGACCGAGGCCGAAGCTAAGCCCCATGCAGCCGTAACCGAGTGCGGACACCTCCAGGCCGGAGCGGCCAAGTTGACGTTTTTTCATCTGAAGTAACTCAAAAGAGTCGAAGAATCAGTCAAGACTGGGCGCTTGGCTGCGCCAGATCACCAAACCGGTAAGCGGAAGTCACGCCACCATCCATCAGGAAGTCGCTACCGGTGATGAAGGCGCCATCCGGCCCCAGCAGCAAGGCCGCCACCTGGCCCACTTCGTCGGGCGTTCCCGCACGCCCTACGGGGCAGCCCTCGATCATCCGGCGGTAGCCGGCGCCACGCGGACCCGTCAACTCGTCCCTGGCCAGCGGCGTGATGATGATGCCCGGGCTGATGGTGTTGAGCCGCGCGCCGCGCCGCCCCCAGCGCACCGCCTCGGCCATCACCCGCAGCGAATTGCCGCGCTTGGACAGCTGGTAGGCCTGCAACGGGTCGGTCACGCGCTCAGCTTGCAGAAAGTCCAGTTGCAGCAGTTCTTCCACCGGCATGGTCGCCAGCGCCATATCCTGATCAGGCGTCAAGGCGGGAAGGCGATGACCGGACTGCGAAGAAATGACCACGCCTGAGCCAGCACGGGCAATGACCTCGCCGAACAGTTCCAGCACAAGGGCCGTGCCGTACAAGTCAACCTGCAGGATCGTGGCCGGTGACGCCTGCGAAGGCGACACACCGGCAGCATGGATCAGCCCTGTGATAGTACCCAAGCCGGTGGCTGTCTTGACCAGCGCCTTCACCGAATCCCGCGAAGTTACGTCGACGCCGGCCACGCTGACGTCGAATCCGGCGTTTGCAAGAGACTGAGCCGCTACCCCGGCATCCTGTTCATGCAGACTCGCAAGTAGCAGGTGTTTGCCGGCACCGACGCGCCTGGCAATGGCCTGGCCAATCGAGCCGGCGCCCACGACAACGATCACATCTTTCATCTCATGCTCCTTCGGGTGGACTCCACCCAGAACCGAACTGTAGGCGTTTGGTTGTCAATCGAATAGCCATGAATTCGTTGCATAAGAATCAATTGGAACTTGATACTGATGCCGCCTTCATGGTCCAATCAAGGTCATGCCCATCAATGAATTCCGTGCCATCGACACTTTCGCCAAGGCCGTGGCGCTGGGCAGCATTCGCCGCGCTGCCCTCGCGCAAGGGGTGACGTCGCAAGCGGCCAGCCAGACGCTGGCCCAGCTGGAAAAGCATCTGGGCGTGCGCCTGCTGCACCGCACGACGCGCAGCCTGTCGCTTACCGATGAAGGCCAGCGTTTCCTGGAGGCCACGCAGCCCGCGCTGGCGGCGCTGGAGCGGGCATTGAGCAGCGCGCGCGAGTCCAGGGACGAGATAGTCGGACCCCTGCGCATCGTGGGGCCGAGGTCGTCCTTCGCAAGCATCCTGATGCCCGTGATCGACGAGTTCTGTCGGCTCTACCGGGACATCCAGCCCGACGTGCGACTCGACGACGGCATCGGCAACTGGGTGCTGGACCGCGTGGACGTGGGCTTCCGGATCGGCGCTTCACCCGAGGAGGGTGTGATCGCGCGTCGACTGTTTCCGGTGCAGCTCATCATCTGCGCCGCACCGGCTTACCTGAAGCGCTTCGGCGCCCCGAAAACACTAGACGATCTCGCGTTACACCGCTGCAGCGCCTTTCGGCACCCGGCCACGGGTCAAGTGCTGCCCTGGTACATCAATATCGACGGCGAGGTCGTGCACCGGCACGTGACGCCCAAGCTGTCCACTAACGACACCGAACTGGAAATGCAGGCCGTGCTGGCTGGTCAGGTGATTGGTCAGTTATCCAACATGTCGGCGGCTTGCCACATTCGCAGCGGCGAGCTTGTGCCGGTGCTGCTTGCGCATATGACTGAGCACATTGGCGTGCACATCTATTACGGAACCCGAACTGCACAGCCCAAGCGCGTGCGTGCCTTCATCGACCTAGCGATTCAGCGCTTGTTGAATACATCTGCCTACGTGCTGAGCGAGAAAGAACTGGCACAGGCAGCATATATGGGGAAATCGCATCGGCGTCGCTGATTGTCGATGTGTGGGCACGGCTACCTTCCGGACCTGACTGACTGCTGCTGAGAAATTTGTCCATTGAAAGGCCGCTTCGGAGCGAAGGTTTGACCGTCTCTTGATGGTCGACTGTGAATATTCGCTGGTTCAAAGTCAATGCCGTAAAGCCGACATCGAAATCGCCAACGATTGAGTTGCCCC
>CAIWNX010000006.1 GCA_903914175.1 uncultured beta proteobacterium | reverse complement strand
TAGTATTTTTCACTAACCTGTGCCGCCTATTTGGCTTGGCTTTGAAAGTTGTTTATGGCTATGCGTTCCCACTATTGCGGTCTTGTGACCGAAGCCCTCCTGGGTCAAACCGTCAGTCTTTGCGGCTGGGTCAACCGTCGGCGTGACCACGGCGGCGTGATTTTTGTTGATGTTCGCGATCGTGAAGGTTATGTGCAGGTGGTCTGTGATCCGGACCGTGCCGCCATGTTTGCCACCGCCGAGGGCCTGCGCAACGAGTTCTGCATTCAGGTCAAGGGTCTGGTGCGTGCGCGCCCGGACGGCACCGTCAACGACAGCCTCAAAAGCGGCAAGGTGGAGGTGCTGTGCCACGAACTGACGGTGCTCAACCCTTCGGTTACACCCCCATTCCAGCTCGACGAAGAAGGCCTGAGCGAGACCACACGACTGACGCACCGCGTGCTGGATTTGCGCCGCCCGTACATGCAGAAAAACCTGATGCTGCGCTACCGCGTGGCGATGGAAACGCGCAAGTTCCTCGACGCCCATGGCTTCATCGACATCGAAACGCCGATGCTGGGCAAGTCCACGCCCGAAGGCGCACGTGATTACCTGGTGCCCAGCCGTGTCCACGCCGGTCACTTCTTCGCGCTGCCGCAAAGTCCGCAGCTGTTCAAGCAGTTGCTGATGGTGGCCGGCTATGACCGCTACTACCAGATTACCAAGTGCTTCCGCGATGAAGACCTGCGCGCTGACCGGCAACCCGAGTTCACGCAGATCGATATCGAAACCTCGTTCCTGAGCGAGCAGGAAATCCGCGATATGTTCCAGGAACTGATCACCACCGTGTTCAAGGCCACCATCAACGTCGATCTGGGCGTGTTCCCGGTCATGACCTATGGCGAAGCGATGCAGCGCTACGGCTCTGACAAGCCTGATCTGCGCGTCAAGCTTGAATTTACGGAACTGACCGATGTGATGGCGGATGTCGACTTCAAGGTCTTTGCTGCGGCAGCGACCATGGTTGGCGGACGCGTGGTGGGTCTGCGCGTCCCGGGTGGTGCGCGCGAGCACGGTGGCCTGAGCCGCGGTGAGATCGACGCCTACGGCGAGTTTGTCAAGATCTACGGCGCCAAGGGTCTGGCCTATATCAAGGTCAATGATCTGGCCAAGGGTCGCGACGGCCTGCAAAGCCCGATCGTCAAAAACCTGCATGACAAGGCGCTGGCCGAAGTACTGGCGCGCACCGGTGCCCAGAATGGCGACCTGATTTTCTTTGGCGCTGACAAGGCCAAGATCGTGAACGACGCCATCGGTGCCCTGCGCATCAAGATTGGCCACAGCGAGTTTGGCAAGAAGAATGCCTTGTTCGAGGCCGGATGGCGCCCGATGTGGGTGATTGATTTCCCGATGTTTGAGTACGACGACGAGGCGCAGCGCTACACCGCCACACACCATCCGTTCACGGCGCCCAAGGAAGGGCATGAAGACTGGATGGTCACCGCCCCCGACAAGTGTCTGTCGCAGGGCTACGACATGGTTCTCAATGGTTGGGAAATGGGCGGCGGATCGGTGCGTATCCATCGCGCTGATGTGCAGCAAAAAGTGTTCGACGCCTTGAAGATCACACCCGCTGAAGCGCAGGACAAGTTTGGTTTCCTGCTCGATGCCCTGCAGTACGGTGCGCCACCTCACGGTGGGCTGGCGTTCGGGCTTGACCGCATCATCACCCTGATGACCGGTGCCGAGTCGATTCGCGATGTGATTGCCTTCCCGAAGACACAGCGTGCCCAGTGTCTGCTGACGCAGGCACCGTCACTGGTTGACGAGAAGCAGTTGCGTGAACTCCATATCCGGCTTCGCGCCGCCGAGCCAGCCAAATCGGCCTGATCAGGAATTGAAGCTGCGGCTTCAGGCAGAATGAAAGGACGCTTGAACAGCGTCCTTTTTTATGACCAAGACTTTCAAGATTCCCGAATCGGTGTTGGTGGTGATTTACACCCCGGCGCTCGATGTTCTGCTGATCAAGCGGGCCGATGCTGTCGCTTTCTGGCAATCGGTCACCGGCAGTAAAGACAGTTTGCACGAAAGCTTCACAGAAACAGCCGCGCGCGAGGTGCAGGAGGAAACCGGGATCAACTGTGGGCCCGGCACAGCGCTGGCCGCTGAACTGCTGGACTGGCAGCTTGAAAATGTTTATGAAATCTATCCCGGCTGGCGCCACCGCTACGCGCCCGATGTGCGACACAACACGGAGCATTTGTTCGGGCTGCAGGTGCCAGATAGAACACCGGTGCGACTGAGTCCGCATGAACACACGGATTACCAGTGGCTGCCTTACCGCGAGGCGGCGCAAGCCTGTTACTCGCCCTCGAACGCCGAAGCCTGTCTGTTGCTGCCCAGAATGTGTACCGCAAGGGGGCCGCAGTGACCCGTATTCGTGTTGCGACCTATAACATCCACAAGGGCGTGCAGGGCGTCGGGCCACAGCGCCGGCTTGAAATCCATAACCTGGGCCATGCGGTGGAACAGTTTGACGCGGACATCGTGTGTCTGCAGGAGGTACGCAAGCTGCATCGGCGCGAGGAGCGGCATTTTGCGCGCTGGCCCGAACTGCCGCAGGCCGAGTTTCTGGCACCCGAAGGCTACCATGTGGTCTACCGCAGTAACGCCTTCACGCGCCACGGGGAACATGGCAACGCCCTGTTGTCGCGCTGGCCGGTGCTGGCACATCAGCACGAGGACATATCGGATCACCGATTTGAGCAGCGCGGTCTGCTGCATGTTGAAGTGCTGATGCATGGGCGCTCGGTGCACGTGCTGGTTGTGCACTTGGGGCTGATTCGGGGTAGTCGGGCACGTCAGGTGACGCAGTTGCAGCGCTTTATCGAGCGCGAAGTGCCCCACGATGCGCCACTGCTGATCGCAGGTGACTTCAATGACTGGGGCGCTGCGGTCGAACGCACCCTGGGTGTCACCCGTTTGCTTTCTTTCAAGGGCGAGCGGCAGGCCACTTTTCCGGCCCGCCTGCCGCTGGTCCAACTCGATTACGTTTATGCCCGGGGTTTGACCCCAACGGCGGTTCACGTGCCGCACGGGCGTATCTGGTGGCGCATGTCCGATCATCTGCCTTTGATTGCAGAGTTCGACCTGCCCGCGGCGATCGCCTCGCGCGCTCGTCGCTGAGCGTCGCAGGCCCTACACAGCAGGCTTCACGATCATGCAGCAACTCACAGGCGGTCATCAGGTCCAACTGCTGCAGGGTGGGCAGGCGTTTTTTCCGGCCCTGATTGATGCCATTGACGCCAGCGTACGTGAGGTGCGGCTGGAGACCTACATCTTCAATGTCGCGGCTGCCGGCGCCCAGGTCGCGGCGGCGCTGGAGCGCGCCGGGCAGCGCGGCGTTGCTGTGTTTCTGGTGATGGACGGTGTTGGCACACCCGCTTTGCCGCCAGAGTGGTGCGAGCGTTTCAACCGGGCCGGTGTGCAATGGCGGATATTTTTGCCAATGGGGCGCCTGGGCGGGCTGATTCCGAGCCGTTGGCGTCGGCTGCATCGAAAGCTTTGCATCATGGATGGTCGGGTGGCTTTTTGTGGCGGTTTGAACGTGCTCGATGATTTTTTTGATCCGAATCATGGCGTTCTGGAAGCAGCACGTTTCGATTTCGCGGTGCGGGTCACCGGTCCCTTGGTGCAGGCCATGCACGCAGCGATGGTGCAGTTTTGGTGGCGCTTTCAGGCCGCCAGCACCGCGCGCCAGAGTGACTTTTCCGCTGCCTGGCATGCCCTGCAGGAAGCCGTGGCAGCGGCGACGGGCGGGGCTTCTGACGTGGTCCGACCGCCCAGCTTCGGCGCCGATCGCACGGTTCATGCTGCGCTGTTGCTGCGTGACAACGTGCGCAACCGCACCGCGATAGAGCGCAGCTACCGAAAAGCCATCGGCACGGCGAGCAAGGAAATCATCATTGCCAGCGCTTATTTCCTTCCGGGCCGCAAACTGCGCAAGGGCCTGATTCTGGCGGCGCGACGTGGCGTGCGCGTGCGTTTGCTGTTGCAGGGTCGCTACGAGTACTTCATGCAGTACCACGCCACCCGACCGGTGTACGGCGCCTTGCTGGCGGCCGGCGTCGAGATCCATGAGTACACCCTGAGCTTCCATCATGCCAAGGTGGCCGTGATCGACGGCCATTGGGCCACCGTGGGTTCTTCCAACCTCGATCCCTTGAGTCTGCTGTTGGCGCGCGAGGCCAATGTGGTGGTGGACGATTCGGCCTTCGCGCAGGACTTGCGCGCACGGCTTGAACTGGCCATAACGAAGGACAGCGTCCGGATTGAAGCCGCGTCCTATGCCAATCGGCCCTGGCGCGAGCGTTTTCTGGACCGAGTGGCCCTGATCGTGACGCAGATCCTGCTTTTTTTGAACGGGACGCGCTACTGATTTGCTAGCAGTCTGACCCTGTGCAACCGGCCCAAAGGCAATAACCATGAGGGCAAAACGCTGCTAACATTGCCCGATGTTAATGAAAAGTCAAAGCATCATGAAGCCAGTCGACGCCGATGAAGGTGTGCCCGTTTCCGTCAAAATCCGGGAACGCCTGCTGGCAGCGCGCAAGCGATTCAACGCGAATGACAATATCGCCGAATTCGTCGAACCGGGCGAACTCGAGAGCTTGCTTGACGAGGTGGAAGAGAAAATGAAGGGCGTTCTCAGCGCCCTGGTGATTGACACCGACAACGATCACAACACGGATCGGACGGCGCGCCGTGTCGCCAAGATGTACCTTAATGAGGTATTTCGCGGGCGCTACGTCAGCGCGCCGACGATCACCGAGTTTCCCAACGCCGAGCACCTCAATGAGTTGATGATCGTCGGGCCGATCACGGTGCGCAGCGCCTGCAGCCATCATTTGTGCCCAGTGATTGGCCAGATCTGGATCGGCGTGCTGCCCAATGAACACACCAATGTGATTGGCTTGTCGAAGTACGCGCGTCTGGCGGAGTGGGTCATGGGGCGTCCGCAGATTCAGGAGGAAGCGGTCGTTCAACTGGCGGATCTGATTCAGCAGAAGACCCAACCCGACGGCCTGGCCATCGTGATGGAGGCGACGCACTTCTGCATGGGCTGGCGTGGTGTCAAGGACATGGACAGCAAGATGATCAATTCGGTGATGCGCGGCAGCTTTCTCAAAGACCCGAACCTGCGCCGTGAGTTTCTTTCGCTGATCCCGAAGAAAGGCTGATCATGTTGGTACGCCTTCTCTATGCCAGTCGTGCGGTTGATACCAGCAGCGATGCGATCGAAGCGATCCTGGTCCAGTCACGCCGGCACAACCCGGAGTGCGGCATCACCGGCATTCTTTGCTATGGTGGTGGCATCTTTCTTCAGGCCATTGAGGGCGGGCGCATGGCGGTCAGCGAACTGTTCGGGCACATCCAGCGCGACCCGCGTCACAAGGAACTGGTGCTGTTGCACTACGAGGAAATTTCCGAGCGACGCTTTGGCGGCTGGACCATGGGGCAGGTCAACATGTCCAAGATCAACGCGTCAATCCTGCTCAAGTATGCTGAAAAGCCCGAACTCGATCCCTACTCGGTCTCTGGCAGCGTCTCGCTGGCCTTGCTCGAAGAGCTGATGGCCACCGCCTGCATCATGGGCCGCGCCTGATTGGAATCGGGGGGGCTGATTTACTTCTTGCTGGCGCTGGCAGCTGGCTTGGCCGCTTCGGTCACGTAAGCGGCGGCATCAATTGTCAAACCCTGGGCTGAGAACTTGACGGCGTTGGACGGCCCCATGCCCTTGACGCGTGCAATGAAGTCTTTCCAGTCCTTGAAGTTGCCTTTTTTGCGTTCTTCCAGAATCTTGCCCGATAGCGACGGACCAATGCCTTTGATGCTGTCGAGTTCGGCTGCGTTAGCCTTGTTCACATCGATGGCGGCGAAGCAGGCTGCGGCGTAGAGCAGGACGAGCAGCGCCAGAATTTTTTTCAGCATCAATCAGCTCCCTTGTGTTGCCAGCGACTGCACATAGCTGGCAACGCCGTTTTGCACATCGCTGAAGACATGGTCGCAGCCAGCAGCCCGCAACGCGCTCAGGTCGGCTTGTGTGTAGCACTGGTACTTGCCGCGCAGGGCGTCCGGGAACGGTATGTATTCAATCAGTCCGGAGTCCACCATGGCTTGCAGCGAGAGCGCGGCCTGGCCCTGGCGCGCGCGCATGGCATTGACCAGCGAACTGGCGACGTCGTTGAAGGGCTGGGCGCGACCGGTGCCGAGGTTGAACAGACCCGAGACTGCCGGGTGCTCCAGAAACCAGAGGTTGACCGCCACCACGTCGTCGATGAAGACGAAATCACGCATCTGTGCGCCTGGTTCGAAACCACCGTATTCGCCGAACAGTTTGACTTTGCCTTCGGCGGCAAACTGCGCAAACTGGTGAAAGGCAACGCTGGCCATGCGGCCCTTGTGCTGTTCGCGCGGTCCGTAAACGTTGAAGTAGCGAAAGCCCACGACCTGACCGGTCTTGCCGGGTGAGACCTGGGCAAAGTCGACACCACACTCGCGGCGCATGCGCTGGTCGAACAGCAGTTTGGAGTAGCCGTAGACATTGAGCGGGCGCTCGAAGGCTGGCGCTTCCCGAAACGTGTCGGAGCCGCCGTAGGTGGCGGCGCTGGAGGCGTACAACAGGCGCGTTCCGTGTTGACGGCAGGCCTGGAACAAACTGACAGACGTGCTGTAGTTGTTGTCCATCATGTATTTCCCGTCGCTCTCCATCGTGTCACTGCAGGCGCCCTCATGGAAGACCGCCTCGACCCGGCCGAAATCGCCGCGTGTGAACATCTCGTAAAACGCAGAGGCATCAACGTAATCTGCAATGCGCAGATCCGCCAGATTGCGAAACTTGTCGCCCTGCGTCAGATCGTCAACGGCGATGATGTCATCGATGCCGCGCGCATTGAGCCCCTTGACGAGGTTGCTGCCGATAAAGCCGGCGGCGCCGGTGACAACGATGCGGGTCATGCGAACAACTCCTCGTAGGAAACAGTGGCAGTACCAAATTTGCCGACGACCAGGCCAGCGGCGCGATTGGCCAGCGGCAGTGCGGCGCGTAGACTCAGGCCGGCCGCCAGCAAGGTGGCCATGGTGGCAATCACGGTATCGCCGGCGCCAGTGACGTCAAACACTTCGCGCGCCTGGGCGCTGATGTGCAACTGTCCCTGGTCGTCAAACAGCGTCATGCCTTCCTCGCTGCGCGTCAGCAGCACGGCGTCCAGTCCCAGTTGCTGGCGCAGGTTCTGGCATTTGGTTTGCAGATCGGACTCGTCGCCCCAGGCTCCGATGACCTGTTGCAGTTCGGTCCGGTTCGGTGTGATCACGGTGGCGTTGCGATAGCGCGAATAGTCAGACCCTTTGGGGTCGATCAGGATCGGTTTGCCAGCGTCGCGCGCACGCGCAATCATGTCGCCGACGTGGGCCAGACCGCCTTTGCCGTAGTCAGAAAATAGCACCGAGTCATGCTGCGGCAACAACCGCGCAAAGGCGGTACTTTGTGAGGCCAGGATTTCGGTTTTGGGTGTGTTCTCGAAATCCAGACGCAGCAGTTGCTGCTGGCGACCGATCACCCGCAACTTCACCGTTGTCTTCAGATCCGGGTCGCGCCCAAAGTGGGCCTGGATGCCAGTGCCCAGCACCAGGGCTTCGAGCTTGTGGCTGGCCTCGTCCTGTCCGACCACGGTCAGCAAAGAGGATTGGGCGCCCAAGGTCACCACGTTGTAGGCCACGTTGGCGGCGCCACCGTTGCGCTCTTCCTCGCGCGTGATGCGCACGATGGGCACCGGTGCTTCGGGCGAGATGCGGTCGACCGCGCCGTACCAGTAGCGGTCCAGCATGACATCGCCAACAACGAGGACGCGGGCGCTGGCTATTTGTTCTTTGGAGAGTGTCATGGTGGTGTTGGGCCGATCACAATTCTTCAACCCGCCTGCTCGGGTAACTGTCCCAGGCCTGGCAACCGGGGCATTGCCAGAAGTGCTGTTTGGCTTCGAAGCCGCAGGCAGCACAGCGGTAGCGTAGCAGGGGTTTGACGGCATGGTCCAGCGCGCGCTGCACCTGCGGATGAAACTGCTCGTGTTCAAGTTTTTCACCGGCGATCCACTTGGCTGCTGCCACCAGCGAGGGTTCGTGTTCCAGGTGGCGCACATACCAGTCGCGTGCGGTGGGTACCGGTCCGGCCTGTGTGGCTTCCAGCGCCACGATGGCATCGAGCACGTCAAGCGAGGGCACGTTTTGGTACTGGCCCTTGAGCAGATCAAGTGCTTCCGATACACGGTGGCAGGCGGGTGCGAATTCGGCCAGCAGACCGGCAATCAATGGTGTTGCCAGCGGCGCGGCATCGAGTGCCTGCTCGAGCGTCGCATAGGCCTCGTCAACTTTGCCCTGGGCTGCGAAAAGCCGGGCCTGATCAATGCGCGCTCGCGCGGCACCCGGTGCGGTTGCGATGGCTTCCTGCAGCAGAGCCTGCGCCTGCTGCGGCTGCTGGCGGGCGACGCAAGCGGCCGCCTGCTCGCACAGGTAATGCGAGAGCCGGCCCTGGAAGTCGCCCTGTCCGGCGTCGGTCAGCTTATGGGCAATCAGGGCCGCCTGCGGCCAGTCGCGGCTGCGTTCATAGTTGGCCAGCAGAGCCAGACGCGCCTGTGCTTCAAACGGTGTTCCTTCGAGCTTGAGCAGCGCGTCTTCGGCACGGTCGAGCAGGCCGGCCTTGAGGTAGTCCAGCGCCAGCGCATGCTGGGCGCGTTGGCGATCGGCCAGGCTGAGGTCGCCACGCGAGAGCAGATGGTCATGCACCCGCACAGCGCGTTCGTACTCGCCGCGGCGGCGAAACAGGTTGCCCAGCGCAAAGTGCAATTCCGAGGTGTCCGGGTCGTTTTGAACCGCTTCGATGAAGGCATCGATGGCCTGGTCCTGCTGCTCGTTGAGCAGGAAATTCAGACCCTTGAAATAGGCTTTCGGGGCCTGGCGATTTTCAATGCGCAATTGGCGCAGATCGAGCCGCGAGGCCAGCCAACCCAGACCGAAGGCGAGCGGCAAACCGAGCAGGATCCAGCTCAGGTCAAAGTTCATGCGGGACAGCCGGTGGCGTTATCAGCGGGGCTTGTTGATCGGCAGCGGCGCGGCGCTGCTTCCACCAGCGCGGCACCATGCCCAGCACACCCACGGCAACGCCGGCGGCAAAGGTGCTGAGCACGACCAGAACCTGCGGTGCGCGCCACTGCGTGCCAAAGAAAAAATGGACCGTGGTGTCCTGCTGGTTGTTCAGCGCGAAGGCAAACAGGGTAAAAAATATGGCGGCTTTCAGTCCCCACTTCAGCAGCCACAGGAGCTTGTTCATTGATCTTCCCGGTGACGGGTCGATTCTAACGGGCAGCGCCGGCTAGAGCTCGGTGCTGCGCTGATCAACGGCTTCGCGCAGAGCCTTGCCCGGTTTGAAGTGCGGTACGCGCTTCTCGGGAACGGCAACGCTCTCGCCGCTGCGCGGGTTGCGTCCGATGCGGGGTGGTCGGTGGTTGATGGAGAAACTGCCAAAGCCCCGGATTTCGATCCGGTGGCCGCGCACCATGGCATCGTTCATTGCGTCAAGAATGGCCTTGACAGCAAATTCCGCGTCGCGGTGCGTGAGCTGGCCAAAGCGGGCGGCCAGTTCTTCGACCAGGTCAGAGCGAGTCATGTTCACCAATCAGTTGGGGACAGAGCATGCGTGCGGCATGGCCGCGCCGCATGGACTGTCCCACAAGTCGATTACTTCTCGTTGTTGTCCAACTTGGCGCGCAGCAGTGCGCCCAGGCTGGTGGTGCCGGCGTTTTCACGTGCCGACTGCTGGCTCAGCGTGGCCATGGCCTCGCTTTGATCCGCGGCGTCCTTGGCCTTGATCGACAACTGGATGTTGCGCGTTTTGCGATCCACGTTGACCACCACAGCGGTGATCTCGTCGCCTTCCTTGAGCACGTTGCGCGCATCTTCCACGCGGTCACGCGAGATTTCGCTGGCGCGCAGGTAGCCGATGACGTCGTCGCCGAGGTCGATTTCAGCGCCCTTGGCGTCTACCGTCTTGACCTTGCCGGTCACGACCTGGCCCTTGTCATTGATGGTGGCAAAGGTGGTGAACGGATCGGAGTCGAGCTGCTTGATACCGAGCGAGATGCGCTCGCGGTCCACGTCAACGGCCAGCACCAGGGCTTCAACTTCCTGGCCCTTTTTGTATTCGCGCACAGCGGTTTCGCCGGGCTCGTTCCAGGACAGATCAGACAAATGCACCAGGCCGTCGATGCCGGCAGCCAGGCCGACGAAGACACCGAAGTCGGTGATCGACTTGATCGGGCCCTTGACGCGGTCGCCGCGCTTGGTGTTCTGCGCGAACTCCTGCCACGGGTTGGCCTTGCACTGCTTCATGCCCAGGCTGATGCGGCGCTTGTCTTCGTCGATCTCGAGGACCATGACTTCAACTTCGTCACCGAGTGCCACGATCTTGGAAGGTGCCACGTTTTTGTTGGTCCAGTCCATTTCGCTGACGTGCACCAGGCCTTCGATGCCGGGTTCGAGTTCCACAAACGCGCCGTAGTCGGCGATGTTGGTGATCTTGCCGAACATGCGCGTGCCTTGCGGGTAGCGGCGGTTGACGCCCATCCAGGGATCGTCGCCCATTTGCTTGAGACCGAGCGAGACACGGTTCTTTACGGTGTCGAACTTCAGGATCTTGGCTGTGATTTCCTGACCCGCCGTCACCACTTCGCTCGGGTGACGCACGCGGCGCCAGGCCATGTCGGTGATGTGCAGCAGGCCGTCGATGCCGCCGAGGTCAACGAAAGCACCGTATTCGGTGATGTTC
>CAIWNX010000005.1 GCA_903914175.1 uncultured beta proteobacterium | reverse complement strand
GCTGGTGATGGCAGCCGTCAGCGTGGTCTTGCCGTGGTCAACGTGCCCAATCGTGCCAACATTGACGTGTGGCTTGGTACGTGCGAATTTTTCTTTTCCCATTTTCAGACTCCGAAAAGTAAAGAACCGTCAAATCAAAAATCATGGTGCCCATTGCGGGAATCGGACCCGCGACCTCTCCCTTACCAAGGGAGTGCTCTGCCACTGAGCCAAATGGGCATTCCCCGCCCGTTGCCAACGGCAAGCAAGCGAAACCTTCTGCTCTCTTCAAAAACCAATCGACACTGGAGCGGGAGACGGGAATCGAACCCGCGTCATTAGCTTGGAAGGCTAGGGTTCTACCATTGAACTACTCCCGCATCGAAGCTGAACCAGTCAACCCCAACATGCCCCATGGCCCGCTCATGCGTCAATTCTCAATTCAATACACTGGTGGAGAGGGATGGATTCGAACCATCGTACTCGTAAGAGGGCAGATTTACAGTCTGCTGCCATTAACCACTCGGCCACCTCTCCTTAGTGAGCCGTGGATTATGCCACGAAAACCACAGGATTGGCCCCGGCCACATTGCGAGTTTGCAGCTACCAGTTGATGGCGCTGGCGCCGTGCTGCAATAAAAACGTGTTTGCCAAGCAGAAATGGTCGCAACCGATAAACGGCCGGGGCGCTCGCAAGGCCGATAGTGGCGAAGGGTGATTGGCAGTAAGCACACGATGCGCCACCCGAGTCGCCCCGGCAATCGCGGTTTGCGACGCAATCAAGCCTTGCTTGGCCTGGGCTTGCGCGCCCCAGAGCATGAACACCACCGGCGTCGACTTTGCAGCCACCGCCATGATTATTTTGTCAGTGAGCACTTCCCAACCGCGTTTCGCATGACTACCCGGCGCCCCATCCTCGACCGTCAGACTGGTGTTGAGCAACAAGACCCCCTGCTCAGCCCAGCGCAGCAGGGACCCATCGCCCTGTTGGGCTCGTGCGCCAAGGCCTTCGCGCGCTACTTCCTTGAAGATATTGCGCAGGGAAGGCGGTGGCTTGACACCCGGGGCAACCGAAAACGCCAGACCTTCCGCCTGCCCTGGCCCGTGATACGGGTCCTGTCCCAGGATGACAAGCCGGACCTGCGACAGAGGTGTGACGGCCAGCGCCCGAAACGGTTGCGGTGGATAGATGACGGCGCCACTGGCCAGCCTTGCCCGCATAAAGTCGCCCAAGGATAAACCGGTGTCACTTCCCAGGAACTGATCCACCAATGGACGCCAATCGTCCGCCACCGGCCACCGCTGTGGCGTCCAGTCGCTCAGTTGCGTCGCGCAGCTGCGGTCAGCGCACATCCGGCATGGCAAAAAGCGCCGCCAAGGCCTCGCCCGGATCATCCGCGCGCATGAAAGCTTCACCGACCAGGAACGCATTGACGCCAGCGGCACCGAGTCGCAACACGTCATCGCGGCTGTGGATGCCGCTCTCGCACACCAGCAACCGGTCGGCTGGCACATCGCGCATCAGGGTCAGCGTGGTTTCAAGCGATACCTCGAAGGTTTTGAGGTTGCGGTTGTTGACGCCAATCAGAGGCGTTTTGAGTCGCAACGCGCGCGCCAACTCAGCCGCATCGTGCACCTCAACCAGTACCGCCATGTCCAGACTCAGGGCAATGGCCTCAAAGTCTTTCAGTTGTGCATCGTCCAGGCAGGCGGCAATCAGCAGCACCGCATCGGCCCCCATGACGCGCGACTCATAGACCTGATAGGCGTCGACGATGAAATCCTTGCGCAACACCGGCAACTGGCAGGAAGCCCGCGCCTGTTTCAGGAAATCGACGCAGCCCTGAAAAAACTGCACATCGGTCAGCACCGACAGACAAGCCGCGCCATGCTCGGCATAAGTCTGCGCGATATCAGCCGGAATGAAGTCAGCGCGCAGCACGCCTTTGGACGGGCTGGCCTTTTTGATTTCCGCAATCACAGCAGCCTGACCCGCAGCAATCCTGGCGCGCATCGCGCCGACAAAATCGCGCGTCAGGACCCGTGACTCGGCATCAGCGCGCACCAGCGCCAGAGACTTCCGCTTTGACGCGGCGACAATTTCCTGGCGCTTGACGGCCACGATCTGATCAAGAATATCGCTCACTGCGCTGCCCCTTTGAGTTGTTGCGAGAGGGAAACCAACTGTGTCAACTTGGCTTTCGCCGCGCCGGACTCGATCACTTCACGTGCCAGTTGGATGCCAGCTTGCATTGAATCGGCCACATTGGCAGCGTACAGCGCAACCCCGGCATTGAGGATCACGATGTCCTTGGCCGCGCCGGCCTGATTTTCCAACACACCCAGCAGCATCGCCTTGGACTGCTCGGCCGTTTCCACCCTGAGCGCGCGGTTGCTGGCCATCACCATGGAGAAATCTTCCGGGTGAATCTCGTACTCGGTGATTTCGCCGTTTTTGAGTTCGCCCACCAGCGTAGCGGCGCCCAGACTGACCTCGTCCATGCCGTCCTTGCCGTACACCACCACCGCATGCTCGGCGCCCAGACGCTGTAGCGCGCGTACCTGGATGCCGACCAGGTCCGGGTGAAAAACGCCCATCAGAATATTCGGTGCATCTGCCGGATTGGTCAGCGGCCCGAGCAGGTTGAAGATGGTTTTAATGCCCATCTCCTTGCGCACCGGCGCCACATTCTTCATGGCTGGATGGTGATTGGGCGCAAACATGAAGCCCACACCCACCTGATCAATGCATTGGGCAATGGCCGCTGGCGGCAGGTTGATGTTGACACCAAGTGACTCCATCACATCGGCGCTGCCGCTCTTGCTGCTAACGCCGCGCCCGCCGTGCTTGCTGACCCGGGCGCCCGCTGCCGCCGCCACGAACATGGAACAGGTCGAAATATTGAAAGTGTTGGAGCCGTCACCACCGGTGCCCACGATATCGACCAAATGCGTCTTGTTGCTGACATTGACCTTGGTCGAGAACTCGCGCATCACCTGCGCCGCTGCGGTGATTTCACCAATCGTTTCCTTCTTCACACGCAGGCCCGTGATGAAGGCGGCGATCATCACCGGCGACCAGGCGCCACTCATGATCTCGCGCACGATGTGCAGCATTTCGTCGTGAAAAATCTCGCGGTGCTCGATGGTGCGCAGCAGGGCTTCTTGCGGAGTGATTTTGAAGGTGTTGGACATGATCGTGCTCGTTTCAGTTGGAAGGATTGTCGGTCAGGGCCAGCTTCAGGCCAAAGCCGATGAACATCGCGCCGGCGCCGCGCTCCAGCCAGCGCATGCCTTGGCGTAGCGCGGTAAATTGCTGCGACAGCGAAGCGCCCACCCAGGCGTAGGCCAGGTTCACCCACAGGCTGTTGAAGTTGAAGATCAGGCCCAGCAGCACAAAACTCAAACTCTTGTTGGGCGCGCCGGGTGCGATGAATTGCGGCAAGAAGGCCAGAAAGAACAAGGCCACCTTGGGATTGAGCACATTGGTCCAAAAGCCGTTCAGAAACACCCGACTCAGCGACGGCGGCTCGCCCGCCATGACGATCGATGCCTCTTGCGCCACCGGCTGCTGCTGACCCACGCCGAGCATGCTGCAGCCGACGTAGACCAGGTACGCAGCGCCCAGCCACTTGAGAATTGAAAACGCCGTGCTCGAAGCCGCCAGCAACGCACTAACGCCCAGCGCCGCCGCTGTCGCGTGCACAAAACAGCCCGCCGTAATGCCCAGCGCCGCGACCGCGCCAGTACGCCAGCCGCTCTTCAGCGCATGGGTCATGATGTAGAGCACATCCGGCCCCGGCGTCAGGTTCAAGAGCACGCCCGCCACGATGAACAGGCCCAGATTGTCAATGCCACTGAACACGGCCCGGTACTCCCAATCCCGGCTCAAGCGCGCAGAAACTCGCGCATGGCGGCCAGCGTGTGCTCGATACCGGCAGCATCCACATCGAGATGCGTCACGAAGCGCAGGCGGTACAGACCGGTAACCAAAATGCCGCGCGCCGCCAGGAATGGAATCAGTTCCCCGGCACGCGCCTTGGCCGCATCTTCCAGATCAACAAAAACAATGTTGCTGTGTGGCGTCTCGACGGCCAGGCCCGGCAGATCACGTAGCCCCTCGGCCAGACGCTGCGCCAACGCATGGTCATCGGCCAGGCGCAGCACGTGGTGGTCCAGCGCGTGCGTGGCCGCCGCAGCCAGCAGCCCAGACTGGCGCATGCCGCCGCCAGCCATCTTTCGGATGCGGTGCGCGCGCGCCAGAAATTCGCGGCTGCCGCACAGGGCTGAGCCAACGGGTGCGCCCAGGCCCTTGCTGAAGCAAACGGAAACACTGTCAAAACACTGGGCAATCCGGCGCGCCTCAAGAAAAATATCAGCCCCTGGCGTGTCACCGGTTGAACTCTGCTGCGCTGCCTGCACCACGGCCGCATTGAAGAGCCGGGCACCGTCCAGATGCCGGCTCAGCCCTTTGGCGCGCGCCAGTTCGGTGGCCTGCTGCACGTAGTCAAATGGCAGCAGTTTGCCCCCGAGCGTGTTCTCCAACGCCAGCAAACGGGTGCGGGCAAAGTGCGCGTCATCGGGCTTGATGGCCGCCTCGATGTCGGCCAGCGCTAAAGTGCCATCGGCCTGATGATTCAAGGGCTGCGGCTGCACGCTGCCCAGCACCGCCGCACCGCCACCCTCCCAACGGTAACAGTGTGCGAACTGACCGACGATGTATTCATCGCCGCGCTGGCAATGGGCCAGGATGGCGCACAGATTGCTCTGCGTGCCAGTCGGCATGAACAGCGCCGCCTCGAAACCAAGCAGGGCTGCGATCTTTTCCTGCAGTGCGTTGACGCTGGGGTCGCCCGCAAACACATCGTCGCCCAGCGGCGCGGCCAGCATCGCTGCGCGCATGGCCGGCGTCGGCTGCGTCACCGTGTCACTGCGCAAATCGACTTTCATCATGGTGTTCACTTTCATGGGTTTGGCCGGACCAGAAAATTCTTCAACATGGCGTGACCGTGCTCGGTCAGGATGCTTTCCGGATGAAACTGCACGCCTTCGATGTCCAGCGATGTGTGGCGCACCCCCATGATCTCGCCGTCCTCGGTCCAGGCTGTGATCTTCAGGCACGCAGGGCAAGTCCCACGCTCAATAGCAAGCGAGTGGTAGCGGTTGACGGTGAACTGCTCAGGCAAACCTGCAAACACGCCCTCTTGCATTGTGCGGATGACACTGGTCTTGCCATGCATCAGTTGCTGCGCACGAACGATCCTGCCGCCAAAAGCGGCTCCAATCGCCTGATGCCCCAGGCAGACACCGAGGATCGGCAGCTTGCCGGCGCAGTGTTGAATGGCTGCGACCGAAATGCCGGCCTCGGTCGGCGAGCAAGGCCCCGGCGAAATCACCAACCGGTCGAGCCGCCCCGACTTGAGTCGCGCATCGATCTCGTCAAGTGTGATTTCATCATTGCGAACCACCTCGACCTCGGCCCCAAGCTCGCCCAGGTACTGCACGATGTTGTAGGTGAAACTGTCGTAGTTGTCGATCATCAACAAGCGGATGGCGGCGGTACTCATTCCAGACCCTCCTCGACCAGTTCGCTGGCGCGCAGCAGGGCGCGTGCCTTGGCTTCGGTTTCTCTCCACTCCAGTTCCGGCACCGAGTCGGCGACGACACCGGCTGCCGCCTGCACATACAGGGTCTGGTCTTTCACGATGCCGGTGCGGATGGCAATCGCCACGTCCATGTCGCCGGCGTAGCTCAGGTAGCCGCAGGCGCCGCCATAGAGGCCGCGCTTGCTCGGCTCGAGTTGGTCAATCAGTTCCATCGCGTGCACCTTGGGTGCGCCGGTCAGCGTGCCGGCCGGAAAGGTTGCTCTGAGCACGTCCATGCTGGTCATGCCATCGTTGAGCGTGCCCTCGACATTGCTCACGATGTGCATGACGTGGCTGTAGCGCTCGACGCTGAAGGCCTCCGTTACTTTCACGCTGCCAATCTTGGCGATGCGCCCGATATCGTTGCGCGCCAGGTCGATCAGCATCACATGCTCGGCGCGCTCCTTCGGGTCGTTGATCAGTTCCACTTCGGCCGCCTTGTCGAGTTCCAGACTGGCGCCACGCGGACGTGTTCCGGCCAACGGCCGAATCGTGATCTTCTGCTCGGTCTGGCCGTTGCTGCTGATCTGCTCCTGGCGCACCAGGATCTCGGGCGAAGCCCCAACCACATGGAAATCGCCAAAGTCGTAGTAGTACATGTAGGGACTGGGATTGAGCGCGCGCAGGGCCCGGTACAGACTCAGCGGCGACTCGGTGTAGCGCTTCTTGATGCGCTGCCCAACCTGCACCTGCATGAAGTCGCCGCCGGCAATCAGTTCCTTGGCGCGCTCAACCGCTGCGATGTAGTCGGCCTTGGCAAACTCGCGCTCGGCCGGGTAGCTCTGCGTCGGTTTCACCAGTGGCGCGCTGACTGAGTACTTCAATTTCTCTTTGAGTTCGCGCAGCCGCTTCTTGGCATTGGCGTAGGCCTCGCTCTGCGACGGATCGGCGTAGACAATCAGATAGAGTTTGCCCGACAGGTTGTCGATCACCGCCAGTTCTTCGCACTGCAGCAGCAGGATGTCGGGACAACCGAGCGTGTCAGGCGGGCAGGAAGCCTGCAGCTTCTTCTCGATGTAGCGAACCGTGTCGTAGCCAAAGTAGCCGGCCAGCCCACCACAAAAACGCGGCAGGCCCGGGCGCAGCGCCACCTTGAAACGCTTCTGGTATTGCGAGATAAAGTCCAGCGGGTTGCCGCTCGCGCGCTCCACCACCACGCCATCGGTCACCACCTCGGTGCGCGCGTCTGCGCCAAAGCCGATGGCACGCAACAGCGTGCGCGCCGGCAGGCCGATGAAACTGTAGCGCCCGAAGCGCTCGCCGCCGACCACCGACTCCAGCAGAAAACTGTGCTTGCCACCCTGCGTGGAATGCGCCAGCTTCAGGTACAGCGACAAAGGGGTTTCCAGATCGGCAAAGGCTTCGGCCAACAAGGGAATGCGGTTGTAGCCCTGTGCACTCAGGCTCTTGAATTCAAGTTCGGAAATCACGGGATGACATCTTTCAATCAGGCCAAACCGTTTGCGTGTAGCGGGTTTGACACGCAGCCCAACCGGCTGCAGTTCATTCAACGGGCGAAAAGGACGCTGTCAAGCCTCAAGCCGACAGAGCTTGCTGCGTCGTACGCCAGGGCCATGCTCCCCGGTCGCTACAACCTGTGATCCAGATGCGGTGAATAAACATGCGCACAGTGTAGCAAAAGCACCAGCCGCTCAGGCCTCAAACAGTTGCGCCAGGGAATCGACAAAGGCGTCCGCATCCACGCCGCGTATCGGCTCGCCGTGGTTATAGCCATAGGTGACGAGCAGCACGGGGCAGCCGGCGGCCCGCGCCGCCTGCGCATCGTTGCTGGAGTCGCCAATCATCAGGGTGCGCTGCGGCGCCGTTCCCAACGCCGCGCAGGTCTTGAGCAGGGGCAAGGGGTCGGGCTTTTTGCGCTCGAAAGCATCGCCACCAAAGCTGAGGTCAAAGAAGCCGTCCAGGCCTTTGGCCTTGAGCAGCGGCACGGCAAAGGCGGTCGGCTTGTTGGTCAGGCAGGCCAGTTTCAAACCCTGGCGTTTAAGTTGCTGCAAGCCGGCCACAACGCCGGGGTAGACCGTTGCGTATTGGCCGTTAATGGTCAGATAGTGCTGCTGGTAGCTGCGCCAGGCCGCTGCGTAGAGTGCATCCGGGTCTGTCGTCGCCGCGCCAGGCGCCAGTCGCAACACGCTGCTGATCAAATGTTCCGAGCCTTTGCCTACCAGCAGCGCCACAGTTGCGCGGTCCACCGTGAAGCTCCGATGCGGCGGCGGCAAATCGGCCAGCATGGCATTGATGGCCAAGACAAACTCATCCAGTGTGTCGATTGTGGTGCCATCAAGATCGACGATGACGGCATCGACATCGAAGCGACCCAAGATCCGCGTCACGGTACGAGCCTCACTTCACCAACTGATTGAGCTGGATGATGGGCATCAGTACGGCCAGCACGATCAGCATCACAACCACACCCATGGCCACGATCAGCAGCGGTTCGAGCAGGGTTGCGAGTTGCATGGCGCGGCGCGCAACTTCGGTGCCGAGTTGTTTGGCAGCGCGCTGCAGCATCACCGGCAACTGGCCGGTCTGCTCGCCCAGTCGCGCGAACATGGCGAGCAGCCCGGGGAAGCGCTTTTTTTGCGCCAGTGCCGAGGCCAGCGGTGCACCTTCGCGCACCAGCACCAACGCGTCGAGCGCATCGGCACGCATGGCACGGTTCGACAGCGTATCGGCCGCCGCCTGCAGTGCTTTGAGGATCGGCACACCGGCGGAAGCCAGCATCGCCAGCGTGCTGGCAAAGCGCGCTGCGTTGTAGCTGCGCGCCAGATTGCCCAGAATCGGCAAGCGCAGCCAGGCGGCGTCGAAACGCTCACGAAAAACAGTGTTCTTGAGCGCCATGCGCAAGCCCAGCACGGCCAGAATCAACAACAGCAACAAGACCCAGCCATAGCTGCGCAGGAAGTTGCTCACGCCAATCATGATGACGGTCAGAATCGGCAGCGCGTGCTTGCTACTGGCAAAGACATGGGCCACTTGCGGCACCACATAGGTCACCAGGAACAGCACAATCGAAATGGCAACCAGCGTCACGATCGCCGGATACAGCGCAGCACCCACCAGTTTGGACTTGAGCGCCTGTTGCTCTTCCAGATCATCAGCAAGGCGCTCCAGCACCAAGCCCAGATTGCCACTCTGCTCGCCGGCACCGATGACGGCAACAAAGATGTCAGAGAACTCGCGTGGATGCTGCGCCAGCGCGCGCGCAAAGGTGGAGCCACCATTGACCTCGGCACGCAGGCTGGCCACCAATTGCTGCTGCGCCGGCGAATCGGCCTCTTCGGCCAGCGAACTCAGCGCGCGCTCCAGCGGCAAACCAGAAGAAACCAGCCCGGCGATCTGGCGTGTCCAGACGCCCAGGCCGGTGGCGTTGAAGACGCGGCGCCGGCGCAATCCGCCGCCCGGCCCGGCACCATCCTTGTCGGCGCGTCGGGCGCCGTCGGCACCGAGCGGCTCAACTTTGAGCGGCACCATGGCCTGACCGCGCAACTGGCTGCGCGCGGCCTTGGCCGAATCGGCTTCCAGCACCCCCTTGCGGGTTTGTCCCTCGGCCGTCAGGGCCTCAAATGAATAGGCGGGCATTGCTTAGCTCAACGGATGTTTCCAAAATTCATGACGACACCGAAAACATGCGGATATCGTGTTGTCATTGCGGGCTTGACCCGCAATCCATGGATGCCGGATCAAGTCCGGCATGACAACGTCTGCCTGTGTGCGCGTCATGATTGATGGAAGACTTTATAGCTAGTCCCTTGTGACGCGCAACAGTTCTTCGCGCGAAGTCAGGCCGGTCTGCACCAAGCGCTCGCCGTCGTCGCGCATCAGCATCATGCCGGCGGCCAGTGCGGCGGCACGGATATCGGCTTCGGACGCGCGGTTGTGGATCTGGGCGCGGATGGCGTCGTCGGTCACCAGCAACTCAAAGACGCCGGAGCGTCCGGCGTAACCGGTCTGGCCGCATTCGGCGCAACCGGCGCCATGGCAATGCACGCAGAGCTTGCGCACCAGGCGCTGCGCCAGCACACCCAGCAGCGAGGAACTCAGCAGGAAGGGTTCCACGCCCATATCGGTCAGACGCGTCACGGCACTGCTGGCGTCGTTGGTGTGCAGCGTGGCCAGCACCAGGTGGCCGGTGAGTGAGGCCTGGATCGCAATCTGTGCCGTCTCGAAATCACGGATTTCACCGATCATGATGATGTCCGGATCCTGCCGCAAAATGGCGCGCAAGGCCTTGGCAAAAGTCAGTTCGATTTTGGCGTTGACCTGGGTCTGGCCGACACCGGCCAACTCGTATTCGATCGGGTCTTCCACCGTCATGATGTTGCTGTGATCGGCGTCCAGGCGGCTCAGCGCTGCGTACAGCGTGGTGGTCTTGCCCGAGCCAGTTGGCCCCGTCACCAGCACAATGCCGTGCGGCTGCGTTACCAGTTTCTCAAAACGCGCGAGCACATCGCCCTGCATGCCCAGTGCTTCCAGGCTCAGGCGTCCTTCGGATTTGTCCAGCAGGCGCAGCACGGCGCGCTCACCGTGGGCGCTGGGCAGCGTGCTGACGCGCACATCGACGGCGCGCGTGCCGATGCGCAACGAGATGCGGCCGTCCTGCGGCAAGCGGCGCTCGGCGATGTCCAGATCAGCCATGATCTTCAAACGCGAAATCAGCGCCGCGTGCAGTGCGCGATTGGGCTGCACCACTTCGCGCAGTGTGCCGTCAACGCGGAAACGCACGCTCGAGTGGCGCTCGTAGGGCTCGATGTGAATGTCGCTGGCGCCGTCGCGCGCGGCCTGCGTCAACAGCGCGTTGAGCATGCGGATGATGGGCGCGTCGTCGGAGGTCTCCAGCAAGTCTTCGATCGCCGGCAGGTCCTGCATCATGCGCGAGAGATCAACATCGCTCTCGACCTCGCTGACCACGGCCGCGGCGCTGGATTCGCCCTGCGCATAGGCGGCGCTGATGCGCTGGATCAGGGCCGCAGCGCCAAGGCTCTCGATCTGGCGCACCGGGTATTTGCGCGTGACTTCACTCAGGGCGCTGGCGCCGGATGCGGGGTGCAGACACAGCGTCAGCGCACCGGACTCATCCTCCTGCAACAACAACTGGTGCGTGCGCGCAAAGGCATAGGGCAGCGGGTAACGCATGGCGACCGGCTCCGGGCTCAGGGTTGCGTCTTGCCAGCCGGAGCGGCGGGTGCCAGCGAAGGCCGGGTCAACGGCAACGCCGGCATTTCCGGCGCCGCATTGATCGGCAAAACCGAGCTCGGTACCGGTTGCACGTCCTTGATGCCAGCCTGCATCAACTCGTAGCGGTCCATTGACAGGCGATCAGTGGCCTGCGCATCGCGCACCACCACCGGACGCAAAAACACCATCAGATTGGTCTTCTTGCGGTTACGGGACTCGCTTTTGAACAGGCTACCGAACAAGGGAACATCGGCCAGGCCCGGCACTTTTTCCTGGTTGCCACCGTACTGGTCCTGCAACAAGCCACCCAGCACCACGATGCTGCCATCCTCGACCAGCACGCTCGACTCAATCGAGCGTTTGGTGGTGGTCGGGCCGTTGGCATCCTTTTCGGTGCCAGCCTTGACCGACGAGGTCTCCTGGTAGATCACCAGCTTGACGGTTCCGTTTTCGTTGATCTGCGGCTTGACCTTGAGCGTCA
The DNA here is from genome assembly GCA_903914175.1 of uncultured beta proteobacterium. Taxonomy (GTDB): domain Bacteria; phylum Pseudomonadota; class Gammaproteobacteria; order Burkholderiales; family Burkholderiaceae_C; genus Rhodoferax. Next base: position 25,268 of record CAIWNX010000005.1, on the reverse strand, counting down.
GACCGACATCCTTGCGCTCCACCGTGGTGAACGGGTTGCTTCCGGTGCTGCCGCTGGCAGTGTTGTTCGAGTAGGAACCCGTGACGAAAGGCACGTTTTCACCGATCACGATCTTGGCTTCCTCGTTGTCGAGTGTCAGCAGATTGGGCGTCGACAGTACGTTGCCGCTGTTGCTGGTTTCGAGAAAATTCGCGAGAAAGCCGAGCACGTAGACGCCGTTGGTCTTGTGCGCAACGCCCGCGTTGATGCCAATGCCCGGCACAGCGCCACCGAATTCGGCCTTTGTCGCCATCGAGATAATGTTGTTGGCAGTGAAGTTGGTGCCAAGCAGGCCGACGTTGGAACTGCCGGAACTGCCGACAGCGCCCTGCCACTGGATACCGAATTCCGCCGCCTTGTCGGTGTTGACTTCGACGATCAGGCTCTCGACCAGCACCTGGGCCCGCCGGCCATCGAGCCGGTCGATAACGGCGCGCAACTGCCGGTACTGCGGCTCGGGCGCGGTGATGATGAGCGAATTGGTTGTGGCATCGGCCTGCACCTGGCCACCGGTGGCAGACAAGGCGGCAGCACCCGCCGCTGCCGGCGCCGATCCCGGCGCCGCTGTGACGCTTGCCTGCGCCTGACCGCTCATGGCCGCTCGCAAGGTTGCCGCCAGTTTGACGGCATCAGCATTCTTCAGGTAGACAACATAGATGTTGCCAGCCGCGCCGTTGCCGCCGGCAACCGGTTGGTCCAACTTGGCTACCAGCGACTTCGCCAGCGCAGCGCGGGCCGGGTTGGCGGCGCGCAGGATCAGGGTATTGGAGCGCGGCTCGGCCACCAGCGCGGTCTTGAAAGAACTGTCGGCCTGTCCGGGCGTGGACACGCCCGAGGACTCCAGCAGGCGCAGCACCAGCGGCGCCAGGTCGGTGGCAATCGCGTGCTTGAGCGTGAGGACCTCGACGTCGGTGGCGTTGGCCACATCCATGGCCGCAATGATCTGCGCCAGGCGGCGCAGGTTGTCGGCGTAGTCGGTAATGATCAGGGAATTGTTGCCCGGGTTGACGTTGATCGTGTTGTTCGGGCTGATCAGCGGGCGCAATATCGCCAGCAGGCTGTTGGCCGATTCAAAGTTGAGCTTGAAGATCTGTGTCGTGATCTGATTCGCGCTGGCCGCGCCGCTGCCAGTGGCACTGTCGATCACGGCCACCGCGCCGCTTTGCAGTTTGGCGTCAGCCTCCGGCACGACCTTGTACAGGCCGGCCGATTCAACCATGGTGAAACCCTGCAAACGCAGCACGGCCAGAAACTGGTTCATGGCGACCGTGCGGCTGACCGGTTTTTCCGTCACCAGCGTGAGGGTGCCCTTGACGCGCGGATCGACCACCACGTTGTAGCCCGTGATGCTGGCCATGGTGCGCGCCACCGCCTCGATCTCGGCGTTGCTGAAATTCAGGGTGACCGGCTCGCCCGCCTTGGCCCGCGCTGGCGCCGCTGTTTGGGCCTGCGACAAGCCGGGAAGACCAAGCACGGTGCCTGCCAGCAGCAGACTGACAGTGACCGCGCAAATGGCGTTTGATGTTGGCCGCATAGTGCTCAATTTCATACCGATTCAACCCACTTTGATGATGGAACGTGGGCCGTCGCGACGCCCGATGATGTTCAGAAGATTGGACAAGGCTTCAAGACGATCCGGCGCGGCGCTGGCCAAGCCTTCAAACCGCAACCGTGAACCGACCCATTGGCCGTTGCCCGACAATTGTAGACTGCCCTCCAGCGTCTCGAGCGCCAGACTCGGCGTCGCGCCACCGAGCAAGGTGATGCGGTAGCTGCCCATCGGCTTGATGGTCGACAGGCGCGAAGAAATCTTGGCGGCATCGATTTGCGCGCGCCCGGCCAGCAGCAATCGACCCGCCGCCCATTCAACTACCAGGTTTTGTGTGGCCAGCGTGATTTGACCCTGTGGCTGCACGGTATTCCAGGGCGTGCCCAGGCCGGTGAGCCACTGCGCAGGCCACTGCGACAAACTGTCAGACAGCACCAGCCGCGCGCCACCCCAACGTGGCTGTACGCTCAAATGCCAGGCTTGCTGCATGCAGCAATCCGCCTGCAACGCAACCGCCAGGCCCTGACTGCTGGGTCGCACCGACCAGACCAGCCGACCCGGCAGGGCTGCTGCGTCGCGACTGCCGGCGCCGCCCGAGAGCAGCAGGCGTGCCGAGCCGTTCCAGAGCGAACCCCGGGCGTCCTCCAGAACCACGCGCCCACCCAGGCTTTGCTGCAAAGGCCCGGTAAACCAGAGCGCCGGCGTGTTAAAGCTCAGCGCCAGCAACAAGCCGAGCAACGCGCCAGCGCGGGCCCAGGCCCAGGGCGCGCTGACTTGACGGGTCGATCGCGGTGCTGACTTGATACGGGACATTCGGGTATCGATGCGATGAAAGCCGGTCGGCGGGGTGGGCAAGCGCAGCGCAGACGCTAACGCGGCGGCGCACTACCGGGTGAGAACATCAGCACGCCGTCCCAGCTGCCGGCAGCGTTGCGCGACAAACGCGCTTCAATCGGCACGGCGCGCGCGTTCGCCCGCGCCTGCACCAGCCACTGCGTCAGGGCATCGGCGGAAATTGCCTTGAAAGTGACGCTCACCCGATCACCCGAGAGCGCCAGTTGCGCGCTCGCGCCCAGCGGCTTGACAGAGGCTTCGAGCAGGCGTCGCGCTTCCTCAACCGCGATGCGCGGTTGCGCCTGCAAAGCCTGGGCCTGCACCTGCAAGCGCTGCATTTCTTGCAACTGCATGTCGAGTTGCTGACGCTGGTTCTGCGCCGAACGCAGCGTACTCAGGGCCGGCGCCACGCCAATCCACCACAGCAGCGCCAGCGTCACCAGCAGCGCGGCCGCCAGCACCAGGCGCTGCTCACGCGCCGACACTGCCTGCCAGCGTTGGCGCAACTCGGACATGACCGTCATGGCGCCACCCCCTGTTTCATCAGCACGCTGTCACCTTCGACGCTGGCCGTGTAGCCGAGCGGCTTGAGCCGGAAAGCAATCGCGCTGATTTCCTCGGGCTTAAGCTTGAGCCCCTTGAGGCGCAATTCCCCAGCGGAAAATTCCAGCGCCGTCGGCGTTACCGTGGGCGCTGCAAACGCGCCGAAAACGCCCATCATCACCTCCATGTCGCGCGCCGATGTGCTGCCGCTGGTCTGCTGCAGCACAGCGACTTCCTTGCTCATCTGCACCAGTGGATCAACCACCACCCGCACCTGCGGAAAAGTGCGCGTCAGGATCTCATTGACAGCAGCGCGCTGTGTGCGCAAAGCCGACTGCTCGCGCCAGGCCCAGGCATTCAGACCCGCCAGATTCACCAGCAGCAGGGCCAACAAGGCATAACGAGCGGCACGCCAGCGCGGTGCACGCAGCAGATTGCCAACCCATTCCGACAGGCGCTTGCGCGTGCGCGCGCCGCTTGAATTGGCCATCTCAAACTGGGCCAGATCCCAGGCCGAACGCAAGGACTGCAAGCGCCGCTGCCCGGCCTGCTGCAAAGTCACATTGCGAGCGAACAACTGCTCGGCCAAGGCGGCAACCGCAGGCTCGGCCACGACCGGCTGCGTCGCCGGCCAATTAAGCAGCGCCACCGACGATTTCGACAGGGGCCAGACCGCAACACCACCGGCGCGGGAAAAAACCAGGCTGGCGTGTTGCGGCTCGCCCAGCACGCACAGTTCGTCGCCAAGTGAATCAGGAGCGAACTCGGGCACGATGCGGCTGACGGCGCGTCCGGACTGCTCAAGCGCCTGCAAGGCAGAACGCAGCCAGGCCCGGTCGCACACCGCGACCCAGACCGGTGCATCGGCGTCGGGTTTGGGCTCAATCGCAAAGTGGAGTTGCGCGGTCTCGTCGAGCAACTGGTCTTCCAGCAGCCCTTCGAGCACGGCGCGCAGACGCGGTGCGCCACCATCGCTGGTAAAACGCCGCCCCAGACTGCCTTTGGGCAGTTGCACCTGGTGCCAGGACAGCTTGTCCGCGCTCACCAGCGCCACCACCTCGTCCGTGCTACCGAGTTGCGGCAGCAGCGCCAACCCGGCACGCGATTGCTCGGTCAGCGTGCTGCCATCGGCGCTCAGAACGTAGTCGTAGACGGCCGCAGCATCGGCTGGCTCAGCGGGAAGGGTAACGATCAGAATGGTCATGCGCGGGTCTCGGCGCTCATTGTAAAGGCGCACCCGGCAGTGCTGCACTGCGCCGGCGCGACCAGGTTGTCACCTTCATCGCATCGCCGGGATCGCGCTGCACCACAGACTGTTCCTGCACCGTCGTCTGATCGAGTTGCAGGGTGCCGCGCACTTCGAAGAAGCGCGTCATCACGCTGTGCTGTGCGCTGTCGAACTTGGCCGCCAGATTGCCCGAGGCCTTGGCGGCGTCCTCGATGCTGCTCAGATGCGACAGGCTGCGCGCGCGCACCAGGCGCGTGGCATCGGCCATGTCAAACGCGGCAACACAGGCATAAACAACCTCGACCGGCGCCGTATTGAGATTGACGGGCGTCAGCGCCGGCAGCAGCGTGACATAGGGGCGCAGGCGCGCCAGGGTCGGCGCCGACAGGCCGACCCAAGTCAACTGATCGAACTCCTGCGGCGCCAGCGGCAGGCTGCGCCGACTTGGATTGTCGGCCGTGCTGTCCTGTATCTGGCTCAGCCGCAGGTTGTCCACCAGCAACTCGAGTTCGGGCTCAGGCAGGTCCAGCAGTTCAAACAGGCGCGCAAATGCCGCCCGGCTGGGCTCGTTGAGCTTGCCGCCTTGCACCAGGTTGCGGACATTGAGGCGCGATTGCAGATCAACGATCTGCCCCGACAAAAATGCATCCGCGGTCACGTCTTCGCTCGATGCATCGCGATCAGCGGCCAGGAAGGTTGACAACCGCGCCTGTTCCAGCGGCACGGCCCAGGGTTCGGCCAGATGGTCAGCGCCGCCTTTGCGGGCGTCTTCGCGCAGAATCAGGCGCGCCCAGTCGAGCGCACCGGTGAGCACCCAGGCCGCCTGCGTGCGGTTGCGCTCGGCCGCTTCGACCTCGATGCCGCGCCACTGCAACCAAAGTGTGCTGGCCGCCAGACTGGCCACCAGTACCACGGTCAACATCGCCGTCAGAATGGCAGCGCCGTGCTGCGCTGAGCGGCCAGCGTGCGCCTTCACGTGCGTCATTTTCCACCCCCCACACCGGGGCGAATCCAGTCGCGCGTAAGCGTGCCGCCCAGGGCCTGACCCGGTGCCAGCGTCAGGACGAGGCGAATACCGTCGGGCAAATCGGTTTTGCCGTCGCCCGCAACCTCGGCGCTGGAGAGCGGATTGCTCCAGGCGTCTTTGCGAAAGAAAAAAATCTGCCACTGATCGATCCTGGCAACGCCCACTTCGCGTTGCGCGTCGTCGGCCATCGGGCTTTGCGCCCACTGCGCCGCTCTTTGCCACGCCAGTTCACGCTCGGCGCGAGTCCGCAGTGGCGGTGACTGCCAACGCAACCACTGGCCAGCGCCATCGACGACGCGACGCGACCAGGCCACCACCACCAGACCCGCAGTCGGGTCCGCGCCACGGCGCAGCAGGCGCAGGGCGCGGCCATCCCAGTCCAAAATCGAAAACTTGTCGCTGGCACCGGCCTCGGGCGGTGACAGCAGCGCGTCCAGATCGGTGCCCCACTGGCCCAGACCGGCCTGCAGCGCCAGCACATCGTCGGAATGCTGGCGCATCTGCGTCTGTGCGCGCGTCATGCCGTCGAGCCCGCGCCAACTCAAAGCTGCCATCAACGCCATCAGACCGACGGCCACCAGCAGTTCGATCAGCGTAAAGCCGCGCGCGCGCATCAGTAGCGCCCCAGCACGGTGGACAGGCGCAGCACCGGGTCCGCGTCCTTGAAGACCTGCGCATCAATGCGCAGAAAATTCGGGTTTGGCGTGGGGCGCACCGCCAGCGCCACATTCAATGCCAGACCGGCCTGCTGACAGCTGATGCTGCTGTCACCAACACCGGGCATCTGCCGCGCCAGACGAATCCTGATGAGTTCGTTTTCGGCGCACATTTGCGCGAGCAGCAGGTCCGACTGACGCTGCGCGTTGCGCGTCAGGGCGCCGGTGGCCTGCATGCCGGCCATCAGCGTAATGGCCACAATGCCCAGCGCCACCAGCACCTCGACCAGGGTAAAACCACGCTGCACAGCGCGCATCTTCACGGCGCCGCTTGCACTGAAAAAGGACGCAGACCGTCGGTCGCCAGACGCACGCTGCGCCCGGCCCGTGATTTGGAGACCAGGACCACCGCCTGCGCGCCGATGATCGGTTCGGGCCCGAGCGACAAAGTCGCTGTCGCGCCGGCGTCGGTCATGTCGGACGCACCAGCGACGCGGGTATCGGGATCGAGCCAGGCTTGCACCAAGGCGTCAGTTTCCAATCCTTCGAAGCGAAAGCCTTCTGCATTGGCGTACCAGCGCACCGCAACGCCGGTCACACGGGAGCGCGCGCGTGCTGATTCAAGCAAGGCACTCAGACGATCGGCGTCACGCTCAAGCTGCGTCTGCGAGGCATCGCGCATGGCAAAACCGACGCCGGCCGAAACCAAGGCCACGATGGCCATCACCACCAGCAACTCCAGCAGCGTAAAACCGGTGGGTCGCCGCTTAGGGTTGCCAGCTGCCAATGTCTGCATTTTTGCCCTCGCCACCGGCTTGTCCGTCGGCGCCCAGGGACATCACATCGACCTCACCCTTGACGCCGGGGTTGAGATAGACATAGGGCTTGCCCCAGGGGTCGTTGGGCAACACGTCGAGATAGGATTTCCAGTTCGGCGGCACCGGCGCCGTCGTGGGTTTGGTCAGCAGCGCCGGCAAACCCTGTTCAGCTGTCGGGTAGCGCTGGTTGTCGAGTTTGTAAAGCTTGAGCGCCTGCATCAGGTTGTGTACATCGGTCTTGGCAGCGGTAACGCGCGCGTCATCGGCGCGGTCCAGCACATTGGGCACAATCAGCGCTGCCAGCACGCCGATGATCAGCAGCACCACCATCAGTTCAATCAGGGTAAAGCCGCGTTGAATGGCGTTGCGCAAAGGAGAGGAATTAGCTTTCATGGGCTGGCATCACTTTTGTATCTGGGTCGCTTCTATGATAATCGTTCCATGAAGACATTTTCGTTTGGCATCTGGTGGCTGAGAATCGCCACTTTCCTGCTAGCCGCGCTGGCGGCCGCCAGCGCCACCTATTGGGCATTGAAATGGACTGCTGGCGCAAGCACGACACCCAGTGCGGCACCGACCATCAGCGCACCAGTGCAGACCGATCCACAAATCGTGGCGCGCCTGCTCGGCGGCGGTCAAGTCGCCGTCGTGGCCTCTGTGTCGGAGCGCGCAGCCAACCGCTTCAAGCTGACCGGCGTCGTTGCCAGCGGCGCCAACAGCGGTTACGCGCTGATTGCCACAGATGGCCAGCCCGCCAGGCCGTACCGGGTCGGGACCGCCGTCAGCGACGCCCTGATCCTGCAGTCGGTGAGCACCCGCAGCGCGGCGCTGGGCGCAAGGCAGGATGCACCGGCCGCCTTCACACTGGAGTTGCCGGCGCTGGCACGCAGCGAAAGCAAGGCACCAACCAAGACCGACAGCGCCCTGGAAAGCAAGATCGAGAGCAGGTCCGAGCCTGCGCCAGCAAACTCGACTGAGCCCAGGCCCCGCAACCGGGCTGCCCGACCCAGCACCGATTAACAGGCCAGGCCAGCTCAGGTGCCGGACAAGCCCCATGCCCCGCTTTGCCGCCAACCTGTCCCTGCTCTACCCCGAGTTCGATTTTCTTGATCGCTTCGAGGCCGCTGCCAAAGACGGCTTCAAGGCAGTTGAGTTTCTGTTCCCCTACGCTTTCGATGTGCGCGAGATCGCCGCACGCCTGAAGGCCAATGACTTGCAGCAGGTGCTGTTCAACGCACCACCGGGCGACTGGGACGCTGGCGAGCGCGGTCTGGCCTGCCTGCCGGCACGCGAAGCCGAGTTCCAGTCCGGGCTTGGCCGGGCACTCGACTATGCAGCCGCGCTGAACTGTCCGCGCATCCACGTGATGGCCGGATTGTTGCCCGCCGGCAGCACAGCAACGGACTTGCAAACCACCTATACCGAGCGCTTGCGCTGGGCCGCGAAGCAGGCTGCCGGGTGCGGTGTCGAAATCATGATCGAGCCCATCAACACGCGCAACATGCCGGGCTATTTCCTCAATCGCCAGGACCAGGCGCACGCTGTGCTGCTGGAAGTCGGCGCGCCCAATCTAAAAGTGCAGATGGATCTCTACCACTGCCAGATCGTCGAAGGCGATGTGGCGACGAAGCTGCGCCAGTACCTGCCCACGGGAAGCGTCGGCCACATCCAGATTGCCGGTGTGCCCGAGCGCCATGAGCCGGACCTTGGCGAACTCAACTACCCCTATCTGTTCGCGCTGCTCGACGAACTGGGCTACAGCGGCTGGATCGGTTGCGAGTACCACCCGGCGCGCGGCGCGCAACCCGGCGGCACCTCAGCCGGCCTGAGCTGGCGCAAGCCCTGGCTCTGAGCCGGCGCCTCGTCATTGCGAACGCAGCGCGACAATCCATATCCCGATTTGTCATGCCGGACCCGATCCGGCATCCATGCCTTCTGCCCCCCTGGATTGCGAGTGCTGAAACCCCGGACCTGATCCGGGGCCGCAATGACAGCCTCCTGGTTCAGGACGCTGCCAGCGCAGCGCGCATCGCGTCAACCACCGCTTTGTAATCGGGCTTGCCAAAGATGGCGCTGCCGGCGACAAAGGTATCGGCACCAGCATCGGCCACGCGGCGGATGTTGTCTACCTTGATGCCACCATCCACTTCGAGCCGAATGTCCTTGCCGCTGGCCGTGATGCGCCGGCGCACATCCTCGATCTTGCGCAGGCTCGACTCGATAAAGCCCTGACCGCCAAAGCCGGGGTTGACGCTCATGATCAGAATCAGGTCGATGTCCTCGATTACCCAGTCCAGCACATCCAGCGGCTGCGCCGGGTTGAAGACCAGACCAGCCTTGCAACCCTGCGCCTTGATGGCCTGGATGCTGCGGTGTACATGGCCCGAAGCATCCGGGTGAAAGCTGATGAAATCCGCGCCCGCTTCGGCAAAGGCAGCGGCCAGCGCGTCGACCGGCTGCACCATCAGGTGCACGTCGATCGGAACCGCGACGCCGTCAGCGGTTTTGGCGTGCGGCCGCAAGGCACTGCAGATCATCGGACCGAAGCTGAGGTTGGGCACGTAATGGTTGTCCATGACGTCGAAGTGAATCCAGTCGACGCCAGCGGCGATGACGTTTTTGAACTCGTCGCCCAGGCGTGCGAAATCGGCCGAGAGAATGGAAGGAGCAATGCGGTAGGTCATGGTGGGATTCTAGTCAGGCCGCAGCAAGATTGAGCCACAGTGTTTCAGGATAGGATTGCACCATGTCCAAGTACCAGTTTCGCGTCGTTGTGGCGCCACGCTACCTTCCCGAGCAGTCCTCGCCCGGGCAGGAAATGTTCGTATTCTCTTACACCATCACCATTACCAATGTCGGCGAGGTGGCGGCGCAACTGATTTCGCGCACCTGGAACATCAACGACGCCAAGGGCCACACCGAGCGCGTCAAGGGTCTGGGCGTGATCGGCCAGCAACCGCTGCTGCAACCGGGTCAGTCTTTCGAGTACACCAGCGGCACGCGTCTGCGCACGGCCACTGGCACCATGCACGGCAGCTTTTTTTGCGTCGCCGAAGACGGCGAGAAATTCGACACCGACATTCCGATGTTCGTGCTCGACGCGCTGAGCGCCAGCGGCGGCACTCGCACCCTGCACTGACCTCTCGCTGCCGACACGAAAGACCGAAGACCGTGGGTGAATTCGAGCTGATCGAGCGCTACTTCAAACGCCCGGCGCGCCAGGCGGCACTCGGCGTCGGCGATGACTGTGCGCTGCTGCAAGCCACACCTGGCACCCAACTGGCGATCTCCAGCGACATGCTGGTGGAAGGTCGCCATTTTCTGTCCACGGTAGACCCCTTCAAACTCGGGCACAAGGCGCTGGCTGTGAACCTGAGCGACCTGGCGGCCTGTGGCGCACGGCCGCTGGCTTTCACGCTGGCGCTGGCGCTGCCGCGCGCCGACGACGCCTGGGCGGCGCCGTTTGCAAAAGGCCTGTTCGCGCTGGCCGACGCGCACGGCTGCGAGTTGATCGGCGGCGACACGACGCAAGGGCCCCTGAATATCTGCATCACCGTATTCGGCGAAGTGCCGGTGCTCAATGGTCGCTCGCAGGCGCTGTTGCGCAGCGGCGCGCAAGCCGGTGACGACATCTACCTCAGCGGTACGGTGGGTGATGCGCGCATGGCGCTCGAAGTGTTTCGCGGCACGCTGGCGCTGCCGGCCAGCGCTTTCGAGGCCGCGCGCAGCCGCATGGAGCAACCGACGCCGCGCGTTGCCCTGGGCATCGCCCTGCGCGGCATTGCAAGCGCGGCGATTGACATCAGCGACGGCTTGCTGGGAGACCTCGGCCACATCCTCAAGCAGTCGGGTGTCGGCGCCACCGTAGAGGCCGACAGCGCCGCCAGCCGTGTTGCGGCACGGGCGCATTGCAGCGACATCGCGCCAGCACAGTGGCGCGACTGGGCGCTGGCGGGCGGGGACGATTACGAGTTGCTGTTTTGCGCTCCGGTATCCCAACGCGAGGCGGTCACGGCCGCCGCCCAGGCCAGCCAGACCGTCGTCACGCGCATCGGGCGCATCGAGACTGCGCGCGGTCTGCGCCTGATCGATGCCTCGGGCCAGCTGCTGCCCAACACCTATGGATCGTTCGATCACTTTGCCTGACGCATGAACGCAAGCTCCTCTTTCAATGCAGCACCCTTGCGCCCGACAGTGCGCTTCATGCGGGCGCACCCGGCGCACTGGATTGCGCTGGGTTTTGGCTCGGGCCTGAGCCCCGTGGCCCCGGGCACCGTTGGCACGCTGTGGGCCTGGCTTGCGTTCGGACTGCTGCAGCCCTGGATGAACGACGTGCGCTGGGCATGGCTGATTGCCGCCTCCCTGCCATTGGGCTGGTGGGCCTGCAGCACGACTGCCAGAAACATGCGCGTGCTCGATCCCGGCAGCGTGGTCTGGGACGAGATTGCCGCATTTTGGTTGGTGCTGTGGCTGGTGACGCCAGCCGGTTTTTGGGGCCAGTTTGTGGCCTTTGCGCTGTTTCGTTTCTTCGACGCCGTCAAACCCGGGCCCGTGGGCTGGGCCGACCGCTTGTTCCACGACGTCAATCCCGCCACCGACCCCGCTGCCTGGCACAAGGCCGGCTTTGGCATCCTGCTTGACGACTTTGTTGCGGCCGCCTGCACGCTGCTGGTGATCGCTGCCTGGAGATTTTTTCAATGACCGATTCAACACCTTGCGCGCCAATTGACACAACTGACCTGGCGCGCCGACTGGCCGATCGGCTGCTGGCAAAGCAGCTCAAATTGGTGACGGCCGAGAGTTGTACCGGCGGCATGATCGCTGCTGCCTGCACCGATCTGGCCGGATCGAGCGCCTGGTTCGAGCGCGGCTTTGTCACCTACTCGAACGAGGCCAAGCACGAGTTGCTCGGTGTTGAAGAACGCATCCTGCGCCGCGCCGGCGCCGTCTGCGAAGGCGTGGCCCGCGCCATGGCTGAGGGCGCACTGGCGAATTCGAAGGCGCAGGTGGCCGTGGCCGTTACCGGCGTAGCAGGCCCGACCGGCGGCAGCCCGGCCAAACCGGTCGGCACGGTCTGGTTCGGCTTTGCCGTGCCGGGCCAACGCATCACGGAGAAACAGCACTTCGAGGGTGACCGCGCCGCCGTGCGCGCCGCCACCGTTCACCACGCCTTCACGCGGCTGCTGCAACTGCTGGCGTAGCAATTGTCATTGCGGACCTGATCCGCAATCCATGGACCCCGCATGCCGCTGGATCCCGGATCAGGTCCGGGATGACAACCAAGGGGCACGGGCTGACAACATCAGGCCCGGATGAAGTCCTTGATCTGACTGGTGGTGGCGTAATCATCGAGCGCCGGCGCGCTGCGGCACGAACTGATCGGCAGCGACGACTTCATGGTGCAATGGCAGACGATTCGCGCCGGTTTGGGCATCGGCTTTTGTGCCGATTACCTGGCGCGCACCGACCCCGACGTGCTGCCGGTGCTACCGGGTTTGCTCACGGTTGCGCCGCTGCCGAAGGTGATCTGAAGAAGTGGCGCCAGCGCCCCTTCAGGCGCCGCAGCACTTCTTGTACTTTTTGCCGCTGCCGCAGTTGCACGGGTCATTGCGACCGGGTGTGGCCACCGCGTGCACGGTCTCGATACGCGGCCCGAAATTGCGCCACAACTCGCGCAAGTCGTAAACAGCCCAGATGGCGTCGGCATAGGCGTTCAGGCGCGCGACGCTCAGACTGGGCGGTCCGTTCTCGTCAAAAACCGACAGCGTTGGCGCATCCAGATCGTCCTCGGTCAGCGCGACCATGGCCTCCAAGGCGCCGTCCAGCCACTTGAGCGCTTCCTTGTCGCGCGGCGGCTCCCACTCCTCAGGCCAGGCCTCGACCACAAACATAAACCCAAGTGCCCAGACCTGTCCAAACGAAGGCAGGGCCTCGCCCGCCATGGCGGCACGTTCCCCCTCCGGCAGTGCCGCGATGGCGCCACGCAAGTCCATCACCTCGGGCTGGTAAGCGGCATCGTCCTCAAGCGAGTCGATCTCGGCGTCGAGTGCGCGCGCCACTTCGGCCCAGCGCCGCGTCCAGAGTTCCATGAAACGCGCCGCCTGCCCCTCGGTGGCAAACGAGCCTTCATCTTCTTCGCCCATATCACTGATGGCCAGCAGCACCGGCAGGAATTCCGCGCTCGTAATCGGGCGCCGACAACAGATCAATGCAGCCATGAAGCCTTCACAAAACTCCCACTGCGGGGTCTCGTCATAACGGCTGCGCAGATCGTCCAGGATGGCGTCGATCTCGTCGAATTCCTCAGGCGTCAGCGCCGGCAGATCGGGGTCGGTCAAATTGATGTTCATGGTGAAATCTCAAAGCTGGACTGCACGCGCACGCCCTGTGCCAGCAGACGTTTTGACAAGCACAGCAGGGCGCGGTCCTTGCTCAGCAAAGCAGCCTTGTGCGCCAGCGCCAGATCGACAAATTTCTGGTCGTCCGGGTCGCGACAGCGCATCGGCGCGCGCGCAGCGACTTCGACAATTTCGGCTTTGGCATCAAACTGCGCCAGCACGTCGTCGGCGCCGCGTTGGCCGCGCAGCAGTCGTTTGACGATCAAGGGGTAAGCCAACACACGTTCCAACTCATCACGCATGGGGCGTGTCGCCAGCCAGCGGATCTGCCGCCCCTCCAGCGCCGCCTCGAGTGCAACGCTGCCAGGGTCATCGAAGACAAAAGCATCGAGCACGATATTGGTGTCGATGACGATCATGCAGTTCGAGCCGAACCCTTGACCATGTCGAAGCGAAAGAGACGGCATTCAATCGGGCCGTTCCACATCGGCACGCGGCGCGATTCCTTCAGGCGCATCTTGCCCGGCAATTTGAGGTCGGGCGAGAGCACCCAGGCGCTCCAGCCAGAGTAGTTCTTCTTCCAGTGGGCGCTGAGCCGGTTGAAGAATTCACCGCCGTCTTCCACTTGCGCTTCTTCCCGGCCTCCTCGGTTGGCACCGGCGACACCGGCAACCTCGATACGCTCGCCATAGGGCGGATTGAGCAGCATGATGCCCGGCGTCTCGCAGGGCGGCAGGCGTTGCAGGGCGTCGCCACCGCGAAACTCGATGACATCGGCAACACCGGCGCGCTGCGCGTTGCGCTGGGCAAAATCGACCATGCGGTGCGCCACGTCGCTGCCAAAAATAATCGGCGGCTGACCCGGCGCAAGCTCGAGTTCGGCGTCCTGCGCCTGCTGCTTGATGGCGTCCCAGACATGGCGCTGGAACGGCAGGTACTTCTCGAAGGCAAAGCGGCGCAGCGAACCCGGTGCGATGTTGCAGGCGATCTGGGCCGCTTCAATGGCGATGGTGCCGCTGCCGCAGCAGGGATCGTAGAGCGGCAACAGGTCGCCATCGCCATCGGCCCAGCCGCTGGCGGCCAGCATGGCGGCGGCCAGCGTTTCTTTCAGCGGCGCCTCACCCTTGTCTTCACGCCAGCCGCGCTTGAACAGCGGCTCGCCCGAGGTGTCGATGTAGAGCGAACAACTGTCGGTGCTCAGGTGCGTGTAGATGCGCACATCGGGCCACTGCGTGTTGACGTCGGGCCGCACACCGTTGGCCTTGACGCGGAAACGATCGCAAACCGCATCCTTGATCTTGAGCGCGGCAAAGTTCAGACTGGTCAACGGGCTGTGCTGCGCTGTCACCTCAACCTTGATCGACTCGCGCGGCGTAAACCAGACCTCCCACGCCACCTCGCTGGCAGCACGGTACAGGTCCTGCTCGTTGCGGTAACCGGTATGCGAGAGCAGGATCAGCACGCGCTGTGCCAGGCGGCTGTGCAGATTGAGCAGCATGGCATCACGCCAGGACGCGCGCACGGCGACGCCACCGCGCTGCTTTTGCACGCTGTCGCCCGTCAGCCCGGTGATGCGCTGCACCTCGGGTGCCAGGTAGTCCTCGACGCCGGCGGCGCAGGGGAGAAATAGTTGAATCTGATTCATAGCGCTTTTCTTAATGAAGCCGTCGCAATACGCAGGCCTTCGCGGTATTTGGCCACGGTGCGCCGGGCGCAGTCGATGCCCTGCTCCTTGAGCATCTCGGAGAGCTGGTTGTCGCTGAGGGGCTTCTTCAGATCTTCGGCGGCGATGAACTGCTTGATCAAGGCGCGTACCGCCGTGCTCGATGCGTTGCCGCCGGAGTCGGTACCCAGGCCGGAGCCAAAGAAATACTTGAGCTCGAAAGTGCCAAACGGCGTTGCCATGTACTTGGCAGTGGTGACGCGGCTGATGGTGGACTCATGCAGCCCGAGTTCGTCGGCAATCTCGCGCAGCACCAGCGGGCGCATCGCCAGCTCACCATGCGTGAAAAAACTTTTCTGTCGCTCAACGATGGCGGTGCTCACGCGCAGGATGGTGTCAAAGCGCTGCTGGATATTCTTGATGAACCAGCGCGCCTCCTGCAATCGCTGCTGCAGCGCGGCGTAACTGGCGGCATCGTTGCCGCCGCCCTTGTGCTGGCGCAGGGCGTTGGCGTAGATGTCATGCACGCGCAGGCGTGGCATCACGTCGGGGTTGAGCCGCACCCGAAAGCGTGTCCGCTGACCATTGCCAATTTTGACCACCAGCACATCGGGCACCACGATGTTGCGCTCGACATCCACAAAACGCCGACCCGGCTTGGGCTCAAGCTGCCCGATCAAGGCAATCGCTTCCCGCACTGCAACGTCAGTCGCGCTGCACAACTGCACCAGGCGCTTGATGTCGCGCCGCGCCAGCAAATCCATCGGCTGCTTGCAGATGCGCAACGCAACTCGCACCGCAGTCAGGGGCGCAATCACACCCGGTTCAGCCTCACGTTTGGCCAGCAGAACCTTGAGCTGCAATGTCAGACACTCCGCCAGATCGCGTGCGCCAACACCAGCGGGCTCCAGGCTTTGCAACAGAAACAGGGCGACGGTGAAGTGGTGCACCAGCTCATCCACCTGCTCCTCATCGCTGCCGGCCAGACCACGGGCCAAGTCGGTCAGGGGATCTTCCAGGTAACCATCGTCATTGAGCGACTCGATCAGAAAGCGCAATGCGGCGCGGTCTTCGGGGCTCAAGCGCAGGGCCAGCGCCTGCGTGTGCAGATAGCTTTGCAGCGACTCCTGTCCCCGCGCCAGCTCACCGGCATCGGCGTCCTCGTTGTCACCCAGGTTGTTGCCGCTGGGTTTGGCGTCGCCACCCCATTCGCTGTCGTCGGGCGAGAGTTCAACGGTGCCATCGCCATCCCAGCTCTGCCCATCGTCAGCCGAGAGCGGTGTCGCGTCGGCATCGTTGTCGACAGCCGTACTGGCGGATGTGGCGAAATCATTGCCGCCACCGGCAGCGAATTCGCCTTCCAGCACATCACGTGCAACCGGCGTGTCAGCCTGCCCCAGACCAAATTCCTCACGCGGCGCCTCGTCCGCGTTCAACTCCAGGAACGGGTTTTCGTCCAGCATCTGGCCCACTTCCTGGCTCAGCTCAAGCGTGGAGAGCTGCAACAACCGGATCGATTGCTGCAACTGTGGCGTCAATGCCAGGTGTTGCGAAACCCGAAGCGAAAGACCTTGTTTCATATCAGGCCGCCGCGCCGGGCCGCCCCAAGCAAGGCCGCGCCCCCCCGGGGGGCAGCGCAGTACACGTAGTGACAAGCGTGGGGGTCACGTGTTTACATTTTGAAGTGTTCACCGAGGTACACGCGACGCACCTCGGCGTCGTTGACGATCTCGGCGGGCGTACCCTGCGCCAGCACGCTGCCATCGCTGATGATGTAGGCGTGGTCACAAATGCCCAGGGTCTCGCGCACGTTGTGGTCGGTGATCAGCACACCAATGCCGCGCCCTTTGAGAAAGCTGATGATGCGCTGGATCTCGATCACGGCAATCGGGTCGATGCCGGCAAAGGGCTCATCGAGCAGGATAAAGCGCGGCTGTGTCGCCAGCGCGCGGGCAATCTCGACGCGCCGGCGCTCGCCGCCCGACAGCGCCAGCGCTGGCGTCTGGCGCAAATGCTCTACGCGCAATTCCTGCAACAGGCCGGTCAGGCGCTTCTCGATCTCGTCACGCGCAAGCGGCTTGCCGCGCTCATCGTGCTGCAACTCCAGCACGGCGCGCACATTGTCTTCAACATTGAGTTTGCGAAAAATCGAGGCTTCCTGCGGCAAATAACTCAAGCCCAGGCGCGCGCGCCGGTGCATCGGCATGTGGGCGACCGACTGGCCATCGATCGTGATGTCGCCGGCGCTGGCGTGCACCAGGCCGACGATCATGTAAAACGATGTGGTCTTGCCGGCGCCATTGGGGCCAAGCAGGCCGACCACCTCGCCCTTGCAGACCGCAAGCGACACGTCCTTGACGGCCTTGCGACTGCCATAGAACTTTTGCAGGTGATGGACTTCGAGGCGGCTCTCGCAACGAGTGCCATCGGTCCTGGAGACGGCTTCAGCAACCGGCTCTGGCAATGTCACTTCTTCTCCCCGCCCAGCGTGCTGGAAGAACGCAAGGGCAGCGCAGCAGAGGCATTGGCGGCCGGTGCATCGGCCGCCGGCTTGGGCGTGAGCATGGCGCGAACCCGACTTGCCGGCGCGGCGGAACCGGGTTTGACCGGCGCGCCGTCGATGCTGAACACTTCGCTGCTGTTGTTGTAAAAAATCACATTGCCGGTGAACTCGTCGCTCAAAGTCGCACCTCGGTAGCGCCGCAACTGGGCGTTGTTAAGAAACTTGACCGTGTCGGCCGCACCGTCGTATTCGATCGACTCACCCTCGCCTTCGATGAACTCGTCAAGCCCCTCGCGCTTTTGCCGGAAAAACGCAAGCTTGCCGGGCTCGGCGCTGATCAGTCCGAACTGGCGGCCCTGCGCGTCCTTTCGTACATCGATCCGCTCACCCCGAATCATGATCGTGCCCTTGGTCAACAACACGCGTCCGCTGAACAGGCTGGTCTGCTTCTGTTCGTCGTAGCGCATGGCGTCTGCTTCCACATTCATGGGCTTGTCGCGGTCGGCCTTTTCGGCGCGCGCGACACCGCCGGCCAGGGCCAGGGCGGTGATCAGCAGCAGGGAAAATGTGGGTAATTTCATAAAGGCACGAATCTTGCGAAGACGTCTTGCCTTTTGATTGTAGCGAGCGCCGTCGGCGCCCCTCGCGGTCCAAGAGGGCCGGCCGTCAAACGAGCGACAGCCGCCAGCGCTTATTTGCCGCTGCGAACCCGGGCAATCAGAAAATCGGCTACCTGCAAGGCCCGCTCAGCGCCGCCTTCGGCCCAAAAACGTCCCGCGACGCCCACAGTCGGAACGCCCTCAATGCGGTAAGCATTCTGCAACTGCGTGGCCCGCGTCACCTTGGTGGCGACCGTGAACGAGTTGTACTGCGCCAGGAACTTGGTTTTGTCCACGCCCTGCTTGGCAACCCAATCGGCAATGCTGTCACCCCGGCTCAGGTCCAGCCTTTCCACATGAATGGCGGCAAAGACCTTGGCATGCAATTGTTCAACCAGGTCCATCGCCTCCAGCGCATAGAAAAGGCGTTGCTGCGGTACGGCTGCGTCGCTGAAGGCAACCGGCACCCGCCGCACGGCCACGTCCTTGGGCGCGCGTTTGCGCCAGGCTTCAAAGCTCGGCTCAAAGTGATTGCAGTGCGGGCAGAAGTAGCCAAAGAACTCCACCACCTCAATCTTGCCGGCGGGGGCCTCGACCGCAGCGGGCTTGTCCAACACCCGGTAATCGGTCCCCGCTTGCGGAGTCGCTCCCTGCGCCAGTGCGCCGGAATTCAGCAGGACTGTGCCGGTCAGCGCAGCACCCAGGGTCAGGGAAAAATCACGACGTTTCATTGACAAACACTCCATTTAAAGCCAAACGACCATGGCCGCAGTAAAAAGTTTAGACCAATTGACAGTAATGCGCTAACGCGCAACCCGCACCAACGCGGTTTCGACACCGGTTGCATCGAGTTTTTCCTTGGTTTTGTCCGCATCTTCCTTTTTCTCAAAAGGACCGACGCGCACCCGAAAGACGGCGCGACCCGCCTGCTCACGCTCGGACACCTTGGCTTCGACCCCGCTGAGCGAGAGCCTGGCACGCTGGCTCTCGGCGTCCTCCGCCGTGCGGAAAGCGCCAACCTGAACAAAATAAATGAAAGGTTCGGCAGCGGCTGCGCCGGCGCGTGACTTGGCCAGATCGCCCAGCGGATCGGCCGTGACGGCGGGCTTGAGTTCGACCTTTGGCGCTGGCGCCGGGGCTGCGCTGGCCGCCAACTCAGCAGCCGAAGCCGCCGCCGATGCGGGCAGCGCCGGCTTGGCCGGGTTCTTGCCGTACAGGGGGGCGTTGGGATCCCAGTCCTTGTTCTTCTTGCTCTCGGCGGCGTCCTGCTCGGGCGTGCGGTTCTGGCTCTTGCTGACAAAGGGAATCGGTACCTTGGTCACGTAAACAGCCACTGCCAGCGCCGCTGCCAGACCGACGACCAGGCCCAGGATAAAGCCCAGGACGGTTCCCCCACGTTGCTGACTATTTTTTTGCATCTCGATCTCGCTTTACATTTTCTGCGGGGCACTGACGCCCAGCACGGCCAGGCCATTGTGCAACACCTGGGCCGTGGCGGCGACCAGGGCCAGCCGGGCCTGTTTGACAACGGGGTCTTCCACCAGAATGCGCTCGGCATCGTAATAGCTGTGGTAACAGGCCGCCAGTTCACGCAGGTAAAAGGTCACGTCGTGCGGCGCAAAATCGGCCGCCGCGGCGCTCAGCATCTCGGGGTATTTGGCCAGCAGCAGCATCAGGGCCTGCGCCGGCGCACTCTCCAGAGGGCTCAAATCAACCTGGCCCAGGCTGGCGACATCGCCTCGGTCCTTCTCGCGCCAGGCCGCCAGCACCGAGCAGATGCGGGCATGGGCATATTGCACGTAGTAAACCGGGTTGTCGTTGTTCTTCGCTACCGCCAGATCGACGTCGAAGGTGTACTCGGTGTCGGGTTTGCGGCTGAGCAGGAAGAAGCGCACCGCGTCCTTCGAGGTCCACTCGATCAGGTCACGCAGCGTCACATAACTGCCAGCGCGCTTGGAAATCTTGACTTCGACGCCACCGCGCACGACACGCACCATGGTGTGCAACACATAGTCGGGGTAACCCAGCGGAATGCCAACCTTGGCCGCTTGCAGCCCGGCGCGCACACGGGCGATGGTGCCATGGTGATCGGTACCCTGGACGTTGACCACCTTCTCAAAACCGCGCTCCCATTTGCTGATGTGGTAGGCCACATCGGGCACAAAGTAGGTGTAGCTGCCGTCGCCCTTGCGCATGACGCGGTCCTTGTCGTCGCCGTACTCGGTTGACTTGAGCCAGAGCGCGCCGTCCTGCACGTAGGTCTTGCCAGCGTCATGCAGTTTCTTCACCACGTCATCGACCTTGCCGCTGGTGTACAGACTACTTTCCAGAAAGTAATGATCGAACTTGACGGCAAAGGCCTTCAGATCCAAATCCTGCTCGTGGCGCAGATAGGCCACAGCAAACTGGCGGATGTCGTCGAGCGCCTCGACGTCGCCCGACGCGGTGAACACGCGGTCGTCCGAGGAAACCGTCTTCTTCTCCAGGAAATCAGCCGCAATGTCGGCGATGTAGTCACCGTTGTAGGCGGCAGCGTTCTCGCCGCTGGGCCACTGTGGGTCGCCCGGCTTGAAGCCTTTGGCGCGCAGTTGCGTGCTGTTGGCCAGGGTTGCAATCTGGGCGCCGGCGTCGTTGTAATAGAACTCGCGGTGCACGTCCCAGCCCTGCGTCTGGTACAGGTTGCAGATGGCGTCCCCCAGCGCAGCCTGGCGCCCATGACCGACATGCAACGGGCCGGTCGGATTGGCCGAGACAAACTCGACCATCATGCGGTGGCCGTTGCACACCTGATTGCCAAAGGCCGCGCCCTGCGCCAGCACCTCGCGCACGATCTGCTGCTTGGCCTCGGCTTTGAGTTTGATGTTGATGAAACCGGGGCCGGCAATGTCAACGGCATCGACCCAGCGCTGAAACGGCGCGGTCTCCAGCAGCGCAAGGCGCAGCGTCTCGGCCAACTGGCGCGGGTTCTGTTTGAGCGGTTTGGCCAGTTGCATGGCGGCGGTGGTGGCCAGATCACCATGGGCGGCGACCTTGGGCGACTCGAAGACGGCGCGCGCGGCAGCGCCCGGCGACATCTGTTCCAGGGTTTGCGCCAGGGCGTCAAGCAATTCAATTTTTACGGAGAGCATGGGCCGATTTTACGGGCCCGCCAAAAAAATCTGCCGGCTTTGGTCGAACCGGGTTTTCTTTTGGCATGATGCTGCCATGACGCTGCGCACCAACCTGACTCCTTCCATCTCCTGCGTGATTCCGGCCTTCAACGAGGCGCGCAATCTGGCCATGGTGGTACCCCATATCCTGGCCACGCTCGCATCCTTGAGCCGACAGGTCGAACTGATCGTCGTCGATGACGGCAGCCGCGACGACACGACCCAGGTAATGCAAGCCCTGTGCGCCGCACACCGGGAACTGGTCTACCTCAAGCTTTCGCGCAACTTCGGCAAGGAACCGGCGCTCACCGCCGGCATCGACGCAGCGCACGGCGAAGTCGTGCTGCTGATGGACGCCGACGGCCAACATCCGGTGGAGTTGCTGCCCCCCATGCTGGAGAAATGGCAACAGGGCGCCGACGTCGTGTATGCGGTGCGCAAGACGCGCGACGATCAGTCCAGCCTGCAGGTGAGCCTGACCGGTCTGTTCTACAAACTGGTGAACTTCGGCAACCGGGTCCAGATTCCCGCCAACGCCGGCGACTTCCGTCTGATGGACCGCAAGGTGGTCGAGGCTCTCAAAAGCCTGCCCGAGCGCAACCGTTTCATGAAGGGGCTGTACGCCTGGGTTGGCTTCAACAGCACGGCGATCGACTACCAGCCGCTGCCACGCGCTGATGGCAAGAGCAATTTCGGCTTGCGCGGCTCGATCTCACTGGCGCTGACCGGCATCCTCGCGTTCTCGATTGCACCGTTGCGCGCATTGACCCTGGTCGGACTCGTGCTCTCGGCCATCGCGCTGGGCTACGGCGCCTGGGTTGTCGGCGAGTATTTCTTCACCGGCATCGCCGTACCGGGCTACGCCACCATCGTCGTCGGCATGATGTTCTTCAGTGGCATCCAGTTGCTCTCGATTGGGGTGCTGGCCGAATATGTGGGCCGCATCTACGAGGAAGTCAAACAGCGTCCGGCTTACCTCATCAGCCTGCGCCAAGGCCTCGGGCTGCCAAGCGCGGGCGCATCCGCACAGCAAGCGCAGCGCCAAGACGAGCAGGAAGCCTCACTCCTTTGAGCGCATCGACTTTCTGGTTTCTGGCAGTCGGTGGCGCGGCGGCGCTGACGCACCTGCTGGTATTCGCACTGACACAGCACCAGATGTGGCCGGAACTGGCCAACGCGCTGGGCTTTTGCATTGCCTTCTTCGTCAGCTTTGCGGGACACCGACTGCTCAGTTTCAAGGATGCGAGCACCAGTGTTGCCACCAGCCTCGGGCGTTTTGCCGTCACGGCATTGGCCGGTTTTGCCAGCAACGAACTGGTGTTTGTGTTGCTGCTGCGCGCGCTGCACTGGCCGGCGCTGGCCGCCCTGGCGCTAGCGCTGATCTTTGCAGCCGGGCAAACCTTTGTGCTCAGCCGCTTCTGGGCGTTCCGGCGCTGAAGCACCCGCCGACTGGTACAGCGTCCAGCCAGCGCCCTGGAAATAGCTTTTCCAGCCGATCAAGCCATCCGTGCTCTTGCTGCCAATGCGCGCCACAAGCCAGTTACCGGTCTGCGTACCGGCGCTGGTCAATTCAGTCGGCAGGCGCAACACCTTGGCCGCCTGCGCATCAAAATCCGCCCCTTCAAACAACTCGCGCTGCCAGCCGTCGCCAGACTCCTGGCGCAAAGCGGGCCAATCCTCCAGCACCACCATCGGCTTGCGCGCTTGCGCGTAGAACGGCAGATCGTAAGGGTAGGCATCCGTCACATAGACGGTATCGCCGCTGCGCTGCGCGCAGGCCAGCACCCGGGCGACGTCCTGCGTGCGGCTATCACGCGTGATAGGCCCGACCTGCGTCACGATCAGCAGCGCAATGCCGACGTTGAGGGCGCACAGCGCCGCAAAGATTCGCCCGGCGTGACGGCGCTGCGCCATGCTGCGCTGCCAACCCTGTGCCGATAGCAGCGCCAGCGCCGGCATCACCGGCAGCACATAACCGATCAGCTTGGAATGTGGAACGGAAAAGAACGCGATGATGACGCCGGCCCAGATCCAGCACAGGCTCAACCACGACTGGCCCAGGGACGGGACTGCGGACGGTTGCGCTTGCACCTTGCGACCCAACGGATTGACGGCAAAGAAAACCCAGGGAAACAAGAGCAGGCCGACCGCTGCCAGGTAGAACCACCAGGGCTGCGGGTTGTTGTAAGTGGCCGCCGTGTAGCGGTTGAACTGCTGGCCGATGAACATGTAATTGAAAAGCTGCGGATATTTCTGCTGGGCCACGACAAACCAGGGCAGCGCAATCCCCGCAAACAGTGCCAGACCGCTGAGCCAGGGCAGGTACAGAATCTTTCGCAACTGACGCGTCCAGAGCAGCCAGACCAGCAGCACCATGCCGGGCAGCGCGATGCCGATCAGGCCCTTGCTGAGCATGCCCAGTGCGCAGGCAACAAAACCGAAACGCGCCAGTGTTGCGTCGGGTTTGTCACCCGCCATGAAGGCAAAGGCAAAACACCAGATCGCAACACCAATCCAGGTCGCCACCAGCATGTCGTGGTTGATGTACTGGCCACCGAGCAGAAAAGCCAGACTGCTGCCGAGCATGATGGCGGCACGGCGCGCCAGCAACTCGCCACCGACAGCGCGCGCCGACAGGTACAGCGCAACCAGCATCAACCCGACGTGCAGGGCTGGCACCAGGCGCAGCGCGAGTTCGTTGACGCCGAAGCCTGCCAGCGAAATCGCTTCGAGCCAGTAGAGATAAGGGGGCTTGTGAAAAAACGGAATGCCGTTCAGGCGCGGCGTCAGCCAGTCGCCGCTTTGCAGCATCCAGCGGCCCACTTCACCGTAGCGGCCTTCATCCGGCACGGCCAGCGGCCGCAGCGCCGCCAGTAGCAGCAGCACTAGCCAGCAGCCCAGCAAAGAAAGCCAGGATTTTTGTCGTTCGGTCAGGGAGATGGGCACGGCGCGATTCTAGCGAGCAGCGCTCACCGCACCCCGGACCAGCTGCACGCCGGCCAGGGCCAGTGCATCGGCAAAGGCCGTGCCGCCGAGGTAATCGAACTCGCGCGCCCGCGCTGCGCCAATCGCATCACCGGGCACGGCCGCCTGCGCCGGGTGGCACATGATGATGCTGTGCGCTGGTGCCTGTTCCAGCCAGCGCTGCATCAACCGTGCATAACGCTGCGTGTCACCGGCAAAGTCGTAGATGCCGAGCAGGGCCGTGGTGCGCGGCACGGCTTGAGCCGCTAGCAGCGCTTCCAGCGCCGCGGCACCCATGGCAGCAATGATGCGGCTCTTGGTGTCGGCAGCACCCTGGGGTGCACGCGAAATCCGCACATATGGCTTGGCAGCGCCAGCGCCGTAGCGGTTGACCAGCGCCTGCACCAGCGCTTCGCGAATACCGGCAAACTGCTGCACATGCTGGTGCCCATCCACGTAATCAGGCGGCGCGCCCCAGTGCGCCTCGAAGGCGTCGAGTTGACGCTCGATCACAGCGCGTGTCGCTGCCAGCGCCGCACCCCGACCAAAACCGCCGAGCGCGGCCTTGAGCATGGCCGCGTGCAGCGACAGGCCGTGGCCGCTGGCCAGTGCAAAGTCGCTGGTCCAGTCCAGGTGCAAACCCACATCGATACGCCCACGCAGGTCCTGCAGCAGCGCCGCGTCCTGCGCCCAGCGCGGTGACAGCACCATGGCGCTGGTGGCGCTGAGCCGCCCCTGTTGCGCCAGTTGCGCAATGCCCCGCGAAGCCTCACCGTGAACGGCAAAGTCATCGGCGCAAAGAATCAGGCCCTTCATTGCGCGCGCCAGAAACCAGGCTGGCCGTAGTGGTGCTTGAGAAAATCGATCCACAGCCGCACCCGCAGCGGCAGGTGCTTGGCGTGTGGGAACAGCGCGTAAATGCCGTTGGCCGGCGCCGCAAAGTCTTCCAGCAAGGCCACGAGCTTGCCCTCGGCAATCTCGGCTTCCACCTCCCAGGTGCTGCGCCAGGCAATGCCGTAGCCGGCCAGGCACCAGTCGTGCAGCACCTGACCATCGGAGCAATCCAACGGGCCGCCCGGCTTGAGGTAAACCAGTTCCATGCTGTCGCCCTTGGGCACCCTGAAAGCCCAGCCGCGCGTCTGTGAGGCATCGCTTGAGAGCGCCAGACAATCAAAGCGCGCCAGATCCGATGGCTGCTGTGGCGTACCGTGGCGCTTGAGGTAAGCCGGTGTCGCCACGCACAGACGCCGGTTGTCGGCCAGACGCACGCTGACCAGACTGGAGTCGGGCATATCGCCAACCCGCACCGCGCAATCGAAACTCTCAGCCGCCAGATCGACGACACGGTCGCTCAGGTT
>CAIWNX010000004.1 GCA_903914175.1 uncultured beta proteobacterium | reverse complement strand
GCCCAGCGCATTGTCCAATTTGTCAAATCCAGAAAATGAAAGCTTGCGGGGCCGCTCTGTAGCCCTGTGCGCCATTGAATAGAAAGAAAGCCATGACCCAGCAACTGCAACAAATCATCGACGCCGCGTGGGAAGATCGCGCCAATATTTCCGTCAAGTCAGCGCCCAAAGCGGTCAGCGAAGCGGTGGAACAGGTGATCAGCGAACTCAATGCCGGGCGCTTGCGCGTTGCCACCCGTGAGGCGGTGGGTCTGTGGACCACGCACCAATGGATCAAGAAGGCAGTGCTGCTGAGCTTTCGCCTCAAGGACAACGAGATCATGAGCGCTGGCGACCTGGGCTTTTACGACAAAGTGCCGACCAAATTTGCCGGTCTTGACGACGCGGCGATGCGCGCAACCGGCGTGCGCGTGGTGCCGCCGGCGGTGGCGCGACGCGGCAGTTTCATCGGCAAGGGCGTGATCCTGATGCCGTCTTACGTCAACATCGGCGCCTTTGTCGATGAAGGCACGATGGTTGACACCTGGGCCACGGTCGGCTCCTGCGCGCAGATCGGCAAGAACGTGCACCTGAGCGGCGGCGTTGGCATCGGCGGTGTGCTGGAACCGATGCAGGCCGGCCCGACCATCATCGAAGACAACTGCTTTATCGGCGCGCGTTCCGAGGTGGTCGAAGGCGTGATCGTGGAAGAGAACTCGGTCATCTCGATGGGTGTTTACCTGGGCCAGAGCACGCCCATCTATGACCGCGCCAGCGACAGCGTCAGCTACGGCCGCATCCCCAGTGGCTCGGTAGTGATCAGTGGCACGCTGCCGAAGAACGACGGCAAGTACAGCCTGTATGCGGCGATCATTGTCAAGCGCGTGGACGCCCAGACTCGGGCCAAGACCAGCCTGAACGACTTGCTGCGCGACTGAAATCGCAAAACAAATAACAGGAAGCAACCATGGCAGAAATAGAGAACTTGGGCACGATGGAGCGCATTCTTCGCCTGATGAGCGAAAAGAAAGCATCGGACGTCTATCTGTCCGGACATTCGCCGGTGCTGATCCGGATCAACGGCGTGTGCGTGCCGATCAACAGCCAGGTGCTGCCCAACGACGGGCCACGCCAACTGCTCTCCGAGATTCTGCCGCCCGAGCGAATCAGCGAGCTGGAAGAAACCAGTGAACTCAACATGGCTTTTGGCCTGGCCGGCATCGGCCGTTTTCGCATCAGCGCCATGCGCCAGCGCGGCTCGCTGGCGGCCGTGATCCGTTACATCCAGGTCGATATTCCGTCACTGGCTTCATTGGCAGTACCCCCGATCCTGAGTGAGTTGGTAATGGAAAAACGCGGCCTGCTGCTGATGGTGGGCGCCACCGGAACCGGCAAGAGCACGACGCTGGCGTCCATGCTGAACCACCGCAACGAGAACGCATCCGGTCACATCCTGACGATCGAGGAGCCGATCGAATTCCTGTTCAAAAACAAGCGCTCGGTGGTCAATCAGCGAGAAGTTGGCTCCGATACGCAATCGGCCCAGATCGCGCTCAAGAACGCCTTGCGCCAGGCACCCGATGTAATCCAGATCGGTGAAATTCGCGACCGCGAAACCATGTCAGCAGCGCTGGCCTACGCGCAGTCGGGCCATCTGTGCCTGGCCACCATGCACGCCAATAACAGCTACCAGGCGCTCAACCGCATCCTGAGTTTCTACCCGGTGGAAGTGCGCTCGACCATGCTCGGCGATCTGGCCTCCGGGCTGCGCGCCATCGTGTCGCAACGCCTGCTGCGTACCAAGGCCGGCAAGCGCACGCCCGCAGTCGAGGTCCTGCTCAACACCAAGCTGATTTCCGAACTGATTGAAAAAGGCGACTTCTCCGGGCTGAAAGAAGCCATGGAAAAATCCATGGCCGAAGGCAGCCAGATTTTCGAGCAGGACATCGCACGCCTGATTACCGATGGCATCATCGAGCGCCAGGAAGGTCTGGCCAATTCCGATTCGCCGACCAATCTGATGTGGCGCTTGCAAAACGATTTCAACGCACGCGCCCAGCCCGAGGCGCCCGTCGACGACCCGGATGACCACCCCTCGTTCACCGAGATCACGCTGGACGTCAACCATTGACCGGCATGCCGATGACCCGCACCCTCGAACTCGCGCAACAACTGATAGCGCGCCCCTCGCTGACACCCAACGACGCGCTGTGCCAGTCGCTCATCATCGAGCGTCTGACGCCGCTGGGTTTCGACTTCGAGGTGATCGTCAGCGGGCCACCTGAATTGCGCGTCACCAATCTCTGGGCCAAAAGACCCGGGCTTGCCAGTGGCAAACTGCTGGTCTTTGCCGGACACACCGACGTCGTGCCAAGCGGCCCGCAGGACAAATGGCAGAGCCCACCCTTCACACCCACGCTGCGCGATGGCCGCCTGTACGGTCGTGGCGCCAGCGACATGAAAACCTCGATTGCCGCCTTCGTCGTGGCGCTCGAAGAGTTTCTGGCGGCAACGCCCGCGCCCGCACTGGCCATCGGCATGCTGCTGACCAGCGACGAGGAAGGCCCGGCCACCGACGGTACAGTGGTGGTGTGCCAGGCGCTCGAACAACGTGGCGAGCAAATCGATTACTGCATCGTTGGCGAACCAACCGCAGTGCAACGCACCGGCGACACGATCAAAAATGGCCGGCGCGGAACGCTCAGCGGCCGTCTGACGGTCAAAGGGGTGCAAGGCCATATTGCCTACCCGCAACTGGCAAAAAACCCGATCCACCTGCTGGCACCGGCGCTGGCCGAACTGGTCGGCGTCGAGTGGGACCAGGGCAACGCTTTCTTCGAACCGACCTCCTGGCAGGTCAGCAACATCCATGGCGGCACGGGCGCGAGCAACGTGATCCCGGGCAGCGTGGTCGTTGATTTCAATTTCCGTTTTTGTACCGAGTCCACACCGCAGACGCTGCAGGCGCGCCTGGAGGCGCTGCTGCAGCGCCACGCGCTCGACTTCGACCTGATCTGGACGCTGGGCGGACAGCCTTTTCTCACGACGCCGGGCACCCTGGTCCAAGTCGTCAGCGCCGCGATTGAAGCCGAGACCGGAATCAAGACCGCGCTCTCGACCACCGGTGGCACCAGCGACGGGCGCTTCATCGCGCGCATCTGTGAACAATTGATCGAACTCGGGCCGCCCAACGCCAGCATCCACAAGATCGATGAATACGTCGCGCTGGCTGACGTAGAACCGCTCAAAAACATCTACCGACGCGTGCTCGAAAAACTCAACGCGCCTGGCCAGTCATGACGGTTCTTGAACTGATTGAAGCCGGCGCCCGTGACCTCGACGCCGCCGCTGTCGCCTATGGCCACGGCACGCGCAACGCTTTTGACGAGGCCGCCTGGCTGGTGCTGTGGCAACTCGGTTTGCCGCTCGACAGCGCACTGGACGGCACGGATTCCATTGCCAACCAACCAACTTCGGCCGCGCAGCAGGCGCAGGTCACAAGCCTGCTGGCCGAGCGCATCA
The DNA here is from genome assembly GCA_903914175.1 of uncultured beta proteobacterium. Classification (GTDB taxonomy): domain Bacteria; phylum Pseudomonadota; class Gammaproteobacteria; order Burkholderiales; family Burkholderiaceae_C; genus Rhodoferax. Next base: position 6,691 of record CAIWNX010000004.1, on the reverse strand, counting down.
AGAGCCGCAAGCCGGCGGCCTACCTGACGCGTGAAGCCTGGCTGCAGGGCATTGCCTTTTATGTTGATGAGCGCGCCATCGTGCCGCGCTCGCTGATTGCCGAATTGCTGGCGGGGGGCGCCATCGATCCCTGGCTCAGCAGCGCCACGCACGCGGTACTGGACCTGTGCACTGGCAACGGCAGTCTGGCCGTGCTGGCAGCGTTGGCCTACCCGGATGTGCGCATCGATGCCTGCGACATCTCCACCGACGCATTGGCCGTGGCCCGCATCAACGTTGACAAGCACACCCTGCAGGAACGCGTCCACTTGTTCGAATCCGACGGACTGGGCAGTGCACACGGCCCCTACGACCTGATCCTGTGCAACCCGCCCTACGTCAACGCGCAAAGCATGGCGGCACTGCCGCCGGAATACCAGGCCGAACCGGCACTCGCGCTTGCCGGTGGCAGCGACGGCATGGACTTCATCCGCCGCTTGCTGCAAGACGCGCCGCAGCACATGAGCGAACAAGCCGTGCTGGTGCTCGAAGTGGGCAACGAACGCGAACACTTCGAAACCGCCTTTGCCCAGCTCCAAGCCATCTGGCTTGAAACCAGCGCCGGCGAAGACCAGGTGTTGCTGCTGACGCGCGAGGCGCTTGTATCAGGCGTCCATCCAGCATGACCGAACCCCAGGCAGACGATGTCATGCCGGACTTGATCCGGCATCCAGTGGCATTTGCCGCATGGATTGCGGGTCAAGCCCGCAATGACAAATCCCGAGTTCATATTCCGCATGCACCGTCGGCCGCCCAAAATTATTTCCTCTCTCAACCTGATCGACTCTCTTGATTACTCTTAAAAACGTCACCCTGCGCCGCGGCGTCAAGGTCTTGCTTGACGGCGCTACCGTCACCCTCAATCCGGGTGAGAAGGTAGGCCTGGTCGGGCGCAATGGCGCCGGCAAGTCTTCGCTCTTTGCGCTGTTCAACGGCACGCTGCACGAGGACGCTGGCGAATACAGCATCCCGGCGCAGTGGCGCATGGGCCAGGTGGCACAGGACATGCCCGAGACCGAGCAGAGCGCAACCGATTTCGTCGTTGAAGGCGATACCGCCCTGCTGGCGGCGCAGCAGGAAGTCACGGCTGCCGAGGCGACCGAAGACTACGACCGCATGGCGCACGCCTACATGGCACTGCACGATGCCGGCTCGCACGACGCACCAGCGCGCGCCCAGGCGTTGATCCTGGGCCTGGGCTTCAAGACCACCGAGCTGACAAACCCGGTCAACAGTTTTTCCGGCGGCTGGCGCATGCGGCTGCAACTGGCGCGCGCGCTGATGTGCCCGTCAGACCTGCTGCTGCTGGACGAACCCACGAATCACCTGGACCTGGACGCATTGGTCTGGCTGGAAACCTGGCTCAAGAAGTACGAAGGCACGATGATCGTCATCAGCCATGACCGCGAGTTTCTGGACGCGGTGACCGACGTCACGCTGCACATCGACGCCGCCAAGCTGGTGCGCTACGGCGGCAATTACAGCAAGTTCGAAGACATGCGCGCCGAGCAGATGGAGTTGCAGCAAAACGCTTTTGCCAAGCAGCAGGACAAGATTGCGCACCTGCAGAAATTTATCGCCCGCTTCAAGGCCAAAGCGAGCAAGGCCAAGCAGGCGCAAAGCCGCGTCAAGGCGCTCGATCGCATGGAGAAAATCGCGCCGCTGCTGGCCGATGCCGACTTCACGTTCGAGTTCAAGGAGCCAGCCAATCTGCCCAACCCGATGCTCTCAATGCAGGGCGTGAGCTTTGGCTACCCGGCGCCTGAAGATGCACCCGATGGCACACCACCGACCGTGATCGTCAACAACGTCAGCCGCTCCGTGCTGGCGGGCCAGCGCATCGGCATCCTGGGTGCCAATGGCCAGGGCAAGTCCACGCTGGTCAAGACCGTGGCGCGCGCACTGCAGCCCATTGGCGGCGAGATGACCGAGGGCAAGGGTCTGAACATCGGCTACTTTGCGCAGCAGGAACTCGATGTGCTGCGCCCGGCCGACACACCGCTGGAACACATGATCCGCTTGGTGAAAGAACTCACAGCCGCCGGCAAGATTGCGGGCCAGGCCACGCGCGAGCAGGACTTGCGCAGCTTTCTGGGCACCTTCAACTTCGGCGGCGACATGGTCAAGCAAGCCGTGGGCAGCATGAGCGGCGGCGAGAAAGCGCGCCTGGTGCTGTGCATGATCGTCTGGCAACGCCCGAATCTGCTGCTGCTCGATGAGCCCACCAACCATCTGGATCTGGCCACACGAGAAGCACTGTCGATGGCACTCAACGAGTTTGAAGGCACGGTGATGCTGGTCAGCCACGACCGCGCCCTGCTGCGCGCCGTCTGCGACGAATTCTGGATGGTCTCACGCGGCGGTGTCGCGCCGTTCGACGGCGATCTGGACGACTACCAGCGCTACCTGCTCGACGAAGCCAAGCGCCAGCGCGAAGCCATCAAGGAAGCCAGCAGCGCCAGCGCAAAGGCCGAGCGCAAAGCCCAGGCGCAAGCCGCAGCACCGGTCAAGGCCAAGCCGGCAGCGCGCGGCACGCTCAAGCGTCAGCTCGAAGACGTCGAGACGCGCATGGCCACGCTGCAAGGCGAAGGCGGGGCCATCGAAGGCCATCTGTGCGCCGCGCCGCCGCCGTCCGACTTCGCCGAACTCGGCATGCGGCTCAAACTGATCAACGATGAACTGCAAGGGCTGGAAGAACAGTGGCTGACGCTGTCAAGCCAACTCGAAGGCGCTGCAGCCTGACGACGGCGCCAGACACCAAGCAGGTCTTCAGCAAATCAGCTCGTAAGTCGGGTCTGCAGCCCTGACCGGTCACTGAGGTCGCGGTCAGGCGCCGACCATGAAACGAGTTATTCAACAGTCAACTGCGTACAGCAATTACCCTACCCCAATTGTGGGGTTCACCCGTGTTGCGTGCATTTTTACACTGTGGGAATATTCTCCCAAGTGTGGCTTTGGTATTTCAAGGCTACCCTGAAAGCTAAAAGACCAACCTCTCTAGAGTTCCATACGGTATCTTAGGAAACTGTTTCAAGCGCTTCACCATGCAAACCCTGCGCAACGCTACCTTGATCGCCCGCTTCGTGCTGGTCTGGTTTGCGTTGTTCATTGGGGCTTCTATCGCTTCACCTATCGTCAAGCCTCAATCCATGGAGGTGATCTGCTCAGCTTCGGGCGTGATGAAGTTGCTGATCAAGAGTGACGATGGCAGCAAAGTCGTTTCCTTGCACGCGCTGGACTGCTCCTTGTGCGCCACCGGTTACGCGCCGCCGCCGGTGCTGCGCTGGAGCGTCGAGCCGGTGCAGCCCCTGGCCCATGTTCTGCAAAGCATCCCGGCGGCCCACATTGCTTCTCGTACTGCGGTACCGCCCCCGGGGCGCGGCCCGCCTGCCTTCTCCTGACCCTTTGAATCGACAACGTCTCCCGCCGGCTTCAAACCGGCGGTGGGGATATTTCATCAAATTGTTTTGGAGATTTGCCATGCGCAAACATCGTCTTGCTTTGGCGCTTGCCGCCGCCTTTGCTTTCGCTATTCCGTCCCTGGCACAAACCGCGCCCCAGCCGGGCGTTGTCGTCGCCATGGACGCACCCGTCCGCTCGCTGGGGATGGTCACCGTCAGTGCCGGCCACCCAACTTCCCTGCCGACACAGATTCCAACCACCATCGAGGGCGTCACCGCCGCTCAAATTGAGCAAACCATCAATGCCACCGACAGCGAGGATGCGCTCAGGTACTTCCCCAGCCTGTTGGTGCGCAAACGCTACATCGGCGACTACAACCACGCCATTCTGTCCAGCCGCGCCTCCGGTACCGGCAACAGCGCGCGCTCTGCCGTCTATGCCGACGGCGTCCTGCTTTCCAACTACCTGGGCAATGGCGTTGGCGGCTTGAGTTTTCCGCCGCGCTGGGGTCTGGTGACACCGGAAGAAATCGAGCGTGTTGATGTCATGTACGGTCCGTTCTCGGCCGCCTACCCTGGCAATTCAGTCGGCGCAGTGGTGGACTATGTGACCCGCATGCCGACACAGTTCGAGGCCCATGCGAAGTTAGACCATGTCTCGCAACCCTTCGACTTGTACAACACCAGTGCCACCTTCAAGGCCACGCAGGCCAGCATGTCGCTGGGCAACAAGAGCGGCGACGTGTCCTGGTTCTTCAACCTCAACCACACCGACAGCCACGGCCAGCCACTGACCTTTGCGACGCGCCTGCTCAGCGCCGGCACAGCCGGTTCTGCGGGCACGGCCGTCACGGGCGCGGTACTGGACAAGAACAACAGCAACGCACCGATCTACATTCTGGGCACCGGCACCGAATTCCACACGCTGCAAGACCACGCCAAGCTCAAGCTCGCCTACGAGCTCACACCCACGCTGCGTGCCAGCTATGTATTGGGACTCTGGCAAAACAGCTCCGAGGGGCGTCCGGCGTCCTACCTGAGCAACAGCGCAGGGCAGACGGTCTACAGCGGCCCCATCAACATCAACGGGCTGTCTTTCTCCGGCGCACAGGCGCTGAGCGGCGGCGACTATGCGCTGACCAACGAGAGCCTGCGCCACCTCATGCAAGGGCTGTCGGTCAAGAGCCACACCCAAGGCGTGTGGGACTGGGAAGTCGCCGCCAGCCTGTACGACTACAGCAAGGACGAAAAGCGCAGCAACGCCGCGACCAACTTTTTACCAGCCGCTGCGAATGGCGGCGCCGGCACCCTGGCCGATGGCAGCGGCACGGGCTGGAACACGCTGGCAGCCAAGGGAACGTGGCGCCCGCAGGGTAGCCGGGGCGCACACATCGTGGACTTCGGCCTGCAGCAGGACAGCTATGTTCTCAAGTACCTCACATCGAGCATCGCCGGCAACTGGCTTGGCGATGGCGCCGGAACACTGGTCAATGAAGTCGGCGGCAAGACCGTGCTGCAAAGCCTTTATGCGCAGGACGCCTGGGCGTTTGATCCGAAATGGAAAACGGTTCTGGGCGCGCGCCTGGAAAACTGGACGGCGTCCAACGGCCTGACCACTTTTGGCGTGGGCAACGCCGCCAACAGCAGTTACGCTGCGCGCACTGAAAATTACCTATCCCCCAAAGCGGCCTTGTCCTACCAATGGCTCGATGACACCGTGCTCAAAGCCTCCACCGGCCGTGCCGTGCGCATGCCCACGGTGTCGGAACTGTATGGCGCCACGTCCACTACCAATTCGCAGTACATCAATGATCCCAACCTCAAGCCAGAGAAGTCCTGGACGACCGAGATCAGTGCTGAAAAGGAACTCGGGCAAGGTCTTCTGCGCCTGACCTTCTTCACCGAAGACACGCACGATGCGCTGTACTCGCAAACCACGCTCGATCCGCTGGCCAACAAGAACGTCAGCCGGGTGCAAAACATCGGGCGCATCCAGACCAAGGGGCTGGAACTGGCTTTCAACGGCTTTGATGTCATCCAGAAGGGTCTCGACCTCTCGGGCAGCATCACCTATGCCGACTCCGTCATCAAGGAAAACACCGGCTTCGTTGCAGTGGCGGGAGACACCATCGACAAGCAGCAACCCAATATTCCGAAATGGCGCGCGACCGCGCTGGCGAGTTACCGGCTGGATGCGCACTGGAGTGCCGCGTTGGGCGCGCGTTACAGCGGCGTGCAGTTTCGCACCCTGAACAATGCCGACGTCAATGGCTACACCTACCAGGGCGTCAGTCCGTACTTCACCACCGATCTGCGCCTGCGCTATGCGGCGAACAAGCAGTGGAGCGCCTCACTGGGTATCGACAACCTGAACAACTACCAGTACTGGAATTTCCACCCCTATCCGCAGCGCAGCTATGTAGCCGAGCTGAAGTTTGACTTGTAAAACCGTGAAAGACATCATGAAAAAATCAATCATCCACCAATGGGCAACGGCTTGCAGCGTTGTCTTGTTCAGTACGACTTCGTTGGCGCATATTGTTCTGAGCGAACCCGCCGCAGTGGCCAATACCAGCTACCGTGCCACGCTGCGGGTCGGCCACGGTTGCGAGGGATCGCCCATCACCGCGCTACGGATCACGATTCCTGAGGGTTTCAGCGGCGCCAAGCCAATGCCCAAAGCCGGCTGGATTCTGAGCACCAAGGTGGCCAAGCTGGCCAAGCCCTATACGAGCCACGGCAAGACGATCAGCGAAGACGTGACAGAAATCAGTTGGACAGCGGCTTCCAAAGACAACTGGTTGCCCGACGCCTGGTACGACGAGTTCGTCATGCGTGGTGGCCTGCCAGGCACGGCCGGCCCGATGTGGTTCAAGGTGACGCAGACCTGCGAAAAGGGCAGCATCGACTGGGCCGAAACCCCGCCCACTGGCACTTCCACCAAGGGCATGAAGTTCCCTGCTGTGCTGCTGGAAATCGGTGAACCCGGTCCGGCGGCGCACCAGCACTGAATTTGTCTGCCAGTTCTATTGTTGCTTGGTTTTTCGGAAGATGGCTAGCGCTGCAAGGCAACTCTTCATCCCCAATGAAAAAGCCCGCAAACGCGGGCCTTTTTGTGTCCGATATGAAAAGTCACTTGGCAGCGTCAGCCTGTGTTGTCACCTTCCAGTTCTGACAGCGCTATTGCCTGCATCTGATCGTCAAAAATGCAGTTGGCCTCCAGCAGCAAACGCCTCACACAGAATCTCGAT
>CAIWNX010000003.1 GCA_903914175.1 uncultured beta proteobacterium | reverse complement strand
GTTGACGAGGCGCGGCAGGGCGAACTCCAGCACGCGTGTTGCCAGCAGGTTTTTGAACTGCACTTCGCCCATCTCGTCGGCCATGGCGGCGCGCGCGAGCTCGTAGACAAACTGTGTGTAGAGCGTGGTGGCAACGCTGTCGGTGGTTTGCTGGCCGTCCCAAATCGCGAGCTGTTGCAGCAGGGCACGTTCGGCCGGATCGGTGACTGCGGCTTGCAGCATCGGTAGCACGGGCTTGAGGATGCGAGCGGCGTAGTCGGTTTTGACGTCGAGCTGCAAGGCCTGGCTGGCTTTGCTGTCCCACTTCAGGCCCGGGCGGCGCAGAAATTCATCGAGGCGCTGTACGCGCTCAGGTACGCAGTAGTAACCCGGCACCGGGACGCCATTGATTGATTTGGGCTCATTGTTGGCCGAGACGATGTAGCCGCGCGTTGGATTGACTTCCTGCGGGTTCTCGGCGAAGGGATAAAAACCCAGCTTGTCCGATTCGCTCAGGCTGCCGTCCAGAATGAAAGCCGGGTTCACGTTGGCCGGGCGGATCGGCAGCTTGGCGGCGGCCCACCAGCCGATGTCGCCGCTGGCGTTGGCCCAGACCACGTTCAGGCCCGGCGCATCGATCTTGCTGGCGGCCTGGCTGGCCTTGGCCGTGGTGTCGGCGCGGTTGAGCTCATAGATGGCGTCCAGAATCGGGTTCTCGGTTTCCAGAAAAGCCCACCACATCGCCACCGGCGTCTTGCCCAGCAGCGCGGGGTAGGCGTCGGTGATGATGGGGCCGTGCGGCGAGCGCCGCAGTGTCAGCTTGATCGGTGCTGCGCCCTTGACCAGAATTGTTTCTTCGCGGCTTTGCAGATCGACCCACTGGCCGTGGTACCAGATCTGGTTCGGATTGGCCGGGTTGACTTTTTCGGCGATCAGGTCGATGTCGTCGTTCATGAACATGGTCAGGCTCCAGCCGAACTGGTTGTTGTGGCCGAGCAGCGCGGTGGGCACAAGGCCCTGGTGGTGGCCGTATAACTCAAAGCCCGGTGCCGACAGATGGGCCTCGTACCAGACCGATGGCGCTGAGTAGGCAATGTGCGGGTCGCCGGCCAGCATCGGCTTGCCGCTGGCGGTGCGGCTTCCGGCAATCGCCCAGGCGTTGCTGCCCTCGTAGCGCGGCAGGCCGGCGTCGGCCAGTGCCTCTTCGCTGACCTTGGCCAGTTGCGCCAGCACCTGCCAGTCCGGCGTCTGCATGGCACTGCTGCCACCGGCCTGCAACACGCCTTCGGGACGCAAATCCAGATCAAAGGCTTTCAGGTAGGCGCCGCCCAATTTGTCGCGCACAAAACTCAGCGCCGGCTCGGTGCGGAAGGTGGCGGCAAAGCTGTAGGCCAGGTAGCCGGTGACGGCAAAGGTGTCCTGCGCGGTGAACGGGCGCTTCGGGATGCCGAGCAGGTCAAACTCAAGCGGCGCTGGGTGCGTGGCCTGAAACTGGTTGATGCCGTCGAGGTAGGCTACCAATGCTTTCGACGCCGGGCTTGCCGGGTTGATCTTGGCAACAGCGGCCTGCGCATGGGCGCGGATGCCCAGCGTGCGAAAAAGCCGGTCTACGTCGGCGAGCTTCGGGCCCAGCACCTCGGCCAGTTCACCCAGCGCCAGGCGGCGCATCATCTCCATCTGAAACAAGCGGTCCTGCGCTTGCACATAGCCCAGTGCGCGGTACAGATCGGCCTCATTCCCGGCACGGATGTGCGGCACGCCGCGCTCGTCGTAGCGCACCGTGACCGGCGCCTGCAATTGCGTGAGGTTCAAAGTGCCGCTGCGTTGCGGCTGCTTGCTGTTGAAGTACCAGGTCAGCGCCGCGGCGCCCACCAGCAACAGCGCGGCGAACAGCAGGGCGAGAATCTTGAGTGCGCGTTTCATGGCATGTCTCCTTGTCTTTTTATTTCTTGCGTCTGCATCATAAACTTCCCGTCAGCGCTGCTAAGGCAGCAACGCCGCTGCGCACAGCGCCTTCGAGCGTGGCGGGGTAGGGGCCGGCAACGTAGTCGCCGCAGGCCAGCAGACCCGGTGCGATGTGCTGCGCGGGTCGCAACAGAGCCGGAGCGCAGGCAAAGGTGGCGCGCTTTTCCACGATGGTTTGAACCGGTTGCAAGCACAGGCCCAGTTGCGCCTGCGCTTGCGCCAGCACGTGTGTCTGCAGCGTGGCGCGATCTGTGTTGCTGGCACTCACGACAAAGGCCAGCAGCCCGGCCGGTCCGCCAAGCTGGCCACGGTCAAAGACAAATTGCGCCGGGCTCATCGTGTCGCTGCGCAAACTGAGCATCGGCGCGGCCAGGCTGGCGTCGGCGCTCCAGGCATACACGGTGGCGATGGCTTCAAAGTGCAATTCCTGCGCGACGCTGCACCAACGCTGCATTTGCCGTCTGTGTTCAGCCTCGGCGCTGTCGGCGCTGGCGTCGAGCAGGCGCACCGCGTCACGCGCGCCGCTGGCAAGAATCACCGCGTCGAAACACTGCCCCGCGACCTGCCACTGCGCGCCTTGTGCCCGCAGCGCGTCAATGCGCGTGCCCAACTGCACCTGGGCGCCGCGCGCCAGCAGGTAACGCAGGCCCGCAGCCGGGAACAATTCGCTCAGATCGATGCGCGGCAGCAGCAGATTGGAGCCGCCCGCTGCGCCGAACAACGCGTCCTGCATGACGCGCAAAAAGACTTGCGCGCTGGCCTCGTGTGCTGGCGTGTTCAGCGCCGAGACGCACAGCGGCGCTATCAGTTCGGCCAGCACGCGCGGGCGCAAATCCTGGCACAGATCGCGCACCGTGAGATTTGCCGCGCACGCAAAACCGCTCAAGCGCCAGCGCAGCGCATGGCGCAGCAAAGACCACTTGTCGGCCGCAGTCCAGCCGCGTGCGCCCAGAATGCCGCCCAGCGCGTCGAGCGGGCTCGGCCAGCGCGGGAAACACAAACCGGCGCCGTCGGGAAAGCGCAGCGTCAGTGGCAAGCGCAGCAGCGCTGCATCGGTGTCAACGCCAACCTGCCTGAGCAGGCGCAGCGTCTCAAGGTAAGCGCCGATCAGAATGTGCTGGCCGTTGTCAAGTGTGATCGGCGTGCCGTCGGGCAGCGTGCCCGCGACCGCTCGCGCCCGTCCGCCAACGCTGTGCGAGGCCTCGAACAGCCGCACCTGGTGCCCGGCCGCGATAGCCTGGACCGCAGCCGCAATGCCGGCCCAACCGGCGCCGATGATGGCGATGTTCATCGCATTGCCTCAGGCATGGATCCCCCCGGATCGGAGTCCGGGGCAGGCTCCTCGAGTCCGGGGTGACAACTGCGGGGTCCGGGGTGACAACCTTGCTTTGTCATTGCGGACTTGATCCGCAATCCAGTGGTGGTGTGGCACTGAAAAAGGCATGGATCCCGGATCAGGTCCGGGATGACAGCTGCGGGGGTCATATCCTTCCCAGCGCCTGCACCTTCCAGGCCAGCCAAAGCTTGCGCAAGGGGGTCAGGCTGATGCGCTGGTGCAGCACCTGGAACTTCTCGTGCTCGATCTCGGTGAGCAAGGTGCGGTAGATGCGGGCCATCATCAGGCCGGGTTTCTGGCTGCGCCGATCGGCTGCGGGCAGCAGCGCCAGCGCTTCGTCGTACAAGCCCTGGGCGCGGCGTGCCTGGAATTGCATCAGGGCGGTGAAGCGTTCCGAATAGACACCCTTCAAGACCTCGTGCGCCTTGACTTCGAACAGCTGCATCTCGCTCATGGGCAGGTAGATGCGCCCGCGCCGCGCGTCTTCGCCGACGTCGCGGATGATGTTGGTGAGTTGCAGCGCCAGACCGAGCTTGTGCGCGTACAAGGTGGTCGCGGCCTGGGTCTGGCCAAAGATGTTGGCCGCCACTTCGCCCACCACGCCGGCCACCAGATGGCAGTAGCGCTGCAGGCCGGGGTAGTCCAGGTAGCGCGTCTGGTTCAGGTCCATCTGGCAGCCTTCAATCACGGCCTGCAGGTGCGATTCTTCGATTTTGTAGTCGGCGGCGATCGGCATCAGCGCCAGCAGCACCGGGTGGCTCGGTTTGCCGGCAAAGGCCTGTGCCACCTCGGCCTGCCACCAGGCCAGCTTGGACGCTGCCACGCCGGGGTCCACGGCGTCATCGACCACGTCATCGATTTCGCGGCAAAACGCATAGAACGCCGTGATGGCCGCGCGCCGCTGTGCCGGCAGAAACATGAACGCGTAATAGAAACTGCTGCCCGAAGCGGCGGTCTTTTGCTGAACGTATTCTTGTGGCGTCATGGAGGGCTGTTGTGACAACATGGGCCGTCATTGCGAGGAGCGCAGCGACGCGGCAATCCATTGTATGGGGCCACCGTCATGGATCGCCACGCTTCGCTCGCGATGACGAATTCAAAGGGCATGGCGCTCGCGATGACGAACATACATCAACGCATGCGCCAGGCGCGCCAGAGCAGCAGGGGTGCATCTATCGCGTTCAGGCGCACGCGCTGACGCCAGCTTTGGTGTTCGATGCGCTCGATCTTGTCGAGGATGCGCAGGCCCCCTTGCACCACCAGGCGCAACTCCCAGCCGGCGCGACCGGGGATGCGCAGCGCCAGCGGCGCGCCCTGGCGCATCATTCGCCTGGCCTGCTTGACATAGGTCGCCACCATCCGCGCCGCAGCCGAGGATGGCTGATCGTTCAGCAGATCACGCTCTTGCACCGCGTGCTGCTGCATCGCCTGCAGGCTCGGGTAGCAGCGGCCCCGGCGCATGTCTGGCCCGAGGTCCTGCCAGAAGTTGATCAGTTGCAGCGCGCTGCAGATCTGGTCGCTTTGCGCCAGTGAGGTCGTGTCATCGATGCCGTACAGGTGCAGCAGCAGCCGGCCCACCGGATTGGCCGAGCGCGTGCAGTAGTCCAGCAGTTCCGCATCTGCCTGGTAGCGCTCACCGCTGGCGCTGTAGCGCACGTCTTGCGCAAAGGCGTCCAGCAGTTGTTCTAGCAGTGCGCTGGGCAGCGCAAATTGCTGCAGGATCGGCTGCAGCGCATCGAAGATCTGCCCCCAGCGTCCGCTGTGCGGCAGACCGCTGGCGATGGCGCGCAGGTCGGCGCGCAGCGCAGCCAGATCGGCCAGGCGCTGCGCGGGCGCAGCCTCGCCTTCGTCGGCGATGTCGTCGGCGCAGCGGGCAAAACGGTAGATCGCCGCAATCGCCGGCCGCAAACGGGGCGGGCAAAGCCACGAGGCGACCGGAAAGTTCTCGTAATGGTCCATCGATCAGAGGTCTTAAACAGGGTTGCTTCTTCGGATGAACGATTGTCAACGCTTTCCCAAAGCCCTATCAACAGCGTCCAGGCGGCGCAGGTTAAACTCGCGGCAACTGAACGGTTTCGATGCGCTGACAGAGGGCAAACCGGTTCATTGCGCGGGTGGCGAAATTGGTAGACGCACCTGGTTTAGGTCCAGACGCCGCAGGGCGTGCAGGTTCGATTCCTGTCCCGCGCACCATCTCCCTGGTGCTTGATCGCGCCCCAAGACCATTACAATTTTCGTAATAAAGATGGTTAGGGAGGATTACATGAAGAAGATAAACGCAGCCGGGGCGTCAGCCCCTTGGCAAGCAATCCGCAGACTCGTGCTGGGGTTGGCGCTGGCCCTATGGCTACCGGCCGCCTGGTCACAGACGCTGGAGAGCCTGTTGCAGGAAGTGTTGCGAGCGCACCCCGCCGTGCAATCGCGCCAGGCCACGGTGCGCGCCCGGCAGGCTTCGGTTGAGATCGCCAAATGGCAGTACTACCCTACGCCCACCGTCAGCAGTGAACGCGTTTCGCATTCCGCCAACGACGTTGGCTACAGCGCCGATTCAACCGTCACCACGCTGCGCTTGCAGCAGCCGCTGTGGACCGGCGGGCGATTGTCGGCCCAGAGCAGCAAAGCCCAGGCCGATCAGCTTGCCGCCGAACTGGGCGTGATCGAGAGCCAGGACCAACTGGCTTTTGATTTTGTCAGCGCCTATGGCGACTGGCTGGGCGCGTCGATGAAACTGCAGACCGCAACCCAGGCCATGCAGACCCTGCAATCGCTCAACGAAAAAATGGCGCGCCGCGTCGAGCAAAGCGTCTCGGCGCAGATCGACCAGGAACTCTCGCTCTCGCGCCTGCGCCAGCAGGCGTCCGACATCGCGCAGTTCCGGGCGTTGGAGCAGACCGCCCTGAGCCGCCTGAGTCGCCTGCTCGGGCGCAGCATCAACTCGGCTGCCATGGCCGGTGTGGTGGTGCGCAACTTTGAAGTTCCTTCGCTGCAAGCTGCCGAAGAACAGGCCCAGGCGCGCAGCCCGGTGCTGGCGCGGCTGGCCGCCGAGGCGCAGGCGGTGCAGGCCGAAATCGATGCCAGAAGCGCGGCCCGCTACCCCGAGATCTACCTGCGCATGGAGCGCCAGTACGGCAGCTACACCTATGCCGACGCGCAGCCCGCCAACCGTGTCTTTGTCGGCGCGCAGTTCAGCACTGGCGCCGGCCTGTCCTTGCAGTCCGACATCGCCGCTGCCAACGCCCGGCGCGAAGGCTTGCTCTCCGACGCGCTGTCGGCGCAGCGCTCGATTGGCGACCAGGTCCGGGTCGAACTGGTGGCGCAGGCTTCGCTGCAGGAGCGGCTGGAACAGATCGAAGCCACGCTCAAGTCGGCGCTGTCGGTGCAGCAATCCTATGACCGGCAGTTCTTTGCCGGGCGGCGCTCCTGGCTCGATCTGATGAACGCCGAGCGCGAACGCGCCCAGGTGCAACTGCAACTGGCCGATCTGCAAGCCAGCCTGATTGCCACCTGCTACCGCGTGGCCATTCTGGCGCAAGGGGCAGTTGCGGTGAGTCTGCCCTGACCCAATCGCCCCTCAATATCCCCCTTTTGGGGGATAGACGGGCGCGCTGATTCCAGTGATCATCGAATCTACTGGCACCGAACGCTCCATAAAACATGCCCCGCACAAACACAAACTTTGTCATGCCGGCCCCGCAATGACAACGCCCAATCCGCATCTGTCGGCAGAACGCGCCGTCTTCCGTCTGGCCCAACTCCAGGGCGTGGCGCTGGACGCGCACGAGCTGCACTATGCGGTCAGTGCATCGGGTGCGGATGCCGAAAAGCCAGCCGCGTTCCTGGGCGCCATCGCTGCGCGCATGGGCTTCAAGCCGGCCGAGACCTTGCGCGAGATCGATCCGGTCTCGCTGCCACTGCTGGTTTTCCATGACGGTTACGGCTGGGGAGTGCTGCGCGGCCTGTCCGGGCGCAACACCTGGGTGGCGCAGTTCTTCGACGCTGAGCACGACCAGTTCACCGAGATTGAATTCGAACGCCACGAGGTGCTGCAATCTTTCCGACTGCTCACCAGCAAGCCCTTTGATGCCGGCAGCAGCAAAGTCTTTGCGCTGATCAAGGGCGAGGTGTTTCGCCACAAGACGGTTCTGTTTGAAGCGGCGGCCGGCAGCGTGCTGATCAACATGCTGATGATGGCGGCGTCCTTCTACAGCATGCAGGTTTACGACCGTGTCATCCCGACGCGCGCCTATTCGACGCTGTTGGTGCTCACGGCGGGCGTGATGCTGGCCATGGCGTTCGAGTTTGCATCGCGCGTGGCGCGCTCCAAGCTGCTTGAATACGTGGTGCTGCAGGTCGACGGCGAACTCGCGCGCAAGATTTTTGCCCGGCTGCTTTCGGTGCGCATGGACCAGATGCCGCAAAGCGTGGGCAGCCTGTCGGCGCAACTGCGCGGCTACGAAGTGGTGCGTGCCTTTGTCTCTTCGACTACGCTCTATCTGCTGGTCGACGTGCCCTTTGGCCTGGTCTTCATCGGGCTGATCGGCGCTATCGGCGGCTTCTACATGGCGCTGGTGCCGCTGGCCTTCTTGATGCTGTCACTCACCCTGGGCTTTTACTACCGCGACCGGGTCGAGGGCAGCTCCGAGCGCGTCACCCAGGCCGGCAATGCCAAGATGGGTCTGCTGGTGGAAGTCATCGAAGGCGCCGAGAGCATCAAATCCGGCGGCGGCGGTTGGCGCATGCTCTCGCGCTGGCTCAGCCTGAGCGACGAGGCGCGCACGCATGAACTCGGCATCCGCGAAATGATGGAGCACTCGCAGTTCATCATGGGCGCGGTCAACCAGTTCAGCTACGTGATGCTGATCGCAGTCGGCGCCTATCTGGTGGGCACCAATGATTTCACCATGGGCGCGCTGATCGCCTGCTCCATTTTGTCGGGGCGCGCCTTTGGCCCCTCGGCCATGATCCCGGGGCAACTGGTGCAATGGGCACATGCCAAGGCGGCGCTGCGCGGCCTGGAAAGATTCTGGGAACTGCAGCAGGACACCGCGCCGCAGGAACGCCCCCTCATGCCAGAGAACATCGAAGGCGAACTGGTGGCTGAAGACATCAGCTTCACCTACCCCGGCAGCCCGCTTGCGCTGGCCTTCAACCGGCTGCAGATCAGACCCGGCGAGCGCATCGGTGTGATTGGCCCGATCGGCGCGGGCAAGACCACGCTCCTTCGTTTGCTCAGCGGCATGTACAAACCACAAGCCGGGCGCGTGCTGCTCGACGGCATGGACATCGCCCACATCCATCGCCCAATATTGATCGAGCGCATGGCCTATCTGCAACAAGATGGTCGTCTCTTTGCCGGCACCCTGCGCGAGAACCTGTTGCTGGGCATCGTCGATCCGGGCGACAAGGCCATCCTCGATGCCTGCACCCAGACTGGCCTGCGCCAAATGGTTCAGGGCCACCCCAAAGGACTCAACCTGATGATTGCCGAAGGCGGCACCGGCCTGTCCGGCGGCCAGCGCCAACTGGTGAACCTGACGCGCCTGCTGCTCAAGCGCCCGAGCATCTGGCTGCTTGACGAGCCCACCGCCTCCATGGATGAAGCGCTCGAGCAAAACAGCATCAAACTGCTGCGCGACACGCTGACTGATGAGCACACACTGGTGCTGGTCACACACAAGCCGCGCATGCTGGAACTGGTGCAGCGCCTGCTCGTCGTCAACAACCACCGCATCGTGCTCGACGGACCGCGCGATGCGGTGCTGGCCAAGCTCAATGAGCGCACCGTGGTACCGCTGCAATCAAGCGCAGCGCGCGCCGGCGCCCAATGAAAGCAAGCGAAATGAACAGCGCACTGACCCCCTACGAAAACAGCTACGCCGTTGGCAGTTGGCGCGCCACGCCGCCGCGCCGACCGCGCCTGCTGTTGCTCACCACCCTGGCCACTTTTGCTGGCCTGACGGTTTGGGCCGCCTTTGCGCAAATTGACCAGAGCACGCGCGCGCCGGCACAAATTATTTCCAGCGCGCATTCGCAATTCGTGCAGGCCACCGGCGAGGGCGTGCTGGCAGAGTTGCTGGTCAAAGAGGGCGACAGCGTCAAGGCCGGGCAAGTCGTAGCGGTGCTTGAGCAAGACCGCGCCGTGGCCGGCAACAGCGACAGCCTGGGCAAGGTGGCGGCGCTTCGCACGGCACTGGCGCGCTTGCAGGCCGAGGTCGAAGGCCGGCCGCTGCTGTTTGGCGCCGATGTGCAAAAGCACCCGGAATTCGTCAAGAACCAAGCCCAGCTCTACCAGCGCCGCAAGCAGGCCCTGGCCGAAGAACTCGCCGCCAGCAATAGCGCACTGCGCCTGGCGCGCGAAGAACTCGGCATGAACGAAGTGCTGCTCAAGGCCGGCGACATCAGCCGGGTAGACCTGCTGCATTTGCAACGCCAGGTTTATGAACTCGAAGGCAAGGTGGCCTGGACGCGCAACAAGTTTTTGCAGGAAGCGCAGGCTGAACTCACCAAGGTGCGCGAAGATCTCTCCAGCCAGGAACAGGTGCTGCGTGAGCGCAGCAGCCTGCTGGCGCACACCGAACTGCGTGCGCCGCGTGAGGGCATCGTCAAGAGCATCCGCGTCAACACCATTGGCGGCGTACTGCGTGCCGGTGAAGCGGTGATGGAAGTGTTGCCCACCGATGGCGAACTGATTGCCGAGCTCAAGGTCTCGCCCGCCGACATCGGCTTTCTGCGCGTCGGCCTGCCCGCCACGCTCAAGATCGACGCCTTTGACTACTCGATCTACGGTAGCCTGAACGGCGAGGTCATCTACATTAGCTCCGACACGCTGACCGAAGAAACCCGCAACGGCGCCATGCCCTATTACCGCATCAACGTGCGCATTGGTCAGCCCGACGCCAACAACCCGCGTGCGCGCGAAATCAAAGTCACTCCCGGTATGACGGCATCGGTCGATATCCGCAGTGCTTCGCGCTCCGTGTTGAACTATTTGCTCAAGCCGATTCACAAGACCCTGGACGAGTCTCTCAAGGAGCGATAGAAATGCAAGAACAAGCTGCTGGCGGTAACCGGGCCTTTTGGGCCAGCATCCTGCTGCCGCTGGCCCTGGCGGGCGCGGGCCTGTACGCGTCACGCGCGGCCATCGTCACACTGGGCGCGACCATGGCGCAGCCGCAACTGCTGTGGGCGATCGGCCTGACGCTGGGCCTGGGCCTGGTGCTGGCGCTGATCGCGGCCGGCAAAGTCAGCCGTGAACTGCACTGGTCCCACGCTTGGGAGGCGGGCGACGAGCGCGTGCACAAGGCACTGTATCCAACGCTTGACCGCAAGTCTGCTGTTGCCGGCGTCTACAACCTGCTCAACCGCAGCCGCAACCGCGTTTCGGACAATTTCAAGCTGGTGCTCGGAATCGAGTTTGATGTCGGGCGCAAGCGCCTGTACGCGCTGCTGTCCCTGGCTACTTTTGCCAACGGCGTCCTGCTGGCACTGAGCCTGCTGGGCGTTTTGCTGAACGTGCTGGGCGCCACGCTGTTCGGTTTGATCGGCGCCCTGTTTCTGAGCTACCTGGGATTGATAACCAAGCGCGCTGCGCAGCGCGTCATTGTTAATTTACGGGCCATGGTGCGCCGCGCCGACGCCTTCTTGCAACTGGCCGAATCGCGTACCTACCAGGACCATCTGGACATCGCGGTGCGCGAAACCACGCAGTGGCGCACGCTGTTTCAGGAGCTGCAAGCCAATTACCAGGGCATTCTGCACGAGTCAGCCCTGACCCTGAGCAGCATCCGCGAACTGGTTCAGTCCAATCGGCAACTGGCCGACGATCTGCGCAAACGCGACGAGGCGGCTGAATGGCAGTTGCTTTATGAAGAACTGCGCAGCAACAACCGCGAGGTTCTGCAGGCCACGGCGCGCACGCAAAACGAGATCCGCAACCTGCTCGATTCCAACCGGCAACTTGCCGATGGCCTGCGCGCCATGGCGCAGGGCATCCGCATGCTTGAATCTGACGCAAGCAGCATTCAGTTGAGCGTTGCCGAGTGACGTTTTTGTCACTCTTTGAATTCTTAACCCCTCTGTAAATCACCCTTTTGGGGGATAGACGGCAGCCGTCTGAGCCGCGATCATTCTTGGGATCTGAGTGGTTTTTTGGCCGCTAATTCACGCCTAGCTGATTCATTTCAAAGGTAAAGCGGGGAGTAGCTATAACAAAGCCATATCCATTTCAGATTGGCGGCTTCATGAAGTTGAGAAACGTTCAAATAGTTGGACGCAGAGGGAAATAAGAATGACTGATACAAACCAGCAAGCACCGGGCTCGCTCGTAGTCGCCGAACAGGCGCCTGCTTCATCCATCGATATCGACGTCAAGCTCGCCGAAGTGCAAAACCTGCACCGCGCCGGCGCTGACATCGTTGTTGTCCTCAAGTCCGGCGAGCAGATCGTGTTGCACGAGGCCGACCCCGCCCTCACAATCCACTTCACCGACCAGGAAGCCCCACTCGACAGCCTGCTTGCCAGCGCAACCGACAGCGCTGGCACGCTGCTGGCGCTCAACACCACGACAGACACGCGCGTAGACATGCGCGCGCCCGAGAGCGCCCCCGCGGGCGCGTCGATTGACGACGAGCGCCGTGCGCCCGCCACCAGCGCCGAAGCACCCGTGATGGCGCAGCCCGACGGCAGCGCCTGGCTTGATATGGTTGCCGCAAACGTGGCGCCGTCCAAGCCCGAAGACGTCCTGATCGGCGTTGACAAGGCAGCGCCAGCACCAGCCGCCGCAGCGCCGGTGGCGGCGAGCAGTTTTGGTATTTGGCCCATTCTTGGCCTGGGCGTGGCCCTGGCGGGCGTCGGCGCTGCCGCTGGCAAAGGCAGCAGCGACACCAGCACACCGCCAGCGGCGCCGGTGCTGACTCCCTTGGCGGCGATGCAAAACGCAAGCGTTGCCAACAGCGCCGCCATCACGGTCACAGCCGCCAGCGGCGTCACGGTCAACGTCGTCTTCAGCGCCAACGGCCATGAGGTCAGCAAGAGCCTCGCCGGCAGCGCCAGCCCGGTGTCGGTCGGCTTGAGCGCCACCGAGCTTGCCACCCTGGGCCAGGGCACGGTCAGCGTCAGCGCCAGCGCCACCGATGGTGGCGGCAAAACCAGCGCGGCGGGCAGCACCAGCTTCGTGCTCGATACGCTGGCGCCCACGCTGGCCATCAGCGGCGACGCCGCCAGCCTCAAGCCCGGCCAGAGCACCACGCTGCACTTCACGTTCAGCGAAACACCGAGCGGTTTTACGGCCGCCGACATCAGCGCCAGCGGCGGCACGCTCAGCGCCTTTGCCGTCAGCGCCGATCCCAAGGTTTACAGCGCCACCTTCACCGCCAGTGCGGGTTCGGCCAGTGCCAGTATCACGGTGGCGGCTGCCAGTTTCAGCGACGCCGCTGGTAACAGTGGTGCTGCATCCAATGCCCTGAGCCTGCTCATCGACAACACGGTGACGCCACCGGTTGATACCACGCCCCCGGCAGCGCCGGGCCTGAGCCTGGCGGTGGACAGCGGCGTGGTGGGCGATGGCATCACCAACAACGGCAGCGTCAACGTCAGCGGGCTGGAAGCCGGTGCCACCTGGCAGTACAGCATCAATGGCGGCATCAGCTGGCTTGCTGGCAGTGGCAGCAGCTTCACGCTCAGCGGCGACGGCGCCAAGTCCGTCATCGTGCGTCAGGCTGACGCTGCGGGCAATGTCAGCCTTGCATCCAATGCGCTGATCTTCACGCTCGACACGACAGTGGCGCCGCCACCGCCACCGGTCGACACAACGCCGCCCATTGCGCCAAGCGCCAGTCTGGCCAGCAACAGCGGCCTTGCCAGCGACAGTATCACCAACAACGGCAGCGTCAACGTCAGCGGTCTGGAAGCCGGCGCCACCTGGCAATACAGCACCAATGGCGGCACCAGTTGGGTTGCCGGCAGTGGCAGCAGCTTTACGCTCAGCGGCGATGGTGCCAAGTCCGTCATCGTGCGCCAGAGCGACGCCGCTGGCAACGTCAGCGCCGCCTCCAGCGCGTTGGCATTTACCCTGGACAGCACCGCACCGGCCGCACCCAGTCTGAGCTTGGCGCTTGACAGCGGCATCTCGGTCAGCGACCACATCAGCAACGTCGGCACCGTCAACGTCACCGGGCTCGAAGCCGGCGCCAGCTGGCAGTACAGCGTGGATGGCGGCAGCACCTGGAACAATGGCAGCGGCAGCAGTTTCAGCGTGAGCGGCGACGGCGCCAAGTCCGTCATCGTGCGTCAGAGCGATGTGGCCGGCAACCTCAGCGCAAGCTCAAGCGCGCTGGCCTTGACGTTGGATACCGCAGTGCCCGCCGCACCGAGCCTGAGCCTGGCCGTGGACAGCGGCGTTGTGGGTGACGGCATCACCAACAACGGCAGCGTCAAGGTCACCGGTCTGGAAGCCGGTGCCGCCTGGCAGTACAGCAGCAACGGGGGTACGACTTGGGTTAACGGCAGCGGCAGCAGCTTCACGCTCACGGGCGACGGCGCCAAGTCCGTCATCGTGCACCAGAGCGATGTGGCCGGCAACCTCAGCGCCTCCTCCAACGCGCTGGCGTTCACGCTCGATACCTATGTGGCGCCACCGCCACCACCGCCGCCACCACCACCGTCCGACACAACGCCGCCTGTCATTCAGTCAATGACAGTGAACAGTCTTGCCAAAACGATTACGTTGACCTACGACAGCGCGCTCGACGCCAGCAACAAGCCGCCGACCACGGCCTTTGCCGCGACCACCGCAGGTGCCGCCAACGCCGTTGACAGCGTGGACGTCAGCGGCGCAACCGTGATCCTGAACCTGCACAACCCGATCCTGCCGGGTGCCGTCAGCCTGGTCTACACCGACCCAACAGCGGGCAACGATGTCAACGCCATTCAGGACATTGCCGGCAACGATGCAAGCGGATTCTTCAGCGGCGTGGTGGTTGACGGCTATGTGCGCGGTGCTTCCGTATACATCGACATCAACCACAACGGAATCGCCGATGTGGCCAGCGATTATTTTGTTGGTATTACGGATAACAACGGCAACTTCTTTGTGCCAGCCGGTGCGCCTAGCGGCATCATCATTGCGCTGGGCGGCGTCAACATCGACACCGGCATACCCAACACGGTGCCGCTGAAGGCGCCTGAAGGCTCAACCACCATCAACCCGCTGACCACCCTGGTGCAGGAGGTGATCGACAACAAGGTCGCTGCCGACCCGACCACCGTGGTGGATGCCGCCCTGATCGACAGCACGGCCGCCCAAGTCGCAGCCGCACTGGGTCTGACCGCTATCCTGGGTGGCGCCAGCCTCCTCGACTACGACCCCCAGCTGTCGCTGACCGCACAAAAAGTTGCAGCGCAGATTGCCACCACGGTGACCCTGGCGGAAGACGCGAACGCTGGAAACGGCATCATCACGTACCACAACCTGGCCACCGATCTGCTGAGCGCTGGCGGTACGCTCGATCTGGCCAATGCCGGCACGCTGGCCAGCATGCTGGCAGGTACGACGATGACGGGTTCTGAGCAAACTGCCATCCGCGGCGCGGCCAACGCCATCGACGCCGCCGCCAACGCCGCCGCCGTTGTCGCGGCACAAAGCCACGCGCTGGACACGATTTCGCCAGCCGCCCCAAGCCTGAGCGTTGACGCCAATAGCCACGTCAACGTGCCCAGCTTACACGTCAGCTTCAACACCAGTGCCAATGACGGTACGGCGGCTGTGGTTGGCGACAGTGTGACCCTGCACGATGGCAACACCACGGTTGGCACAGTGGTGCTGAGTGCTGCCGACATTGCTGCGGGCTACACGATGGTGACCACCAGTACGCTCAGCGCGGGCAGCCACAGCCTGAGCGCCAGCCTGACCGACCAGGCCGGCCACAGCGCCACCTCCAGCACACTGAGCTACACGGTGCTGATCGCACCGAGCCTGACGCTGGCCACCGACAGCGGCACCTCGGACAGTGACCACATCACCAGTGTTGGCACCGTCAAGGTCAGCGGGCTGGACGCGGGTGCAACCTGGCAGTACAGCGTGGACGCCGGAGTCCACTGGACGACGGGTAGCGGCAGCAGCTTTGCCCTGAGTGGCGACGGCGCCAAGTCCGTCACCGTGCACCAGATCGATGCCGTCGGCAATACCAGCGCCCCATCAAGCGCCCTGGCGTTTACGCTGGACACCAGCGCGCCAACCCTCGTGAGCGCGGCCATCACCGCCGCAGCCAACAGCATCCACAACAACACGCTCAACGCGGGTGATGTGGTTACGCTGACCTTTAACCTCAATGAAGCGGCCACTTTCCCTGTGAACGCCGGCTCCCCCAATGAACCAGTCGCGGTCTTGTATGTGCCCGATGGCCCTGCCGACTTTGTCTTCAATGCCACGGGTTCGGGCACGAGCCAGATGGTCTTTGGCTACACCCTTTCAGATGGTTGGGACACCGGCGTCGACCAGGTTCTCACGATTGCCAGTCTGGTTGCGAATCCAGCAGTCACCGATGCCGCGGGCAATTTGATGGTGGATTGGGATAGGCAATACCCTATCGACAACGTTGGCCAGAACTTCAAGGTCGACACCGTCGCGCCCACTGCCACCCATAGCAGCGCCGGCTACACCAATAGCAGCAATACCCTGGTGCTCACCGGCACGAACTACGACACTTTGCTTGGTGTTGGCGAGAGCTTGGGCAGCACCGACATCACGGAGCGGCTGGACCTGAGCAAGCTGAGCTGGGACATCAATGGCGATGCTTCCAACCCTGTGGGCTTTGCGACCGGCGACATCGTTTCAGCCGTGGTGACAGACAGCACCCACCTGACACTGGTCCTGAGCGATACCAAAGCCATAGCACTCGAAGGTGCGACCGGCTTCGGCGGCACGACGCCTGACAAGTTGATCATCGCGGGCGGCTTTGCCCGCGACGAAGCCTGGAATGCGGCGTCCGATGCGGCTGCGGCCTTGCCGCTGACGGTAGCGCAGTCCGACCCCAGCGACCACACGCCACCGACCATTGGGTCCGTGAGCATTCCCGATGTGCCGATGATCGTCGGCAGCGATGTCACGGTCACCATCGATGTCGGCAACGCCACGAACCAGGTGCTGACGCTGGTGGCGGGCAGCACGGTGGGGGGCTTTGCACTGACGAACCTGAGCTATGTCAGCGACACCCGCTACACGGCGCACTTCACTGTGACAGACGGCGGCGCCGACATCGCGGCCGGTGCCAATATCCCGGTCGCGCTGCAATTGCAGGACCCGTCTGGTAACGTCGGCAGCTACAGCACGGCGATTGCGGGAACGAATGACGCCATCGATGTGCATGTGCCCACTGTCATCAATACCAGTGGCGCCTACACCAGCGGCAACAACACGCTGGTGCTGACGGGCGCTCACTACGACACGCTGCTGTCAACTGGCGAGACCGCCAGCACCGACATCAAGGGCCGGCTGGACTGGAACAAGCTGGTGTGGGACATCAATGGCGATGATGCGAGCACGGCCAATGTGGGCTTTGCGGTGGGCGACATCACTTCGGCCGTGGTGACGGGCAGCAACACCCTGACCGTGACCCTGACAGCGACCAAGGCTGAAGCGTTGGAAGCCACTGTTGGCTACGGCGGTACGGCGCTCGACACGCTCGACATTACCGCCGGTTTTGCCAAGGACGCGGCCGGCAACGTGGCGACGACGGATGCGCACGCCAATGCGGCGCTGAGCGTATCGGCACCGGTGGCCGGCGACGCCGTGATTGACCTGGGCGTGGATGCGAATGGCGTGAGCTACGGCCAACTGATTGCGCCGGTGCAGGTCGATGGCGGCAAATGGTTTTACTTCTGGCAGAACCCCTGGCCCACTGGCACCTCGACGCTCCCGTTGCTGGATCCCAACAGCAACCTGACGACGCATGCGCTGAGCAACATCTTTACCCAGGATATCAACGGCAATACCA
This sequence comes from uncultured beta proteobacterium, assembly GCA_903914175.1. Classification (GTDB taxonomy): domain Bacteria; phylum Pseudomonadota; class Gammaproteobacteria; order Burkholderiales; family Burkholderiaceae_C; genus Rhodoferax. The sequence continues at coordinate 985 of CAIWNX010000003.1, read as the reverse complement.
GCACTGCTGTGGCGGCAGGCACTTTCAGTGTCAGCGAAACCTACCGCTATGCGACGATCAATGGCATGCATCTGGCGGTGCCGACTTACGGCGGGTCGCTCAACGGCAATGGTGGTGTGAGTTTCGACTCTGCCTCGACCTGGAATCGTGAAGCCGGCACAGCCGTCGGTTCCGATACGCCTGCGGCTGGCAGCACTGCGGTCAACCCTGTTTACAACGATCTGCTGGCGATCTGGGATGCCTACAACGGCACCGGCACGGCGACAGCTGCGACTCCTGGCCTGCCGTCGGCTTGGACATCCTTAATCAGCGCAAACCCGCAACCCTTCTGGTCGGCCGACGTGGGTGGGGTGGGCATTGATACTTCCAGTGGTGTTGCGGTCGATCTGACGGGGGCCGTGCAGGTGGATTCTGCTACGGGTACCGTGCTGATGCAGGACCAGGCAGCGCTCCATTACGTTGCTGTGCAACTGGTCACACCGGCGCTGAGCATCACGGACAGCGTCAGCGGTGTTGCCAACAAGGCCAGCGGCAACATCACCTACACCTTGACTTTTGATGAAGCGGTGACGGGTCTGGAACAAGGCGACATCACAGTTGCCAACGGCAGCATCGTCAGCCTCAGCGGCAGCGGCGCCAGCTACACACTGGTGGTGACGCCGCAACCGAACGTCGAGGGCAACCTCACAGTCAATGTCGCCAGTGGCGTTGCCGTCGATTCATTCGGCATGGGCAACAGCGCGGCGATTGAGTCGGTGCAGGTGGTGGATACGCTGGCGCCGTCAGCACCGGGCGTGGGTCTTGCGCGCGACACCGGCGTGAGCGGCGACAAAAGCAGCAGCGACGGCACGCTCAGCATCAGCGGCACCGAGGCTGGCGCAACAGTTGAATACAGCGCCAACGGCACAAGCGGCTGGAGCGCCAGCGCACCGACGCTGAGCCAGGGAGAAAACACCGTCTACGTACGCCAGACCGACGTGGCGGG
>CAIWNX010000002.1 GCA_903914175.1 uncultured beta proteobacterium | reverse complement strand
TGTCACAACCGATGCCTGGTATGCGAACCCCGTCGCCACCCCCCTGACTGACCGTAGCGGTCAGACCGACGACCAACGCATCAAGGACATCACCGTGTTGCCTCCGCCCGAGCATTTGATCCGCTTCTTTCCAATCAAGGGTACGGCGGTCGAGACGCTGATCGACGGTACACGCGGGCGTATCCATGACATCATGGCGGGCACCGACGACCGCTTGCTGGTGGTCATTGGCCCGTGCTCCATCCATGATCCGGCGGCCGCGCTGGATTACGCGCAGCGGCTCAAGGTGCAGCGCGACAAGTACGCCGGCACGCTGGAGATTGTGATGCGCGTCTACTTCGAGAAGCCGCGCACGACGGTGGGCTGGAAGGGCTTGATCAACGACCCCTATCTGGATGAGACTTTCTGCATCGATGAAGGCCTGCGCATGGCGCGCCAGTTGCTGATCGAGATCAACCGCCAGGGCTTGCCGGCGGGCAGCGAGTTTCTGGATGTGATCTCGCCGCAGTACCTGGGCGACCTGATCTCCTGGGGCGCCATTGGCGCGCGCACCACCGAGAGCCAGGTGCACCGCGAATTGGCCTCGGGCCTGTCGGCGCCGATCGGGTTCAAGAACGGAACCGACGGCAACATCAAGATCGCCACCGACGCGATTCAGGCGGCCGCTGGCGGGCACCACTTTTTATCGGTGCACAAGAACGGACAGGTAGCGATTGTGCAGACCAATGGCAACCCCGATTGCCATGTGATTCTGCGCGGCGGCAAGGCGCCGAATTACGACGCCGCCAGCGTAGCGGCCGCCTGCAAGGACCTGCGCGCCGCCAAACTGCCGGCGACGCTGATGGTGGACTGCAGTCACGCCAACAGCAGCAAGCAGCATGAAAAGCAGCTCGAAGTGGCGCGCGATATTGCGACGCAACTCTCGGCTGGTTCAAGCAGTGTCTTTGGCGTCATGGTGGAGAGTCACCTGCAGGCTGGCGCCCAGAAGTTCACGCCGGGCAAGGACAAGGCATCGCAACTGGAATATGGCAAGAGCATCACCGATGCTTGCCTGGGCTGGGACGATTCCTTGCAGGCGCTGGATGTTCTGTCGGTGGCCGTTGCAACGCGTCGGGCCCGCCGCGCAGCCAAAGCCTGAGACGGTTTCAAAGCCGCCCGTGCAGTGGGTCTTGTGGCAAGCCTTACGGGGCTTGCAATGCTTGCAGTAGTTTGAGGTGAACACCGCCAAAGCCGCCGTTGCTCATGCACAGGATGTGATCACCGCCCTGTGCCACAGACATTACCTGGGCTATCAGCGAGTCAATCGTGTCGGCAACCCGGGCTTTGTCGCCCATGCCCGCCAGTGCGGCGTGCGCATCCCAGCCCAGTCCGCCGCTGTGACAGAACGCCAGGTCGGCAGCCTCCAGGCTCCAGGGTAGTTGTGCCTTCATGGTGCCAAGCTTCATGGTGTTGGAGCGCGGCTCGAAGACCGCCAGAATGCGCTGGTCCGGGCCGACTTTGCGGCGCAGGCCATCGACTGTGGTGCGGATGGCGGTTGGGTGGTGGGCGAAGTCGTCGTAAACCGTGATGTCGCCATCCGGGCGCTTCACGCAGCCACGCACTTCCATGCGCCGCTTCACATTCTCGAAACGACTCAGAGCCGCTGCGGCCGTCTCGGGTGACACGCCCACATGCTGCGCGCTGGCAATGGCTGCCAGCGCATTGAGCTGGTTGTGCACACCGCTCAACGCCCATGTCACATGCCCTGCTTGGCGCCCCTGGTACATGACGTCAAAGTTGTCGGCTTCGCCGATTGCGGTGAAATCGCTGACCGCCGCACCGAAGCTGCAGACCTCGCTCCAGCAACCGGCATGCAGCACGCGCGCCAGGCTTTCTTCCAGGCCATTGACGATCACACGTCCGGCGCCATGCGCGCCTGTGCCCGGAACTGTGCGAATGAGGTGGTGGAACTGGCGTTCGATGGCCGCCAGATCGTCGAAGATGTCAGCGTGATCGAATTCCAGGTTGTTCAGGACGGCAGTTCGGGGTCGGTAGTGGACAAACTTGCTGCGCTTGTCGAAGAATGCCGTGTCATATTCGTCCGCTTCAATCACAAAGACCGATTGCCCACCCAGTCGCGCCGACACGCCGAAGTTCTGCGGCACGCCACCAATCAGAAAGCCAGGTTGCAAGCCGGCGCACTCCAGTATCCATGCGACCATGGCGGTGGTTGTGGTCTTGCCATGGGTGCCGGCAACCGCAATCACGTGCCGGCCCTGCAGTACGTGCTCGGCCAACCACTGCGGGCCGCTGGTATAGGGTAGACCGGCGTCCAGGATGGCTTCGATCAGGGGAAACTTTGCACTGCCATCGCTCAGGCGGGCACGACTGACCACATTGCCGACCACAAACATGTCCGGCTGCAGCGAGAGCTGGTCGGCTCCAAACCCTTCAATCAAGTCGATGCCGAGCGCGCGCAATTGATCGCTCATGGGCGGGTAGACGCCGCTGTCGCAACCAGTGACCTTGTGGCCGGCTTCGCGCGCCAAGGCTGCCAAACCACCCATGAAGGTGCCGCAAATACCGAGAATATGAATATGCATGGGCGGATTCTAGGCCGGCCGTTGGCAGCCAATGGCAGGCAAAATGAGATGATGGAAACCCTGAAAACGGAAATTGAGATGACGGCTGCGCGGCTCGTGGTTGAGGAAGGTCTCGACTATGGGGCCGCCAAACGCCGCGCTGTCAGGCAACTTGGACTGCCCGGTCGCACGGCTCTGCCGGACAACGACGCGGTGGAGGATGCCGTGCTCGAGTACATCGCCCTTTTTTGCGCCGAAACGCAGCCCGGCGAGTTGCTGGCTTTGCGCCGACTGGCCCTGCTCTGGATGCAGCGCATGGCGGCATTTCGGCCGCACCTGGGTGGAGCCGTGTGGCACGGCCGGGCCACACGGCGGTCTGAGATCTACATTCAATTGTTTTGCGACGATTGCAAATCCGCCGAAATCGCCTTGATTGACCATGGGGTGAAATACGTGGCGCACACCATGACCGGGCTTCATGGCAAACCGGTCGCGGCCTTGAGCTTGAACGCCGTCTGCCAGGGTTTGGGCGATCTGACGCCCGTGCATCTTTTGGTGTATGACCACGATGATGTGCGCGGGGCCTTGCGGCCTGACGCAAAAGGTCGCGTGCCGCGTGGCGATCTGGCAGCGCTTGCCCGTTTGCTGCATGATGAGCCGATATGACTGAATCAAGCGATAACCCATCTTCGGCGTCCACGACGGGTTGGCGGCGCCGGCACTGGCTGGGTACTGCAGTCGCCGCAGCGGCCGTTCTTGGCGGCGCCGGCTTGGCCTGGCGGACCAATCGGGCTCGTCAAGGCGACCGTGTGATCGACCCTGCGTTTTGGCAATTGGTTTTTTCCAAGCCGGATGGCGTCATGCTGCGCATGGATGAACTGCGCAACAAACCCTTGCTGCTTAATTTCTGGGCCACCTGGTGCCCTCCCTGCGTGCAAGAAATGCCGTTATTAAGTGGCTTTCATGACTTAAATGCAGCCAAAGGATGGAAAGTGCTTGGTATTGCGGTTGACAGTATCGATCCGGTCCAGCGCTTTTTGTTGCAAAACCCGGTCACTTTTCCGGTTGTCCTGGCTGGCGCATCGGGGATAGAGCTCAGTCGAACGCTTGGAAATCTGGTGGGAGTTTTACCCTTTACCCTTGTTCTTGGGTCCGACGGGGTCGTTCGGCATCGTAAAATAGGGGCGCTCACGACCGATGAGCTGAAAGCTTGGGCGAATCCGAGCGACGTCTGACGCCTGGTCAAGCCTCACTTAAGGTCTGGCGTAACAGCGTTCAACCCCATAAATTACCCGGAACATCGAGTTATTTTCATAAAATGAACGAAGTTCGTCGAACATTGCATGAAATTAAGGTAAATTAGCGCATTATTGTTGGAAATCGCTGGAGACCTTATGGATCTAAGAAAACTCAAGACGCTGATTGATTTGGTGTCAGACTCAAATGTCTCGGAGCTGGAAATTACGGAAGCGGAGGGCAAGGTTCGCATCGTCAAGGGCGGCTTTGCGATGGCGCCGCAGTATGTGACTGTCGCGCCAGCGGCATCTGTGGCGGCACCGATTCAAGCGTCAGCAACGGTCGAACCGCTGGTGGCTGCCGAGCCTGTGGCCGTCAACCACACCGTCAAATCGCCCATGGTCGGCACCTTCTACCGTGCCGCCTCGCCCGAGGCCAAGTCATTTGTTGAAATCGGCGACACCATCAAGATCGGTCAAACCATTTGCATTATTGAGGCGATGAAGATTCTCAATGAGATTGAGGCCGACCGCGCTGGCGTTGTGACGCAGATTCACTGCGTCAATGGGCAGGCGGTTGAATATGGGCAACCCCTGTTCGTCATCGAATAGCGCAAACGCCCAAGTCTATGTTCAAAAAAATTCTGGTAGCCAATCGAGGCGAGATTGCCCTGAGAATTCAACGCGCCTGCCGAGAACTCGGCATCAAGGCGGTCATGGTTTATTCCGAGGCCGATCGGGATGCCAAGTACGTCAAACTGGCCGAGGAAGCAGTTTGCATCGGTCCGGCGGCTTCCGCCCTGAGTTATCTCAACATGCCGGCCATCATTTCGGCGGCCGAAGTGACGGATGCAGAGGCCATTCATCCGGGCTATGGTTTTTTGAGCGAGAACGCAGATTTTGCCGAGCGCGTTGAGAAAAGCGGGTTTCAGTTTATTGGTCCGACACCCGAGTCGATTCGCATCAGGGGGGACAAGGTTTCAGCCAAGCAGGCGATGATCAAAGCGGGTGTTCCCTGCGTTCCGGGCTCGGAAGGCGAACTGCCTGATGACCCGGCGCAAGTGCGCCGGATTGCCAAGGTGGTTGGATATCCGGTCATCATCAAGGCTGCCGGCGGCGGTGGCGGGCGTGGCATGCGTGTGGTGCATACCGAGGCAGCCCTGATCAATGCCGTGTCCATGACCAAGGCCGAAGCCGCCAGTGCATTTGGCAATCCGGCTGTTTACATGGAGAAGTTTCTCCAGAATCCGCGCCATATCGAGATCCAGGTGCTGGCTGACAAGTACAAGAATGCGGTCTATCTGGGTGAGCGTGATTGTTCAATGCAACGTCGGCACCAGAAGATCATCGAAGAAGCACCCGCACCCGGTATACCGCGCAAGCAGATTGAGCGTCTGGGTGAGCGTTGCGTTGCAGCCTGCAAGAAGATCGGTTATCGCGGTGCCGGGACTTTCGAGTTTCTGTACGAGGACGGCGAGTTTTATTTCATTGAAATGAATACCCGCGTCCAGGTGGAACACCCGGTGACCGAGATGATCACAGGCATCGACATCGTCAAGACACAAATTATGGTGGCGGCGGGAGAAAAGCTGCCGTTCACGCAGCGCCAGATTCAGATTCGGGGGCACGCCATTGAATGCCGCGTTAATGCGGAAGACCCTTACAAATGTATTCCGTCGCCGGGGCGAATCACCATGTGGCACGCGCCGGGTGGGCCGGGGGTTCGGGTGGATTCGCATATTTACAGCAACTACTTTGTCCCGCCGCATTACGATTCCATGATTGGAAAGATCATCGCGCATGGTGACACCCGTGAGCAGGCACTGGCCCGCATGCTCACAGCCCTGAGCGAAACCGTGGTTGAAGGCATCAGCAGCAACATACCGCTACACCGGGAGTTGCTGGTCGATGCCAAGTTCATGACGGGTGGCACCAATATTCACTATCTCGAAGAGTGGCTCAGCCACCATCAGCGCTGATTCAGGTCTTGCATGTTTGAATTGAGTTTGATGTGCCCGGAGCGTCGGGTTGAAACCCTGTGCGATGCACTTGAAGCACTCGATGCCCTGAGTGTCAGCGTCGAGGACGCTGACGCCCAGACCGACGCCGAGCAGGCCTTGTTTGGTGAACCCGGCATGCCGCCGCCCAAGGCCGGTTGGCAGCGTTCAAGGGTTGTGGCCTTGTATGACACAGAGACTTTGTCCCGTGATGCCTTGACCTTGCTGCAGGCGCAGGATTTTTTTGCTGACTGTACGCTGCTGGGTCTGCAAGAGTTGGCGCCACAGGACTGGGTGCGGCTGACGCAATCCCAGTTCACGCCCGTGGCGATCACCCCGGAATTCTGGATCGTGCCGACCTGGCACGAGCCACCGAAGCAGGCACGCGTCATCATTCGGCTAGACCCGGGGCTGGCGTTTGGCACCGGGACGCATCCGACAACACGGATGTGCCTGCGCTGGATCGCGCAACATGGCCAGCCACAAACGGGTGCCAGCGGTAATCCTTTGGGCCGGGTTCTGGATTACGGTTGCGGCTCCGGAATTCTGGCCATCGGCGCGGCCAAGTACGGCGCCATCGACATTGACGCGGTTGACATCGATGAAGCTGCCGTGCAATCGACCGGACTGAACGCGCAGGCCAATCTGGTAACCCTCAAGACGGGCTTGCCGGTAATTGCGACGGGTGTTTATCAGACGGTGCTGGCCAATATTCTCGCCACGCCCCTGAAGGTTCTTGCGCCACTGCTCTGGTCGCGCGTTGCGCCAGGAGGCTCTTTGGTACTGGCCGGCATTCTGGAGCGACAGTCAGACGAATTGAAAACGGCCTACGCACCTTATTGCCAGCTCAAGGTCACTGACCAGGAAGACGGCTGGATACTGATGACCGCGATGCGCTGATCGTTATCGGTGACGGCTCTACAATTTGCCACCCATGAGCCTGATTACACGATGCCCGGCATGCCAGACCCTGTTCAAGGTGGTGGCCGATCAACTCAGGATTTCCGAAGGATGGGTTCGCTGCGGACAGTGCGGGGAAGTATTCGATGCCTCGAATCAACTACTGCCATCTGCTTCGTCTGTTGAACCCCTGCAAGAAATTTCGCCTACTCCGGAGCCGACTTTGCCCGAGGCAACCGCCGCAGGTGTAGATGAGGTTGACTGCGAAGCCGAAACTGCCGATCAGCGCAATGAATCCCAATTGGTTCCGCCAGTGGACGCGGGCACGCCGCTTGAAATTGACCCCAACGATCTGGCAGACCCGGATCGTCAATCGATTGCAGAATTACACCCGCCATCTTTTTTATCTGCAGTAGATCAAGCCAGCGCGAGGCGTAAATCATTGAGTCGCATCGGATGGATGGCGCTTTGCTTGCTCTTGCTGATCGCGCTTGCTGGGCAAGTTGTGTTGCGTGAGCGCGACCGGATTGTGGTGCTGCAGCCAGGCCTGAAGAACTTGTTTCTGGCGCTTTGCCAGCCGCTCAATTGTGCGTTGTCACCCTTACGGCAAAAAGATGCGGTCGTGATTGATGGCGCATCATTCAGCAAGATCAAGCCTGATACCTATCGCCTGAATTTCACGCTCAAGAACACAGCGACCACGGCGTTGGCCGTCCCCGCTCTTGAACTGACCCTGACTGATTCGCTCGATCAGCCGGTGCTGCGTCGCGTCTTCCTGGCGGCAGAGCTTGCCAGCCAGACAGAAAGCCTGGCAGCTGCTGCGGAGTGGACGACATCACTCACCATGGTGGTAAAGACCGCAGGGCTGGCCGAGCGCATTGTCGGTTACCGCTTGCTTGCCTACTATCCTTGAAATTGCGATAGCGCAACGACTTCAAAAATCTCCAATTGACGAATGCCACTGTTGGCACCACAAAAAAAGCCCGATGCCGTCAGGCACCGGGCTTGTAGCCGAACCTTGTCAGGGGTTCAGGGCTTGGCGGCAGTCGGAAAGGGCCATGCGGCCTGCGGGCTCAAAGTGGTCTGAGCAGCAGGGGCAGCCGGAGCAGGCGCTGCCTTGGCAGCGGGTGCTTTCGCGGCTTTCTTCGCGGCCGGCTTCTTGGCTGCTTTCTTGGCTGCTGGCTTCTTGGCGGCCGGCTTTTTCGCTACAGCGGCTTTCTTGGCTGCTGGCTTTTTGGCGGCAACCTTTTTGGCTGCTACCTTCTTGGCCGGAGCGGCCTTCTTGGCTGCCGCTTTCTTAGCGGGTGCAGCCTTCTTGGCAGCGACTTTCTTTGCCGCTACTTTTTTCGCTGGTGCCGCTTTCTTGGCGGCCGGCTTCTTGGCAGCGACTTTCTTTGCCGCTACTTTTTTCGCTGGTGCCGCTTTCTTTGCCGGCGCAGCTTTCTTAGCTGCTACTTTCTTTGCGGGAGCCGCTTTCTTCGCGGGAGCGGCCTTTTTTGCGGCCGGTTTTTTTGCAGTTGCCATTTATTTCTCCTTGATCAATTTACAAAGAGCACTTCATGCGAGTTGGAGAGCATGAAGCGATCCATGATGTTGGGCTTAAGCCCAGCACCATGAACTCGGGTGCACAAGTGGCCCATGCCCTTTGAGGGTAATTGGCCACTTGTGAAATTCTTGTCAGCATTTGAATCATCAATCCCGGGAAGTCGCGCCAACATGATGCGCGGTGCCGGTAACGGTTGCGAGGGATGCCGCAGCACGACTCGCGGATGAGTCGCGTGCAATACGTGATGGCGAGGTGGGCTTGATATCTTCGTCCCAGTTCAACATAAATAGTTCCAGTCAGCGGATTATCCGAGAGGTGAAATGAAATGAAAAGTATTCCTTCACATCACGGCTCGAATGGGCTGCCAAGTGTTGTGCAGCAACATCGCACAGGGGCATTGGAAAGTCGGTATCAAACTTCACTGGCGTGACTCGCAAGTTGAAGGATGGTGATCGGAACCAGTGTGGTTTGCATTCAAATTCTGTCGGTAGCGGCGTGTCAATCCGGTTTTGGGCTAGTGAGCAGGAGACACTATATATGGTGTCTGGACTGATTGCAAGCCACTACCGGTAGCGTGTCGCAGTCAAGTCGAGATTTCCTGAATTTTTTGACCCGCCGTGACGCAGGCGTTCAGCGTGTTTCGCTTGGCAAACTTCCGGGAGGAAAATATGTTGACGGCAATCCCAGCATCTGCTGCAGACGACGCCATTCAAAGCCGGGACCCGGATCGGTCTTTCGTCCCGCAGCGACATGCTCGTGTCCGGCGATATCGGTGATCGGATAATGTTCCAACAGTCCAGCGCACAAACCGGCCAGTGACTCGTATTGACTGTCCTCGAAGATGCCGCCTTCGACACCTTCGAGTTCGATGCCGACAGAGTCATTGTTGCAATCGCTGCGTCCACGATAGTGCGACAGGCCAGCATGCCAGGCCCGCTCATCGGCACTGACGAACTGCAATAGTTCACCGTGGCGTCGGATGTAAAAATGAGATGACACCCTCAGGCCTTCAATGCCCTTGAAATAGGGATGCTGGTTCCAGTCGAGCTGGTTGGCAAACAGGCGTTGCACCTCATCGCCGCCATAGCGGCCCGGCGGCAGGCTGATGCAATGCAGGACGATCAGATCAGGCTGGGTGGCAAGTGGCCGCGGGCCAAAATTCGGAGAGGCTTGTCGACTGGCGAACTGGTACCAGCCATCGCGCCAAAGCTGCGATTGCGCCGGCATGTCAGACGGGCCCATCCGACGGGTCGCCTTGACCCTGTACGTCGATATGCAGGCGGGCGATTCGGTATCGCATTTGTCTCAGACTCAAACCGAGCCGGGCAGCGGCAGCGGTCCGGTTAAAGTCGGCTTCCCGCAGCGCCTGAATCAATATTTCACGTTCCGCCGCGTCCAGATGGCCTTGCAAATCGGTCGGAATGGGAACCCTGTCGTCATCCTCAAGCCTGGTGTCCGCAGTCATTAACGCTGCATGCTGGCTTGGCGTGGGGTGTATTGGCGGTTCAATTCGCAGATCATCTTCTTCACTCAGGGCAACCGCACGATGCAGAAGATTTTCGAGTTCCCGCACATTACCGGGCAGGGGGTCGAGTGCAAGTTGCGCCAGTACCGCGTCCGAGAGCACGGGTACCGCGATGCCAGACTCGGCCGCAATCCGCTGCAGCAGGGCGGTGCACAGGGCTGGCAAGTCATCACGACGCTCTCGCAAAGGCGGAATCACAATCTGGATCACATTCAAGCGGTAATACAGATCCTGTCGAAAGCGCCCAGCATGAACCTCGGCCGCCAGATCCTTGTGCGTTGCGCTGATGATCCGCACATCGACTGGCTCTTCCTGGGGTGAACCGATCGGCCGGATGCAGCGTTCCTGAATGGCGCGCAGCAGCTTCGCTTGCATGGCCAGCGGCAAATCCCCAATCTCATCAAGAAACAAGCTGCCACCACGAGCCGCCTGAAAGAAACCATCGCGGTCTTGTGTTGCGCCGGTATAGGAGCCCTTCTTGGCGCCAAAAAATTCCGTCTCGAGCAGGCTTTCCGGGATAGCGCTGCAATTGACGGCAATCAGCGCAGCACCGCAGCGGTGGCTGTTGGCGTGAATGGCATTGGCCACCAGTTCTTTGCCGGTACCCGATTCGCCCATCACCAAAACGGGTGCCATGTTGCGCGCCACCCTGACAATACGTTCTTTGACGGCGCGCATGCTATTGGAGTTACCGACCAGCCTTTGCAGCGCTGCTTCACCAGCCGAGGCGGGGGCCGGTGCTGCACCGGCTTTGGCGCCGCCTGACGGTGCAACAGTGTCCGTGGTACGCCTGCCCGACGGCGCCGGCTCCGTTACTGCCGATGCAATGAGCATCCGGAACTGCTTGAGATCAACTGGTTTGGTCAAATAATCAAAAGCACCGGCCTTGAGTGACTCGACGGCGTTTTCTGCTGAGCCGTAGGCCGTAATCACGATGCAGCGCTCCTTGCGATTCTGGGACCGGATGTGGCGTATCAGTTCCAGGCCCAGGCCGTCGGGCAGGCGCATATCGGTGATGAGCAGATCGAATCGCTCTTCACGCAGGTACTCGAAAGCCTGCGCCAGGTTTTCAGCGGTTTCAACCCGGAAGCCTTCACGCAGCAGCGTCAACTCGTAGAGCGTGCGCAAATCGGGTTCGTCGTCGACGACCAGGATTCGGGGCGGGCTCAGGTTTGTTTTTGAATCCATGGTGTTAGCCTCGATGGGTCTGGAAGGTCACCAGAAATTCGTTTCCGTCGACCGGGCCATTGTTGCCTGACCGTGAAGTTCGCAGGTGGGCAATCGAGGCGCCTTGTTTTTCACACAGTTCGCGGCAGATATAAAGTCCCAAACCCGTTGAGCGGCTTTCGGAAGAAAAAAATGGCTCGAACAAATGTCGCTCGACGGATTGATCCATCGGCTGTCCGTTGCTCCACACGTGCAAGGCGCCCTGTCCTGCGATTGTCATGCTGACCGAGACCTCGATCGCGCCAATTTGGTCAGTCGAATGACGCAACGCATTGTCAAGCAGGTTGACCAGGACACGACGCAAATGCTCGGACTCAAACCTGATCAGGATGCCTTGGGGTGGCAGCACAAGCAGCAAACGCTGCCCACTTTGGGTTTGCTGACGCCAGTCATGGCATATTTTCTCAACCTCGTTGCCCAAAGCCAGCGCGCTCGAAGTGACGGCACTTTCATGCTGCGGCACGCGGGATATGTCGAGAACCTCTTCGACAATTCTTTCCAGCCGCCTTGCGTTTTGCTGGACCATTTGCGTGAGTTGCTTGTGCCGGGGATCCTTCAGGTCTTCGTCAAGCAGCGCGTTGGCCTGGGCGATGGCGGCCAGCGGGTTGCGGATTTCATGCGCAACAGCCGCCGACATGCGTCCCATGCTGGCCAACTTGTCGGCGCGCATGCGCGCCTCCACCTCGCGTTGATCCTGCATGAACATGACACACAGTGGCTCGTCATGGTCTCCTGGGGCAGCGGTCAATTGGGTCCTCACCCGCATGCGTCTGGGGCCTTCGCCCACATGCCGGATCGTGACGTCGGCCTGCCTGGGTGTTCGGTCCGAAAAACTCAGCGTCATCAGATCAACCAGTTCCTGCCAGACCGCCAACTCTGCAAGATTGAACGATTTGACAGCCAGTGCGTGTTCGGCGCCAAGCAAATGACGCGCGGCGGGATTGGCGGCACGCACAAGGCTGTGTTGATCGAGTACCAGGATGCCATCGGTCAAGGACTCGATCACCAGTTCATTGACTTGTCGTTGTGTGCGTTCGGCCAACTGGCTGCGCTGTGCCAATAGTTCAACATCGGCCAGCCGAATAGAGATCTGGTTGGCAAGAAATGCGATGGCGAAGCAACCCGCGCCGGCCAAAGCCGCTTGCAGAAAATGCGCTACCGTATCGAATGGGATCAGAAACGACAGCCAGGCCGCATGAACAAAAAGCAGCAAAGTTACGCCTGCTGCGCCCGCCATGGCCAGCAGCAGTGAGCCAAGAACGGCAGCCATCAAGACCGGCAGCACAAACAGGGGCGCGTAATTGATGGCGCTGCCCTGGGCGATTTGCAGCACCACAAAAGCCACGATATCGACACCACCGATGGCGATCCATTGTGTATCGAATGCCTTGCCAGTCGGGCGCGGTTGGGCCCACAAACGCATGGCCGTGGCCAGCACGCAATAAACGGCACAGATCAGGATCAGGCGGCTGTCCCTGGCAGTGCCAAGGGCGTAGATGATGCTCTGGAATAGAAGCAATCCAAGGCCCAGTGCCACGCGCGCGCTCATGAAGCCACGCCACAAGCGCTGAACCTCCTGGGGCTTGGCGATCGTCTCGAAACCTGGCGCAGGCAGGACCGTGTCGAACCAGGCTTGCGCTTGTGCCGGCAGGCTCATTCAGGGCTCCGCGCGCTGGCGATGTTCCTGGCAGCAGTAGAAACCTTTCTTGCCCTGCAAAGCGTCACCTGCCAGAACGTGGACCGCACACAAACTGCAGCCAACCATCTCCATCGGTGCGGGTTTGCTGCTGGTGTCGTTTGGCTTTGATTTGCCACTGGCTTCCCGATTGGTGCGCCAAAGCCAGACACCGAACAGCAAGACGGCCAGCAGCAGCAGGAACTTCATACCGAGCGCCCCAGAACGATTTCCATGACGAATCGGGAGCCGACATAAGCCAGCAGCAACAGCGCGGCGCCGATATAAAGAACCCGTACCGCGCGTTTGCCACGCCAGCCAAAGCGGGCGCGACCGGTCAACAGCACGGCAAAGGTCAACCACGACAAAACAGAAAACGCTGTCTTGTGGCTCCACTTCAAACCGGTGTTCGCCCCGTAGAGTTGCGTTCCAAACAGTGCGCCCACCAGCAAGGTGGCGGTTAACAGTAGAAAACCGGCGGCGACAAAGCGGAAAGTCAGGCGTTCAATGGTTAGAAGCGGCATGCCGCTGTGCGGATCGGCCGCGACGCGAAAACGCTCTTCAGCCCGCGTCATGAACCAGGCGTGCACTACAGCGGCACCAAACAAACCATAGGATGCAATCCCCAGCGCCCAGTGCAGTGGCAGCCAGGGCGAGGCAGTGGCATGCAGGGCGCTGCCTGGAAACAGCATTGCCAGCACAACCGCAAACGCCCCCAGTGCGGACAAAGCCCAACGCGTCTCGAGCAGCGGGTAGACGTGACTCTCGATTGCGTAGACCGCAGCAATCAGCCAGGCTGTGACGGACAGGGCCGGTGCGAAGCCGAAACGCGGTTCCTCACCAAACAGCCCCATGAACAGTAACAAGCCGTGCGCCAGCCAGGCCAGCACGACCGCCGTTTTGGCTGCTTGTTTGCCCAAGCGGGTCGCGCCGATGGCGGAGACCGAATAGGCCAAGGCAGCCCCGACTGCCAAGCTGAGACCGAGAGGGGAAGCACTGGCTAAAATCATGCCCACAGTTTAGCGTTTTGCATATTGCCAGTCCCGATTGGCTCCCAATTCTGGTTCCGATCATCGGAATACCCCTATGGCCTCCGCTCTCACCGAAAAACTCTCACGCCTGGTCAAGGAAATCCGCGGCCAAGCACGCATCACCGAAAGCAACGTCGCCGATATGCTGCGCGAGGTGCGCCTGGCCCTGTTGGAAGCCGACGTGGCGTTGCCGGTCGTGCGCGACTTTATTGCCCGTGTCAAAGAGAAAGCGCTGGGCCAGGAAGTGCTGGGCTCCTTGTCGCCGGGCCAGGCCCTGGTTGGCATTGTCAACAAGGAACTGGCGGCCACCATGGGCGATGGCGTTGTCGACATCAATCTGGCAGCCCAGCCGCCAGCGGTGATTCTGATGGCCGGTTTGCAGGGCGCGGGCAAGACCACGACCACGGCCAAGTTGGCGAAGCACCTGATCGAGAAACGTCGCAAGAAAGTGCTGACCGTCTCCGGCGACGTTTATCGCCCGGCCGCCATTGAGCAGTTGAAGACCGTCACCGCGCAAGCCGGCGCCGAGTGGTTTCCCAGCACGCCGGATCAGAAACCGGTGGCCATTGGTCTGGCGGCGCTGGACTATGCGCGCAAGCACTTTTTTGACGTGTTGCTGGTCGATACCGCCGGCCGCCTGGCCATTGACGAAGCCTTGATGCTTGAGATTCGGGAACTGCACAGCGCGCTCAATCCAGTGGAGACGCTGTTTGTCGTTGATGCCATGCAGGGTCAGGACGCGGTCAATACCGCCAGGGCATTCAAGGACGCGCTGCCACTGACGGGCATCATCCTGACCAAGACCGATGGCGACTCGCGCGGTGGTGCCGCGCTGTCGGTGCGCCAGGTGACGGGGGCGCCGATCAAGTTCGCCGGCACCAGCGAGAAGATCGATGGCCTTGAAGTCTTTGACGCCGAACGCCATGCCGGACGCATCCTGGGCATGGGCGACATCCTGGCGCTGGTCGAGCAGGTCACTTCGGGCGTCGACATGGCAGCGGCGCAAAAACTCGCGGCCAAGGTCAAGAGTGGTGGCGGCTTTGATTTGAATGATTTCCTGGCACAGATCCAGCAGATGAAACAGATGGGCGGCCTGTCCAGTTTGATGGACAAGATGCCGGCCTCCATCGCCGCCAAGGCCGGGCAGATGGACATGGGCCGGGCTGAGAAAGACATCCAGCGCAAGCAGGGCATCATCCACAGCATGACGCCGCTGGAGCGGCGCAAACCCGAACTCATCAAGGCCACCCGCAAACGCCGCATCGCTGCCGGCGCAGGCGTACAGGTTCAGGAAGTCAATCGCATGCTCAAGGAATTCGAGCAGATGCAGGACATGATGAAGAAGATGAAGGGCGGCGGCATGATGAAGATGATGAAACGCATGGGTGGCATGAAAGGCATGCCGAAAATGCCCTTCTGAGGCCTTGTGGGACAGACCGCAGCTACGCGAAGCGAGCCAGCTCTGTCCCCAACGCGAACCCGGATGTTGGATGTCTCCCTTGTGGGACAGACCGCAGCTACGCGAAGCGAGCCAGCTCTGTCCCCAACGCGAACCCGGATGTTGGATGTCTCCTTGTGGGACAGTCGCGTAGCCCGTATGGAGCGCAGCGCAATACGGGGTGGGCAACGTGGAACTGTCCCCGCATTACGCCTACGGCTTCATGCGGGCTACGCACTCGAACCAGGCCATCGGCTATTTCACCAGTTCGCCGCGCAGCGTGTAGGGCCGCGTTTCGCTAATTCTGACATCGACCATCTGCCCGATCAGCGTCGCGTCACCGACAAAATTGACGACACGGTTGCACTCGGTGCGTCCCATCAGTTCGGCCTCATCGCGTTTGGAGTGGCCTTCCACCAGCAGGCGCTGCACCGTCCCCAGACGGCTTTCACTGATGCGGCGGATGCTGTCGTTGATCACGCCTTGCAGGTGTTGTAGCCGGCGCAACTTGACCTCGTGCGGCGTATCGTCATGCAGATTGGCAGCCGGCGTGCCGGGGCGCGGACTGAAGATGAAACTAAATGAATTGTCGAAACCGACCTCATCGATCAGCCGCATCATCTTGTCGAAGTCGTCTTCGGTCTCGCCCGGGAAGCCGACGATGAAATCGCTGCTCAGGGCCATGTCAGGGCGGATCGCGCGCAGCTTGCGCACGGTCGATTTGTATTCCATGGCGGTATAGCCGCGTTTCATGGCCATCAGGATCCGGTCCGAGCCGTGCTGCACCGGCAAATGCAGATGACTCACCAACTTTGGGATCTTTTCATACGCTGCAATCAGGGCTGGCGTGAACTCGTTGGGGTGGCTCGTGGTGTAGCGGATGCGCTCGATGCCGGGAATCTCGGCCACGTATTCCAGCAGCGTGGCGAAGTCGGCCATTTCGTTGTTGGGCGCTGCCGCTTCGCTGGTCATGTGGGCGCGGTAGGCATTCACGTTCTGGCCCAGCAGCGTGACCTCCTTGACGCCCTGGTCCGCCAGGCCAGCGACTTCCACCAGCACGTCCTCAAATGGGCGTGATACCTCTTCGCCCCGCGTGTACGGCACGACGCAGTAACTGCAGTACTTGGAGCAGCCTTCCATGATGCTGACAAAGGCGGTGGCCCCCTCCACGCGGGCCGGCGGCAGGTGATCAAACTTTTCGATTTCGGGGAAACTGATGTCGACCTGGGCGCGGTTCTGCAAGTCGCGCGCTGCCAGCATCTGCGGCAACCGGTGCAGGGTTTGTGGACCAAATACGAAGTCAACATAGGGCGCGCGCTCGATGATGGCGGCACCTTCCTGGCTCGCGACACAGCCTCCGACGCCAATCAGGACACCTTTCTTTTTCAGGTGCCGCACGCGCCCCAGATCCGAAAACACCTTCTCCTGCGCTTTTTCCCGCACCGAACAGGTGTTGAACAAAATCAGGTCGGCTTCCTCGACCTTGTCGGTCGTTTCATAACCCTGGGCGGCATGGAGTACATCGGCCATCTTGCCCGAGTCGTACTCGTTCATCTGGCAGCCAAAGGTTTTGATAAAGACTTTTTTGCTCATTGCTTTCAATTCTGGGACCCTGCACGGCTACCGGGAACACCCCCGGCGTGCGACAGGATGAATCTACCATGCCCCTGCGCGTGGCGCCCGCGCAAACCAGACCTTGATTTCATGTTGGATCCAGAAGTTGTGCGCGCCGGCGCAAAGCGTGCGCAAAGAACACGCCCAGCAGCAACACCACACCCCCGCCCAGCGCAATCACCGCTGTCGAGCCGATACGGTCGATCAGATTGGCCGCCAGCAAGGCGCCGAGAGACTGTCCCATAAACAGCGCTGCGGCAAACAGCGAGACGGCGGTGCCGCGTGCGCCAGGCGCCATTTGGGTGGCGTTGGCCTGCATCGTGTTGTGGAACATGAAGAAGCCAAAACCGCCAAAAAAACTTGCTGCAACGGTCGGTGGCCAATAGGGGGAGTAGGCCACAAGCAAGGCCGAGAGTGCCAGCAGGCAAACTCCCAACAGCGCAAGCCCGCGCTCACCGAAACGCCGGATCAGCGGGCGTGCCACGGCCATATAGAGCATGCCGCCAAGGCCGTACAAGGCCACAATGGCGCCGGACGACGACAGCGACAGACCCAGCACCCGGTGCAAATGCGATGCCCACATGGCCAGCACCCCGAATCCCGCCGCGCCCTCAATAAACGCCACCAGCAAGACGGTGCGCGACCAGTCATCGGTGACGATGCGCAGCGCTTGCGCACCAAAGGCGATTGCTTGGCGTGAAGGTTCGCTTACCGGAGTTGAAGTGCTGTTGTGCTGACGCCGCGCATGCGCGTAAAGCTGCAGACCGACCAGGCTGAAAAGTAGCGTCATGAAACCGAAAACCCAGCGCCAGCCTAACCAATCGGTCAGCAGACCGCCCAATAACTGACCGGCGCCTACACCCAGCGTGGTGCCAAGTCCGACGCGTGCCAAGGTCTCCTGCACCTGATCGGGAGCGACGGCGTCGCCGATCCAGGCCAGCGACAGTGGAATGATGGCCGCTGCGCCGAGCGCCACCATGACACGCGAGAGCACCAGCCACTCCAGGCTTGTGGCAAAGACGGCAGTCATACTGCCGATACTGCACGCCAGCGTGGCAAAGGTGACGACACGGAACTTCCCCAGGCGGTCGCCCAGGGGCCCATAGATGAGCTGTGCCAAACCGTAGACCACGGCAAACACCCAAATCACTCTGGCCGCTTGCGACAGCTCAACGGTGAAGACGCGGGACAACTCGGGCAGCATGGCGTCGCAGATGCGCTGCGCCACCATGCTGGCAAACGTTGCAAAAGAGAGCAACAGGATGGAGCGTCGTGTCGCTTCGGAAAGATTGGCAGAGCCAGTGGGCATGAGTAATGGGGTTGAATGGATCAGGCACGCGACAAGTCGATTGCAGATGCCGACGCAGCTGCATTCTAGAAAGCCTTGTGCAAAGAACGACCGGCAACTTCACAACGGCACTCGCCGCCGGCTTACATAAGGGTTGGCGTGGGGCAGGTTAAAAACTGCTTTCCAGGGCTGTGAGCGCTTCGCCGCGTGACAGTGAAATTTTTGCGCAGGCCCGGATGATGGCGCGGACCATGTTGCGGTTCAAACTTGTCAAAAACGCTTTCGGTGACAAAGAGCCTTCGAACATTTTCTTGGCTTGTTCGAGCGTTGGCCGGGTGCCCGCTTCGCCCAAGTATCGGTACACAAACGCCGTTAGTTTCGATGCGGTCAAGTCGTTCACGGATTCCAGCGAACGCCCTTTTTCCAACACCGCAAGCAACTGAGCGTTGGTGGCTTGTTCTGATGGGGGTTCGGGCAAGAAGTCCTCCACCCGTTCAGGGCGGCCATCGGCACTGCTGATGTCGCCGAGCAACATGGCAATGGGGCAGTCGGTGCCGGTACACATGGCCAGCGCTTCAACGATGGCGATAGAGACTAATTTGGCACCGAGAAAATCAGATGAAAAGGCGATGTTGCGGCCGGCTACCGCTTCCATCTTCGCAAGTGCGTTGGCATCGGGGAACCCGTCGTAGCTTTGGCATACCAGCATGGGTTTGAGATTTCTAAGGAAAACATCCATGCGCAGCAAGGCACTGCGGTACTCCTGCAAAGAATAAACACCGACCGCAGCCAAAGGCGCGTTGGACTCTTCGATCAGCAACCAGGTATTGGACAAACAGCTTCCGGGGTCGGCCTCGGTAAACCCCGCAACGTCCCGGTTGGCCAGCGTCACCGCGTCGGTCACCACCGACTTGACGAAGCTTGCCACTTCCAGTGCACCAAGTTGAGGTTCGTTCTGGCGCTTCGTGGCGCATGCGTGAACCCGTTGTGCCAGCACCTCTGCCGCTGTTCGACCTTGTGCATCCCGTGGTCGAAACGGAATGGTCGCCTCAATGCATGCGAGGACGGCGATCAACTGGGGTGTGGTCAGGTGGCGCTGCAAAAGCCGGGCTGCGGCCACCGCGCTCAGGAATTCATTCATCCCACAATGCAGCGGCAAGATTTGCCCCGGGGTGAAGCCAAAAATCTCTGCGCACAGGGCGGTGGCCCGGTCATCCGCGTCGATCGGCTGCAGGATCAGTACGGCGCCTTCCTTGCGCGTGACGCCTTCCAGCAGGGTGGCCAGTCGTGCCGGGAAACCATCGTCGAGCTGGTAGTAAACCACGTCATGAAAGATTGCAGCGAGCACCTGCAAGGGTTTCATCCCCTCGCCAATGGTGAAGACGTGCCGCGTTGTATGGAACGCGCGCGTTTTCGAGTCCATGGAGTGGTGCACCAGCATGGCCAATTGCTCAACCTCAACCATCGGGACTTTCGCTGACAGCGCGCGAAATGCCTCGTGGAACCAGAGAATCATGCGATTGATGGTTGCGATTGCCACGCTGAGTGGTTCCTCTGGTTGCGGCCCTTGGTTCGAAGGGCCCGATACTAACTGATCAAGGATTTTTTGCACGCCTACGGTTTTGCGAGCTCCGACCGCTGCCAGAACTTGTTTGGCGTCAGGCTCCGCGCAGGGTGGCGGTTGGCACAGGTGTCGGTGCGTCCGACGTCGCCGCCGCATAGTCCTTGCCCCACTCGAGCCAATCTGCACCGAACAACTCAGCCGGGTGCTGCGTGCGCTCCGAACCGTTGCCGCAGTTGAGTGAATCAACCGGGCAATAGGTGTCGCAGCCCCAGCAGATTCGCTCCGGGTGCTGCGGGTTGACGGGAAACTTCTTTGTCATCGCTGGGGGAGCAACCGGTTTCAGTTTTCCCGTCGCCCGGACGGATTTTGCTCAGGCCGAACAGCCACAGCCGTTTTGTTTGGCTTGTTCTGGCTCGAACTGCGGGAAAAGAACATTGTTTTCCAGGTGGATGTGGTTGATCAGGTCATCGTTCAGTTGCGCGATGCCAGTGTACAGCGCACACCAGGTGTTGCAGGCACCGTCGGGTGGCGTCGCGTCCTGCGTCAGGGCATTGAGACGGTCGAGCTGCGCACCGTGACTGATGTGCTCGCTGCGCATCATGCCGATCGGGTGCACGACAAAAGGATTGCCGCCGGCCTTGAGCATGGGAAACAGCACGCCCTCTTCTTTTTCCATGTGTTCCAGCATTTCCCGCTCGATGGCTTCAAGCAGGTCCGCCAAGCCGGTCGGAACCTGCGGGTTATCGCGGTGCACGGCTTCGACGCGGCGCGCCATTTTGATCAACTCGGGCAGTTGCGTGCGATGCACCGCATGGTAGCGCTCCAGAATGTGGTCAATCAGTGTTGCCGGCGCTGTCGTCTCGGGTGCTTCGCTGCTGCGTTCCAGAGTGGCCAGTTCTGCCAGCACGGCCGCCAGATCGAGCTTCTTGTCGAGTGCGGCCTGGCGCAGGCTGATCTGGCCACCGCAGCAAAAATCGAGTTTCAGGCGCCGAAACACCGCCGTAGCCCCCGGTAGCTGTACCGCAATCTGGCCCAGAGCCTGGTCGGCGCGGTTTGGGGCAAGCGCTGTTTCCAGCGAGTTAATTCGAGCGTTCATGTGCATTTCCTTCAATGGATGGGTTGGTGGCTGAATTCTAATATCAAAGATGCATTGTATATACCTCTTTGATTGCCCCGCCTCGTTCCAGGGTTACCGCGCATCGGCGCAGCGCACAAAAAAACGCCCCCGGTCATCAGACCGGGGGCGTTTGAAAGAAGCTGTTTGGAGGCTTAGGCGCGATAGGCCTTGTAGGCAGCCCGGGCGATCAGGGCGATGCCGACGAAGGGCAGTGTCACCGCATAAACCAGACCGATGAACGGAGCGGCCAGGAACAAGGCGACTTCCTTGGCGGCTGCCAGTGCTTGCCAGGTTGCCGGGGCTTTGACGAGTGCCTTGCCACCGATGACAGCCAGCATGGCCATACCGACGAAGGGCAGTGCCATCGCATAAACCAGACCGATGAAGGGCGCTGCCAGGAACAGGGCAATGTTCTTCAAGGTTGTTGCAGCTGCGGCGGTTGCTGCTGGGGTCGGCATCGGGATAGCGAATTGGACGGGCATTTGGCCGGCGGTGCGAATGGTGGTTGTCATGATGGTTCTCCTTGGAAGTTCAGTTGATTCAGATGATTAATCCTTTGCATAGCCCGTGCCAACTCCGAGACAATCTGAAAAATCCAATGAAATCAAGGTGTTGCGGATTGCCCCCGGCTCTGGCGACGAAAATTGACGCTCCTGAATCGGCATCGGTGTACAAAATTTTCAGGCAGGCAAAATCGATTTGAAACAAAAATATGAACAAAATCAACGACTTGGAAGAAATCGACCGAGAATAAATTTGTTGTTCAATGCCTGGTGCTTTTAACAAGCCCGACTGAGCGCGCGCCACCGCCCGCGCTGGGTCCCGGTTTTTGCTGGGACAATGCGCCTCATGTTTTTATTGTTTGAAGAAGCCGGAAAGTTCCTGGCCGGTCGCGTCTTGTCAGAAGCCGATACCTCGGCGCAGGTTGAGCTCGACAGCGGCAAACGGGTCAAGGTCAAGGCCACCAATTTCCTTCTGAAGTTCGAGAAACCAGTGCCTGCGCAAATGCTCAGCGAGGCCCTTGCGATCAGCCAGGGCATTGAGTTGGAGATGGCCTGGGAGTTCTCGCCTGCCGATGAGTTTGGTTTTGCTGATCTGGCGCGCGAGTATTTCAGTGACAAGGCAACGCTGGAGCAACAGGCGGGCATGTTGCTGTGTCTGTTTGAGGCGCCGCATTATTTCCGCCGTGCCGGCAAGGGGCGCTTTCGCAAGGCGCCGGCCGACATCATTGCCCAGGCCCTGGCCGCGATTGAAAAGAAAAAACAAATTGCGCTGCAGACCGCGCAGTGGGTTGGCGAACTCAGCCGGGGCCAATGTCCGGCGGCAGTGCGTGAGCAACTCTACAAGATCCTGTTCAAGCCCGACAAGAATGCGCCCGAGTACAAGGCGGTGGTTGAAGCCTCGCGCGCCACCCATCTGGGTCCGCTGGAATTGCTGATCAAGGCCGGCGCCATCGACTCACCGTATCAGTTCCACTGGCGTCGTTTTCTGCTTGAGAACTTCCCCAAGGGTACGGGCTTTGGCAAGTTGGAGGCGCCGCTCATCCGTGACGAATTGCCGCTTTCGAGTGCGCGCGCCTTCTCGATTGACGACTCGGCTACCACCGAGATAGATGATGCGCTCTCGGTACAGGGCCTGGGATCGGGCACGGTTTGTCTGGGGATTCACATCGCGGCGCCGGGTCTGGCCATTGCGCCCGGCAGTGCGGTTGATCAGGTCGGACGCCAGCGCCTGTCGACGGTTTACATGCCGGGTTACAAAGTGACCATGCTGCCCGACGATGTGGTGCAGAACTACACACTGCAGGAGGGACGCGAGTGCCCCGCAGTGTCGCTTTACCTGACGATCGATGAGGCCACGCTGGCAATCAAAGCGAGCGAAACCCGGATCGAACGGGTGTTGATTGGCGCCAATTTGCGCCATGACCAGCTCGACGCCATCGTCACCACCGATTGGCTGGAAGACCCAACATTCTTGCATCAGGCGGACCCGCAGGTCCTGCAGCACAAGCGACCCCAGTTGTCATTCCTGTACCGGCTGGCCAAGCACCAGAAGGCGGCGCGTGAAGTGGTGCGCGGCAAGCCCGAAACCTTTAACCGGCCTGATTACAACTTCAGACTCGTTGGCAATGAAGGCCGCGAGCCGCAGGGAACGGAGACCGTGCAGATCAGCATCCGCCAGCGCGGCGCGCCGCTGGATTTGATCGTCTCCGAAGCCATGATTCTCGCCAACAGCACCTGGGGTGGCTGGATGGCTGAGCTGGGCGTGCCCGGCATTTACCGCAGCCAGGCCTCGCTGCTGCCAGGCGTCAAGGTGCGCATGGGCACCAAGGCCCTGCCGCATGCCGGCATCGGCGTCAAGAGCTACGCCTGGAGCACCTCGCCGCTGCGCCGCTACACCGATCTGGTCAATCAGTGGCAGATCATCGCCTGCGCGCGCCACGGCAAGATGGCAGCACTGGTGGCACCCTTCAAGCCCAAGGATGCCGACCTGTTCGCCATCATCTCCAGCTTCGATGCGGCCTATTCCGGCTACAACGCCTACCAGGGCGCGATGGAACGTTTCTGGACGCTCAAGTACCTGCAGCAAAACGGCATCAGTGAAATAGAGGCCACGGTGTTCAAGGAAAACATGGTGCGCGCTGACGACCTGCCACTGGTGCTGCCGGTGGCCGGGGCCAGCGGCATGCCGCGCGGCGCGCGTTTGCGTGTGCGCCTGGGCGACATCGATGAAGTTTCGCTGGATGTGAACGGCACGGTGCTGGCGCGTCTGGACAGCCTGCCTGAGATCGGGCAGGGCGCAGCTGACAGTGGCGCTGACGAGGAAGAGGATGAGGGCGCCGTGGCAGGACCGATTGCGATTGCGCTGGACCTGCAGGAGAGCGACAGTGAAGCCGGCGCTCCGGTTGGGGCTGCACCAACACCGTGAAGCTGAGTGCATTGAGCCCCTTTCAGCTTGCGCTCGGCGTCTCGATTGCGGTGCACGGGGTGTTGTTGACGGTTCGTTTTGTCGATCCACAGGCCTTCAACCGCATCTTTGAAGACACACCGCTGGAAGTTATTTTGGTCAATGCGCGCACCAACGAGCATGCACCCAAGGCGCAGGCCATCGCGCAGGCTTCGCTGGCGGGTGGCGGCGACGCCAAGCAGGGCCGGGTTACCAGTCCGCTGCCGCCTTCCCCGCAGGCTGAGACTGGCGACGATACCGAGGCGCAGACCGAGGCGCAGCTGGAGCAGTTGCAGGAGCGACAAAGTCTGCTGCTGTCCCAGGTCAAGGCGCAACTCGCGGCACTGCCAGCGCCCGATTTGCGTCAGTCCAGTCCAGCAAGCGATCAAGTGCAACGCGAAGAGCGGCGGCGCCAGCTCAGCAAACTGCTGGCCGAGATCGAGCGACGCATCAACCAGGAAAACAAGAGTCCACGCAAGCGCTACATCAGTCCGGCAACGCGCGAAGCGGTTTACGCCCTGTATTACGATCATATGCGCCGGCGCATCGAAGAAAAAGGTACCGACAACTTCCCGGAAACCGGTGGCAGAAAACTCTATGGGGAACTGACAATGTCCATTGCAGTCAATTTGGATGGCCGGATTGACTGGGTCAAGATCGTGGAAAGCTCGGGCAACCGCGCGCTCGATCTGCGCGCCGAGGCGATTGTCCGCAGCGCCGGGCCGTTTGGCCGGTTCAATATTGAGATGCTGCGCCAGACGGACCTAATCGTGATGAGCTCGCGCTTCAAGTTCACACGCGATGAAACACTGGAAACAAGTATCAGCTCAAGATAGAAGAAATACATGCCGACCGATCTCTACTGTGTCATGGGCAATCCCGTGGCGCACAGCCGCTCACCCTGGATTCATGCGCGCTTTGCCGAGCTTACCGGCCAGACGCTGATTTACGAGAAGCGTTTGATTGCGCTGGACGGTTTTGCCACCTCTGTGCGCGCTTTTGTTGACGAGGGCGGGCGCGGCTGCAATATCACCGTTCCCTTCAAGTTTGACGCCGCAAAAATCGCCGACCAGATCAGTGCGCGCGCGGCGCTGGCCGGTGCGGCCAATGTGCTGAGCTTTCGCGATGGCACGATTCTGGGCGACAACACCGATGGTGCTGGTCTGGTCAGTGATCTGCAACGCAATGCCGGCTTTGATTTGCGCGGCCGCCATCTGCTGCTGATCGGCGCTGGCGGTGCCGCTGCCGGTGTGCTGGGCCCGCTGCTGTGTCAGCGCCCGGCCAGCATTACGGTGGCCAACCGCACGCTGGCGCGCGCCAGCGAACTCGTGGCACGCCACGCGGCCCTGGCTTCGCAGCACGAGGTGGACCTGCTGGCTTGCAGCCTGACAGGACTGACGGGTCAATTTGAACTGGTCATCAATGCCAGCAGCAGCAGCCTGAGCGACGCCGGTGTGCCGGTGGCGGGCAGCACGCTCCAACCCGGCGCTCTGGCTTACGACATGATGTACGGAGCACCGGCGCAGGGTTTCCTGAGTTGGGCTGCGGAGCACGGCGCCAGCGCACGTGACGGTCTGGGCATGCTGGTCGGGCAGGCGGCCGAGTCTTTTCTGATTTGGCGCGGTGTGCTGCCGCCCGAGCAGCAGGTGCTCGAGGAGTTGCGCCGCGTCGTGCAGCAGCGATGATGAAGCCCTTGTTGCGTTGGATCGTGTTGCTGGTTGCGGCCGTGCTGGCCCTGCAACTTTTCTTTGTGGCGCGCATTGCCGTGATGGCACGGCTCGATCCGCAATCGACCGCCTTTCAGCGCTCCGAGGCCTGGCGCTTGCAGCGCGAAAAAGGGCGACTGCCCTGGCGCCAGCGCTGGGTGCCCTACGCGCAAATCTCCGACTCGCTCAAGCAGGCCGTTATTGCCAGCGAAGACGACGGCTTCAGCAACCATGATGGTGTTGATTGGGATGCGCTGGAAAAAGCCTGGCAAAAAAATTCACGTGCCGAGGCGCAGGCTGCCAAAGCCCAGGTGGGCCGAAAGCCCGGCAGTGGCAGCAACAAACCAGCGTCGCGTGCGCCCAAGGTGGTGGGCGGCTCCACCATCACGCAGCAACTGGCCAAGAACCTGTTTCTCTCAGGCGAGCGCACGCTGTTACGCAAGGGGCAGGAGTTTGTATTGACCATGCTGCTGGAAGCCTTGCTCGACAAACAGCGCATTCTTGAAATCTACCTCAACAGCGTGGAATGGGGCGAGGGTGTTTTCGGCGCTGAAGCCGCAGCGCAGCACTACTTTCGCAAGCCGGCCGCGGCCCTGAGCGCGTATGAAGCGGCGCGGTTGGCCGTGATGCTGCCGCGCCCCAAATATTTTGAGAAGTTGCCCAACTCCAGCTACCTGGCCGAGCGCGCCCAGCATATCGCCGCTCGCCTGGGTGGCGCTGAACTGCCCTGAGGAACGATGTCATTGCGGACCTGATCCGCAATCCATGCCGCGCGTCGCACTGTCAGAAGGCATGGATGCCGGATCGAGTCCGGCATGACATGCAGGGGCCATCGATCACCGCGGCCTGCGGCCTCGCGATGACCCGGCATTTTCCATCTGTATCATTGCCCCCATGCGCGCCAAGTTGATGAGCTACTTTCTGCTGGGGCTGATCCGTGTTCTGACCGGATCGCAGGCACGCTGGTATGGTTGCCCGCCCAAGGCCGAGCAGCGCATATATTTCGCCAACCACCAAAGCCATGCCGATCTGGTGATGATCTGGGCCGCACTGCCCAAGGACTTGCGCAACCGCACGCGTGCCATCGCGGCCAAGGACTACTGGACGAAGACGCCGTTTCGGCAATGGATTACCACGGCGGTATTCAACGTCATTTTTGTCGCGCGCGACCGCAGCGCCGAAGAGGACCCGCTGGAGCCGCTGTTTGAGGCACTGGCGCAGGGCGATTCGATTATTCTGTTTCCGGAAGGCACGCGTGGCAACGCGGATCAGCCGCAAGCCTTCAAAGCCGGGCTTTACAACCTGGCTTGCCGTTTTCCCGCGATTGAATTGGTGCCGGCCTGGATCAACAACGTGCAGCGCGTCATACCCAAGGGTGAATATGTTCCGGTGCCGGTCTTGTGTTCTGTCACCTTCGGCGCGCCGATTCATCTGGAAGAGGGTGAAGAGCGGCGTGCCTTTCTGGAGCGTGCACGCAACGCCGTGATCGCTCTGCGCGATATTTGAACGTCATGTACCAGTTACTCAAGCAACTCAACGTCAACCAGCAGATTGGTGCCCTGTTCACGATTGTTTTCGGTTTGCTGCTGCTGGTCAGCGTCGCGGCTGTATTCCTGTCGATGCGGGAATTCGGTGACAGTCATCGGGCCGAACAGCAGCGCACCGAACTCGACAACCTGGAAGGGTTGCTGCGCACCAGCTGGCTCGTGATGCTGGTGTTCTGGGTCGGCTGGATGACCGGCGACTGGGTGGCGCTGGTTTTGTTTGGCTTGGTGTCCCTGTTTGCACTGCGCGAATTCATGACCTTGTCGGTCACCCGGCGCGGCGACCACCGCAGTCTGGTGCTGGCGTTTTTTGTCGTGCTGCCAGTGCAGTACACGCTGGTCGGCTACGAACTGTTCAATCTGTTTACCGTCTTCATTCCGGTCTATGTGTTTTTGGTCATTCCGCTGATCAGTGCGCTGGCCAACGATCCGCAGCGCTTTCTGGAACGCAATGCCAAACTGCAGTGGGGCATCATGGTCTGCATTTACGGCATGAGCCATGTGCCGGCCCTGTTGCTGCTGGACTTTCCGCACTACGACAATCGCAACGCTTTCCTGATTTTCTTTTTGGTGCTGGTGGTGCAGAGCAGCGCGGTGGTGCAGCACCTGGCCTCGCGCAAGCTGAACAAGCCCCCGGCTGCACCGGCCATCAGCCAGAGCTTTAACTGGCCGAGTTGGTGGATTGGCGTCATGGTGGGTAGTGTGCTGGGCGGCTTGCTGGCCGGGATCACGCCCTTTGTGCCAGGTCAGGCCTTTGTCATGGCCTTCATCGCCTGCAGCGCTGGATCATTCGGGCATCTGGTGATGAAAGCACTCAAGCGCGATCGCGGCATTCCGATCTGGCGCGGACAGGGCACGGCCGTCACCGGCGCCAGCGGCCTGTTGGACCGGGTTGATGCGCTGTGCTTTGCCGCGCCGGTGTTCTTTCATTCTGTGCGCTGGTACTTTGGACTTTAGCCTGTGAGGATTCTTGGCATTGACCCAGGTTTGCGCAGCACCGGCTTTGGCGTGATCGACGTCGAGGGCTCAGACCTTGCTTATGTCGCCAGCGGCACCATCAGCACCACGCATCTGGAAAAGGCCCAGTTGCCGGCGCGCCTGAAGGTGCTGTTCGATGGTGTCAGCGAAGTGGCGCAGCGCTACCAGTGCGATGCAGCCTCGGTGGAAATCGTGTTTGTCAACGTCAACCCGCAGTCCACGCTGTTGTTGGGGCAGGCGCGCGGCGCCTGCGTCACAGCCTTGGTGCATGCCGATTTACCGGTTGCCGAATACACAGCCTTGCAAATGAAACAGGCCGTGGTCGGCTACGGCCGCGCCGACAAAACGCAGGTGCAGGAGATGGTGCGCCGCCTGCTGGCCTTGCCCGGTCTGCCCGGTCCCGATGCGGCAGATGCCTTGGGCCTGGCCATCACCCACGCGCACGCCGCCAAAGCCATGGCACGACTGGCGCAGGCTGACGGCGTCATCGGTGCCGGCAGCGGTAAATACAAGGCGGGGCGCAGCCGCTGAGACGGCATGAATGCGGTGCGCGCTGGGGGTAAGATAGCTGCAGCACATGACGTCACTTCATTGATTACAAGGTACTTTCATGAGTAAGAAACCAAGCACTTCCATTCGCGCTGTGGCCCTGGTCGGCCACGGTGCCGCCGGCAAGACCACCCTGACCGAGAGCCTGCTGGCCGCCAGCGGTGCCATCAAGAGCCGCGGCAGCATTGAAAAGGGCAACACGGTTTGCGATTTCGACCCGATTGAAAAAGAACTGGGCCACTCCCTGCAGTCGGCGCTCGTGAACTTCATGTGGAACGACGCCGAAGTTCAGCTGATCGACACCCCCGGCTACCCCGACTTTGCCGGGCAATCGATGAGCGCGCTGGCGGCGGTGGACACCGCGCTGGTGGTGATCAATGCACAAACCGGTATCGAACTGGCGACCGAGCGCATGTTCGCGCTGGCCGGCGAGCGCGAGCTGTGCCGCATGATCGTCATCAACAAAATCGACGCCGACAACGTCGATCTGCCGGCACTGGTGAACGACATCCGTGAACGCTTTGGCAAACAATGTTTGCTGCTGGATTTGCCAACACACAACGGACAGGACGTGGTTGAGCTGCTCGGTCATGACGACGGCGAGAGCGACTTTGCCTCGGTTGCCGCCGAGCACCGCAGCCTGATTGACCAGATCGTCGAAGAGGACGACAGCCTGATGGCGAACTACCTCGAGTCCGGCACCGACCCCACGCTGGACGAACTGCACGCGCCTTTCGAGCGGGCCTTGCGCGCCGGGCACCTGATTCCAATCCTTTTCGCTTCGGCCAAGACTGGCGCTGGCATTCCGCAATTGCTCGACGCCCTGGCGCGCTTGGCGCCGAACCCGGCCGAGGGCAATGCGCCACCGTTCTACCGGGGTGAGCCCGGCGAGCCGGCGCAGGCGTTTGCGGCGCAACCCGACGATGAAATGCATGTGCTCGCGCATGTATTCAAAGTGGTGATCGACCCCTTCATCGGCAAGCTCGGTGTCTTTCGCGTGCACCAGGGCACGATCCGGCGCGACGCACAACTCTTTGTCGGTTCCGGCAAGCGGCCCTTCAAGGTTGGCCACTTGTACCGTTTGCAGGGCAAGGACTACGTCGAAGTGGCAGCACTGGTGCCGGGTGAACTCGGCGCTGTGGCCAAGGTCGAGGAGATCGAGTTCGATTGCGTGTTGCACGACTCGCACGACGAAGACCATATCCACCTCAAGCCGCTAAGCTTCCCGCAACCGATGCAGGGCTTGGCGGTGCAGACGCGGCGCAAGGGCGATGAGCAGCGTCTGTTCGAGATCCTGCACAAGCTCGAACTCGAGGATCCCTGTTTCAAGGTTGAACGCCATCCCGGCACCAACGAGACCGTGATTCGCGGCCTGGGTGAGATGCATTTGCGTGCCAAGCTGGCGCGCATGCAGCAGCAGTACAAGCTTGAGCTCGACACCAGCGCGCCGCAGATCGCTTACCGCGAAACCATCACCGCCCTGGCCGAAGGCCACTGCCGGCACAAAAAGCAAAGCGGCGGTGCCGGCCAGTTCGGCGAAGTGATGTTGCGCGTGGAACCGCTGGCCGGCGGTGCCGGCTTTGAGTTTGTCGACATCGTCAAAGGTGGCGTCATCCCCGGCGTCTTCATGGCGGCAGTGGAAAAAGGTGTGCGCCAGGCGCTGGCCGAAGGCGTGGTGGCGGGTTACCCGGTGCATGACATCCGTGTCACGGTGCACGATGGCAAGACCCATGCCGTTGACGGCAAGGACATCGCCTTCACATCGGCCGGGCGCAAGGCCACCATCGATGCCGTGCGCAAGGCCTATCCGATCGTGCTCGAACCGATGGTGGATATCGAGGTGCTGTCGCCCGAGTCCAGCATCGGCGACCTGACGGGCGACTTGGCCAGCAAGCGCGGTCAGGTGACCGGCACGCAGCCGCGTGCGGCCGGCAGTGTGGCCATCAGCGCGCTGATGCCGCTGGCCGAACTCGACGATTACCAGGGCCGCCTGAAATCGCTCACGGCCGGACAGGGCTCTTACAGCATCAGCTTTTCGCACTATGCCCAGGTGCCCGAGGCCACGCAGCGCCTGCTGGCCAGCAAGTACAAGGCGGTTGATCTGGACGACGACTCCGCTGGTGGAAGCGGCCGATGAACCGTGTCCTGATTGCCTACTCGACCACCGACGGTCATACGCCCCGCATTTGCGAGCGACTCAAGCAAGTCATTGAACAGCAGGGACATAGCGCGACGGTGGTGGCTTTGGCGCAGGCCGAGGCGCTGGACTTGCCGTCGTTCAATACCGTGGTCATCGGTGCCAGCATCCGCTATGGCAAGCACCAGCCGCAGGTGGCGCAATTCATTGCGCGCCATCAAGCCCTGCTGGAGAGCAAGGCGAACGCTTTTTTCACCGTGAACATCGTGGCGCGCAAGCCGGAGAAGAACCGGCCTGAAACCAACCCCTACCTGATCAAGTTCCTGCGGCAGATTACGTGGAAACCCAAGCTGCTGGAGGTCTTTGCCGGCAAGCTGGACTATCCAAGTTATGGTTTTGTGGACCGCACCATGATCCGCTTCATCATGTTGATGACCAAAGGTCCGACCGACCCGACGGCGGTGGTTGAATTCACCGACTGGCAGCAGGTCGAGGCCTTCGGCCGCCGGCTCAGCGAGTTGAGCCGGGGCTGAGGGGGTTGCTGAAATTCAGCACCGGCAATCCATGGATGCCGGATCAAGTCCGGCATGACACTGGGTTTAGGGCTTCGTTTTTCCCAACTGTCCGAGCCCGCTGCCGCTCTTGCTGCGGGCGTCGGCGATTTCGGCTTCGACCTGTTTGGCGTCGGGCGAGCCCGGTGGAAGCACGGTCAGAACGCGTTCCCAATACGAGATCGCCTGCGCGTAGTCAGCGCGCCGGTAAGCGGCCGAGCCGGCCAGCATCAAGGCCACCGGGTGTTTCGGGTTCAGCACAAGCGCCTTGTTGACCAGGGTCAGTGGACGTCCTTCCATCGTGTTCGTGCGCATGGCGATCAGGTCGGCGTATTGCGTCAGCAGGTCCGGGTCCTTGTTAACCACTTTGCTCGCCTTGCCAAACGCGTCTTCGGCTTCGGGCAGGCGCCCTTGCGTCTTGTAGGCGCGTGCCAGGCGGACCCAGCCGGCTGCATCGTCAGGGTTGGTCTTCAGGCGCGCAGCCAGGCTATCGACCATCTGGTTGATCTTCTCCGGTGTCATGCCGGCCGCTGCGGCTGGATCAACCGGCGGCAGTTTGCCTGCCTCGCCACTCATCGCCGGTGCGCCAGCAGTTGCCGGCAGACCGGCTTTGGCGCGGGCGTCGGCAATATCGGCCTGCACCTGCTGCGCGTCAGGCGAAGCCGGGTCCAGCACCGCCAGCAGCTTTTCCCACTGGGCCACGGCCAGCTTGAAGTCGGAGCGGCGATAGGCGGCAACGCCCGACATCATCAGGCCCATCGGATGCTGCGGGTTCAAGGCCAATGCCTTGTTGACCATTTCCAGCGGCTTGCCTTCAATGTTGTTGTTGGCGCGCACTGCCAGCAGATCGGCGTAATCGACCAGCAAATCAGGTTCGGTATTGACCAGGTCACCGGCCTTCTGGAACGCCTGTTCCGCTTCGGGGAAGCGTCCCATCACCTTGTAGGAACGCGCCAGCATGGCCCAGCCCTTGGGGTCATTCGGCTTTTCCTTCAGGCGTGCAGCCAACTTGTCGATCATTTGCGAAACCTGGTCTTCGCTGGCTTTTTGCGTTGCCACCGGGTCGATCGCCTCCGGCGCACCCAGCCACCAGTACATGCCCGCAGCGCCCAGCGGCAGCAGCAGCGCAATCAAGACGGCGGTACGTCGCGCGGTGAAGAAACTCTGCCCAGCGCCAATCTGCACCGGGGCTGGTTCTTCGGTGTCGTCGAGCAGACGCAATTGCAACTCGTCCTTGTTGGCTTCGCAGTCAGCGGCCGAGATGATGCCGCGCGCCAGATCGCGCTCCAGCGTTTCCAATTGATCGCGGTAGATAGAAGCGTTCAGGCGCTGGCTGGAAACACCGGCGCCATAGCCCTGCCACAGCAGTGGACGCACCAGCCAGGCCAGTGCCAGCAGTGTCAATACCACTGCGATTGCGATAAATGCGGTCATGAGGGAGTTCCCGTATCTTTGAGAAGAGCCTGCGCTTTTTTGCGCTGGTCCGGATCAAGTGCGGCCGGTGTCGCGCCACGCTGGTTGCGCCGCACGGTGCGCACCAGCACCACGATGGCAGCAACCAGCAGCATGAAAGGGCCGAACCAGAGCATCCATGTGACCGGTTTGAAAGGCGGCTTGTAGAGCACGAAATCGCCGTAGCGGCTGACCAGGTACTCCTTGATTTCGGCGTCGCTCTTGTTGGCCTTGACCAGGGTGCGCAGTTCGCGGCGCAAATCCTGCGCCAGGTCGGCACGCGAACCGGCCAGCGACTCGTTCTGGCAAACCAGGCAACGCAGTTCTTCGGAGATGGCGATCATGCGCTGCTCAACCACCGGGTCTTCGGCCAGCGGTACCGCTTCGCCGGCCCATGACGAGAGGGCGCAGTGCAGCGCCAGAATCAGTGCCAGGGCGTATTTCATTTTTGCAGCTCCCGTACCAGTGGCAGGATCTTGTCGCGCAGCGCCTCTTCCGTGATCGGACCGATTTGCTTGTAACGGATGACGCCAGCCTTGTCGATCAGAAAGCTTTCCGGCACTCCGTAGACACCAAAGTCAATGCCGATGCGACCATCGCGATCAGTCACCGACAGGTCATAGGGGTCGCCATAGCTTGCCAGCCACTTCAGACCTTCCGTGTTCTGGTCCTTGTAATCGAGCCCGATGACAGGAATGGTCTTGGTCTTGGCAAACTCCACCAGGATCGGATGTTCCTGGCGGCAGGCCACGCACCACGAAGCCCAGGTGTTGAGGAGCCAGACCTTGCCCAGCATGTCCTTCGCGGCAAACTGCTGACCGGGCGATTTCAGTTGCGGCGCCGTGAACAGCGGCGCGGGCTTGCCGATCAGGGGTGAGGGAATCTCATGCGGGTCACGTGTCAGGCCGACCGCCAGAAACGCCACCAGAACTGCAAAGAGTCCGAGCGGAATCAATGCCTTCATCTTCATGCCGCAACTCCCTTCGCATGGGTTGGCGCCGTGGCTACCGCTTTACGGCGGTAGCGCCGGTCCAGCGCCGCCAGGGCGCCACCGACCGCCATCAGCAGACTGCCGTACCAGATCCAGGTGACAAAGGGCTTGTGGTAGACCCGCATCGCCCAGGCCGGTGTTGCGCCGTCTTCCAGCCGTTCACCGAGTGCCACATAGACGTCGCGAACCAGATTGCTGTCGATGGCGGTTTCGGTCATCGGCATGGTGGAGGAGAAATAGGTCCGCTTCTCGGGCTCCAGCGTGCGCAGCAGCTTGCCGTTCTTGATCAGTTCGACGACACCGCGATCAGCCGTGTAGTTCGGGCCAGGCACCTCGCTGATGCCCTTCAGGCGGAAGGTATAGCCTCCCACTTCGACCGTGTCGCCAACCGCCATGCGCACGTCTTTTTCGGTTTCATAACCCTTGACCATGGTGATGCCGACAACGCAGATCGCAATGCCGATGTGCGCCAGGTGCATGCCCCAATAGGCCAGCGGGATGACCCGCCAGTTGCTCGTACCCTTGAGCTGGCGGTAGATGTGTTGCAGCGATGTCAGCACGATCCAGAATACCAGTGACAGCGCGAGCGCCACCAGCCAGGACCAGGGGCCGGCCAGCAGCGGTGCGCTGCAGCCCAGCAGCACGGATATGGCAGCGACCGGGCCGAGTTTTTTGGCCAGTTCGGCCACGCTGTCGTTCTTCCAGCGTGCAAACGAGCCCACCACCATGAAGAACAGCACCGGCAGCATGATGGGTGCGAACACGGCATTGAAATAGGGCGGGCCCACCGAGAGCTTGCCCAGATTGAGCGCGTCGATGATCAGCGGGTACAGCGTGCCCAGCAGCACGGCGGCGGCGGCGGTGGTCAGCAGCACGTTGTTGACCAGCAGAAAGGTTTCGCGCGAGATCAACGAGAAGGCGCCGCCTGAGCGCACTTTGCCGGAACGTGCCGCGAAAAGCGTGAGCGAACCGCCGACCACGGCGGCCAGAAACAGCAGGATGAAGACGCCGCGTTTGGGGTCGGTGGCAAAGGCGTGGACGGACGTCAGCACGCCCGAGCGAACCAGGAAGGTTCCCAGCAGGCTGAGCGAAAAACCGATGATCGACAGCATGATGGTCCAGCTGCGAAACAAGCCGCGCTTTTCTGTCACGGCTAGAGAATGGATCAGCGCCGAGCCGACCAGCCAGGGCAGGAAAGATGCGTTTTCAACCGGGTCCCAAAACCACCAGCCACCCCAACCCAGTTCGTAATACGCCCACCAGGAACCCATGGCAATGCCGATGGTCAGGCAGATCCAGGCTGCAGTGGCCCAAGGCCGCGTCCAGCGTGCCCAAGCGGCGTCGAGTCGGCCGTTGAGCAGAGCCGCAATCGAGAACGCAAAGGGAACGGCCATGCCGACATAGCCCATGTACAGCATGGGCGGATGAAACACCAGGCCCGGGTCCTGCAACAGCGGGTTCAGGTCGCGCCCTTCCGCCGGAATTTCGGCCAGGCGCAGGAACGGGTTGGAGGTGATCAGCATGAACAGCAAAAAGCCCACCGCCACCAGCGCCAGCACTGCCAGCACGCGCGACACCATGACATCAGGCAGTTGGCGTGAGAACAGCGACACCGCCATCATCCAGGTGCACAGCATCACGAACCACAGCAGCAGCGAACCTTCGTGGCCACCCCAGACGCCGGCGATGCGGTAGATGTCGGGCAGCTTGGTGTTGGAATGCTGCGCCACATACGAGACCGAGAAGTCGTTGGTGAAGAAGGCGTAGGTCAGGCAGCCAAAGGAAATGACCGCCAGCAGCCAAAGCGCCTGCGCGCCCGGTCGTGCCAGCGCCATCCAGTCGGCGCGTCCCTGCTGACCGCCGATGACGCCCAGCGTACCGAGGGCCAGCGCCACAAAGAGGGCCAGAATCAATGCAAAGTGACCAATTTCAGGAATCATGGTGTTCTCCTAATCAGTTGGGGACAGCGCTAAAGGTCTGTCCCCAAAGATGTTATTTAAGTGACTTGATGGTCTTTTGAATCTGGGCCTGGTCGAGCGCGGCCTTGGCCTCGGGCGGCATGTAGTTCTCGTCGTGCTTGGCCAGAACCTCGGTCGCGACAAACTTGCCGTTGGCGTCAAACTTGCCTTGTGCCACCACGCCTTTGCCTTCCTTGAACAGGTCGGGCAGGATGCCGGTGTAAGTCGTCGGCACTTCCTTGGCAGTATCGGTCACAACAAAGGACACGGTCAGGTTGTCGCGTTTGACGGAGCCTTCCTTGACCAGACCGCCAATGCGAAAGGTCCGGCCCTTGGGCGCCTCGCCGGCAGCAACCTGCGTTGGCGAGAAGAAGAACACCAGATTGCTCTGGAAGGCGTTGAGGACGAAGTAGGCGGCAATGCCCAGGGCGAGCAGGGCGCCAAAGATGATGGCAGCGCGTTTGTGACGGGGTTTCATGAGGGATTGCTTTCGGAAAGGAGTTCAGTGCGCAACTCTTGCAGGATGGCCTTGCGCCGGGCACGCAGCAACAGCACTTCGCCGACCACGACCACGGCCGTCAGGCCGAAACTGCCCCAGACGTAGAGGCCATAGCCGCCCATGGCAAAAAATTCGGAAACGCTATTCCAGTGCATGTTTGACCCACTCCGTATGACGTTCACGTTCGAGAATAATGTTGCGCACCCGCAGCAACGCGATCGTGATCGCGTACATCCAGCAGGCCACGACCATGATCAACATGCCCCACAGCATGGTGGACGCCATGGTTGGCGAGCGCGTCAGCGAGACCGAAGCCCCCTGGTGCAAGGTGTTCCACCACTTGACTGAAAAATAGATGATCGGCACGTTGACCACACCCACCAGCGCCAGCACGGCGCAGGCCTTGTCGGCGCGGCGCGGGTCGTCGATGCTGGCTTGCAGCGCCAGAAAGCCCAGGTACAAAAACAGCAGGATCAACTCGGACGTGAGCCGCGCATCCCAGACCCACCAGGCGCCCCACATCGGCTTGCCCCACAGCGCACCAGTGACCAGCGACAAAAAGGCGAACAGGGCGCCAGTGGGCGCCAGCGCCGAGGCCATCATGCCCGAGAGCCGGGTGTTGAAGGCCAGGCCAAAGCCGGCCCAGGCCGCCATCACGATGTAGATGAACATCGACATTTGCGACGTCGGCACGTGCACGAAGATGATGCGGTAACCCTCGCCCTGCTGCGCGTCGGTCGGCGCGACAAAGAAGGAAATCCACAAGCCGACAGCCGTCAGCAGGGTGGCCAGCGTTGCAAACCAGGGCCACATGCGGCCGGCCAGGTTGTAGAAGTTCTGCGGCGAGGAGAACTTGAACCAGTGAATCACGCGTGTATTCATTCCAGGGAAATCCTCAAGGCTGTCGTCGTGGCCAAAGGCGCAAAAAAGACGGAGAGTACAAACAAGGCTGCCAGCAAGGACAGGTGACCGCCAAAACCGAGTCCGGCGGCGTCGGCTTCCACGGCGCCGGCGCCAAAGATCAGGACCGGAATATACAACGGCAGAATCAGCAGGGAAAGCAATACCCCTGCGCCGCGCACGCCCAGCGTCAGGGCGGCGCCGATGCTGCCAATCAGGCTCAAGGTTGGTGTGCCCAGCAGCAAGGTCAGCATCAGAATGCTCAGGGCGCGGCCATCCAGGCCAAACTGCAGACCCAGCACCGGCGCCATCAGCACCAGTGGCAAGCCCGAGAGCAGAAAGTGCGACAAGGCTTTGGCGACGACCAGCAGGCCCAGCGGCGTACTCGAGAGCGCCATCTGTTCGAGCGAGCCGTCAATGTAGTCGGTGGCAAACAAACGTTGCAGCGACAGCATGGCCGCCAGCAAGGCGCTGACCCACAGCACGCCCGGTGCCATGCGCAGTAGCAAGGCGGATTCGGGGCCGACGCCGAGCGGGAACAGGCTGGCCACCACCACGAAGAACACCAGCGGCGTCAGCACTTCGCCCTTTTGCCGCAGCGCCACCGCAAACTCGCGCCGCATCAGCGCGAGCATCACGCTTGCCAAACCAAGCTTCTTCATGCGCGCAGCTCCAGCATTTGAGGGGCAATATTGCCGATCGGCACCACTTGGTGGCTGGTCAGCACGGTGAGGCCGCCCTTGGTCAGGTGCGCCGCAATCAGATCAGCCAGCATGCGCACCCCCGCTTCGTCCATCGCAACAAAAGGTTCGTCCAGCACCCACAGGCGGGCCTGGCTCAGCGCCAGGCGCGACAGCGCGACGCGGCGCTTTTGCCCTTGCGAGAGATGGCGCACCAACTGCGCGCCGCGCCCGCGCACGCCGAAGTGCGTCAGTACCGAGTCGATCTGCCCTGGCTCCGGGGCGACGCCGCCCAGGGCTGCGGTGAAGATCAGGTTCTCGTTGACGGTCATGGATTCCTGCAGCGCATTGAGATGGCCCAGGTAGCAAAGGTCTTGCCGGTAGGCGTCGCGTTGCGCCTGGATCGGCTGGTCGTTCCAGAAAATCTGGCCGGACTCGACCGGCGCCAGCCCGCACACCATGCGCAGCATGCTGGTCTTGCCGACGCCGTTGGCGCCAGCCACATAAAGCCAGCGGCCGGCTTCGAGCCGGCAGTCAACACCCTGAAAAAGTTGGCGTCCGCCCCGACTGCAACCCAGCTTGGAAAACGAAAGGGACGGGGCGGTATTCAATGCTTGATCTGAGACAAATATAGTCGGCCGATTTTACGGGACGCCTTCGTTTTTCTTGTGGCTTGACAAAACTTTACGACTGACACGGTGGCTGGCTTGATCCAGCGCAGGAAACACTTGTCCAGGGCTGAAATTTTCCGTATCGGCGCCGGCCAAGTGTTGTTTTCAGGCGTAGTAGCGCGCCACGTAGTCGTCAAAGCTGCCCTGGTCCTGCGCCTCCAGTCTTTGCTGGTCCTGCCAGGAAGTTTGCACGCTGGCCCCGAATCGGGTGTGGGCGAGCGCGTCCAGCGGCTGTGCCAGCAGGCTTGCATGGTGCTGTTGCGACAACTGCAAGGTGAAGTTGGCAAAGCCGCCGTGCGCGCGCACACCGGCCAGCACCTGGGCCGAGGGGGTGCTGTCAGGCTGGTCGATGCGCTGGCGCAGCACCTGCATGGCCGTGACGTATTGGATGCCACCGTAAGCGGCGTCCAGCATTTCGGCAAAAGGCTGCATGTCGTCAAACAATTCGTGCGCCAGGGGGCGGAACGGCTGCTCGCGGTTATGCGCCAGCAAGCGCAGATCGGGCTGGCGGCCGTGGTTGACGATGCGCCGCTTGTTTTCGTCGTTTTCGGCCTGCTCGCGGCTGGTGATGGGCGGGCTGTCGCGGAACAGGCACATCAGCAGCAGCACGTCGGCAAAGTGGCCTTGCTCAGGCGTGATTCCAATGTCGACGAAGGGATTGAGGTCGAACAAGCGCATTTCCACGTATTCGACGCCGCGTGTTTGCAACGCCTTGGCCGGGCGTTCAGCGCCGGTTCGTTTGGGCCGGATCGCGGCGTAGAACTCGCTCTCGGTCTGCAATAAATTGGCATTGAGCTGCTTCCAGTGTGCGCCTTCGTGCACGCCGATTTCGGTGTAGAACGGATCGGGCGTGCGAATCGCCGCTTCCAGGGCCTGCGTGTACTCAGAGAGCGAATTGACGCTCACGACCAGATTGGCCTGGGCCCGGTTGTGGTAGCCCAGGTCACTCATGCGCAGACTGGTGGCGTAGGGACCGTAACGCGTGCCCGGCGTCAGCACCGGCAAATCGGAAGCTTGCCCTTGTAGAAAGGATTCGCATAGCGCCGGCGAGGCACCAAACAGATAGGGCACAAGCCAGCCATAGCGCAGAAAATTGCGGATCAGTCCGAAATAGCGCTCGCTGGCATAGTCTTGCGTTCGGCTCGGAGCCGCACAACAGTCCTTCAGCGCGGCCCAGAACTCATCGGGCAGCGACCAGTTGTAGTGCGCGCCGGCGATCGTTTGCATTTTGCGGCCATAGCGCAGGCTCAGGCCCTCGCGGTAGACATACTTGAAGCGCGCCGCATTGGAGTTGCCGTAGTTGGCGATCGGGATTTCGCTGTCGGGTCCCAGCATGCACGGCATGGAACTGGCCCACATCACTTCGCCCTGGAGTTGCGGCGCCACAAAACGGTGAATGTCGTGCAGGAAGCGCAGCGGTTGTTGCGGGTCTTGAGACGGTGGCGTGATGAATTCCAGCAGTGCTTCCGAATAATCGGTGGTGATCCAGGGGTGTGTCAGCTTGGAGCCCAGCGCGTGCGGGTGGACTGTCGTGGCCAGATGGGCGGCCGCGTCGACGCGCAGGCATTCGCGCTCGTAGCCGCGCGTGATACCGCGCAGCACCTGCGCCTGACAACCGGAGGAAAATTGCTGGACTGCGTCACAGCAGGTGAACTTCAACATCGATACTGGCTTTCCAAGGTTTTTACCAGGGTCGCAGTATGGCAGCAATGGCGCAATGTCACTCGCGGGGCAGCGCCTTGAGCACTTGCGCTACCAAGGCGCAGTTGTCGAACGCGCTGCGCTTGAAGGTCCAGCCCAGGCGCACGATGACGGTCTGGCGCGAGGGCACCATGGCAACGATCTGGCCCCAGTGCCCGATCATCGCCAGCGTGTCCGGCGGCAATCCGTGGCCCTTGCATTCGCCGGCCAGCGGGTCGCCGATGCGCCAGCTCATGGCGCTGTAACCCTGGCCTTCGCCCTGCGCGGTTGAAGGCGCTGCCGCGCGCTGCAGCCAGCCGAGTGGCAGTACCTGGGTCTGGCCCCAGCGGCCATCGTTCAGCATCAACTGGCCCAGACGCGCCCAGTCGCCGGTGCTGGCCCAGACGTAGGAGGAGCCGACCCAGTTGCCCACGCTGTCGCTCTCCAGCACGGCGCTGCGCGCGCCAATCGGATCGAACAGGGCTTTGGCCGGATAGGCCCAGTAATCGGCATCGCTGCTGAAGCGCCCACGCGCCACACTTGAGAGCAGATTGGCCGTGGTGCTGAGGTAACGCCAGCGCGTGCCGGGTGCGGCCTCGCTCGGCACAGCCGCCGCGAATGCCGCCACGTCGGCGTGCCCCCACAGCATTTGCGGCACCGAGCCCCAGGGTTGGTAATCCTCGGTGCTGGCCAGTCCGTCGCGCATGTAGAGCAGGTCCGACACCTTGATGGTCTTGCGGCCATCGCCGCGCCAACTGGCGAGCCATGCCGGCGCGCGGGCGGCCGGGAAGGCATCCACCACCGGCGAATCAAGTGACAACTGTGTTTCGGCGGCGAGCTTGTGCATCAGCATGCCGGTGACGGTCTTGCTCATGGACCAGCCGTGCAACGGTGTGCCGGCCGCGAACCCGGGTGCCGTGCGAAGCGCCAGCAGGCGGCCTTTGTGCACGACGGCAACGCCGCGCGCGTTGGCGGCGCCCGGGTCGCCGGCGCCGACGAAGGCCTGATCCAGTATGGCTTGCAAAGCCGGGGCATCGACGCCAGCACCCCATTGCGCGGGCGGTACGGCTGCTTCGCCCAGTGGCCAGGGCTGCTCCGGTTGTGCCATGGTCTGCGGTGTCGGGGCCTTCGATGGCGCCAGGTCGAGTACACAACCGCGCTGCGGCAGCAGCACCGCCGAGCGCGCAAACAGACCGGCGAAGCGGGCCGTCACGCTGCGTGCGTTTTCATCGACGTCGATGCTGATCAGCCCCAGGATCGGGCTGGCCGGCAACACATCTTCAGCCATGAGTTTCTGCCAGGGCCTTCCCGCAACAAAAGCGGCGGAACAAACCCCCTTGGCCGCCATGCCGGCGGCATTGCGCGGGATGCCGAAATAGAGCAGCAGCGCGCTGGCCAGGACGAGCAGGATCAGGGGCAGCCCCGACACGATGAGCAAGACGCGCTTGATTGGACTTGATGCGTTCGCCATGGCAGTCTCCCTTCAAAAGCTTAGAACTGGTTCTGAGCTTAACAGCAGCTTAAAGCCCCGGTCCATCCCCCGTTCTGGGGATGGACGTTGCCAAGAGGACTCGTCAAAATGGATTGCATCCGGCACAGCCGAATTGCGTGTGTGCAGTTTGCTGGCGAACAAGAGGAGGGTCCATGGGCATACAACAACTCAAGCGCCGCGTTTGGTCAGGCGTCCTGACTTTTCTGCTGGCCGGCGTTGTGCAGCACGCTGCGATGGCTGATGTGCAAGCGCCGGTTGACGCGCTGCTGGAGCAGCAACTGGCAACGATCGAGCGCACGCTCGAACAGGCAACCAGCGGTGCGCGCTCGGTGCTCTACCTCGGTGCGGCGCAGAACGCACAGTCGCCGGCTTTTCATGAGGATGTGCTGCGTGTGCAACAGCGATTGCAAGCGGTCAACCCGAAACTGCAAAGCATTGTTCTGAGCAATGACACCCATCACAAGCAAGGCCCTTATCCCGCTGCCACGCTCAATACTTTGCGCCAGGCTTTGACGCGCATGGCCGAGTGGTCAAGAAAATACCCGCTGACCGTGGTGGTCCTGGTCGCGCCCCATGGCAAGGTCGCGACGCTGAGTAGCAAGGCGGCAAGCGACCTTTACGCGCCGCTGCAATCCAGGCACCTGCGGGTCTGGCTGGATGCGCTGGGCCAGGCGCCCACCGTGCTGATGATCTCGTCCTGCCGCGCCGCTTCCTTTGTTCCCAAGCTTGCCGCCGAGCATCGTATCGTTCTGGCGGCAGCCGCAGCGGACCGCAATCCATCGGCTTGCGACGAGCCCGGCGACAACACGCATTTCATCGATGACATGTTTGGCGTCGGGTTTGATCCGGCAAAGACCTGGCAGCAAAACTTTGACCGCACGGGCGCTGGCGCGACCGCCAATACGAAAAGCAGCATTCCTGATACCCTCGCGCAGCAGACGATTGCGGACTTTTTGCGGCCCTGAGGCCGACCGCTTTGTTTGAATACTTGATCAGGAAAGAAGCATGAAACTTGTTGAAGGTGTTGGGAGTGGGCTGGGGCGCGCCCTTGTATCGGCCGTGTTGCTGCTGCAACTTGCGCTTGGCGCGTGGGCACAGGAAGTGTCCGCGCCACCGCCGGGCGTGCGCAAGGTCCAGACGGTCGAAGGCATCACCGAGTTCCGGCTCGCCAACGGCCTCAAAGTGCTGCTGGCGCCCGACTTGGCAGACGATCGCGTGACCGTTAATTTGACCTATCTGGTGGGTTCGCGCCATGAGGGCTACGGTGAGACCGGCATGGCGCACCTGCTGGAACATCTGATCTTCAAGGGCACACCGGGGACGCCCGATCCGAAGACCGAATTCCGCAAGCGCGGCTTCAGTTTCAACGGCTCCACCACGGCCGACCGCACCAACTATTTCGCTACCTTTGTATCGAGCCAGGAATCGCTGGACTGGTACCTGGGCTGGCAGGCGGATGCCATGGTCAACAGCTTTATTGCGAAGAAGGACCTCGACAGCGAGATGACCGTGGTGCGCAGCGAGTTTGAAATGGGCGAGAACAATCCGTTTGCGGCGCTGAGTCAGCGCATGGCGCACACCGCCTACCTCTGGCATGGTTACGGCAAGTCAACCATCGGCGCCAAGTCGGATATCGAAAACGTCGATATTGCCAAGCTACAGGCTTTCTATCGCCGCTACTACCGGAGCGACAACGCGGTGCTGATCGTGGCCGGCAAGTTCGATCCGGCGCGCACGCTGGCCAGCGTGCAGCAAGCCCTGGGTGCGCTGCAACGCCCCGATGCGCCGATCCCTCAGACCTACACGCTGGAGCCGGCGCAGGACGGCGA
This sequence comes from uncultured beta proteobacterium, assembly GCA_903914175.1. Lineage (GTDB taxonomy): Bacteria > Pseudomonadota > Gammaproteobacteria > Burkholderiales > Burkholderiaceae_C > Rhodoferax. The sequence continues at coordinate 6,479 of CAIWNX010000002.1, read as the reverse complement.
GCGCAGCGTGGTGGTGCGCCGACCCGCAACGGCACAACTGATCCTGCTGGGCTATCACGCCCCGCCGATGCTGCACCCCGACAGCGCGGCCTTGCAGGTGTTGACCACCGCGCTGGGTGATGCGCCTTCGGGACGCCTGCACAAGGCGCTGGTTGAGAGCAAATTGGCGCAAGCGGTCTTTGCGGCACCGGGCGCGCAGCGCGAGGCCGGCATGCTGATGTTTGGCGTTGTTTTTGGGCCTGACGATGAAGCCGCCGCGCGCCAGAAACTGCTGCTCGGTGTTGTTGAAAACCTGAACCAGGAGCCGATCCGGCAGGACGAATTCGACCGTGCCAAAGCGAAGATCAACAAGAATCTGGAACTGGCTTTTGCCAACGCGGCGGCAGTGGCCAATGGTGCCATGGCCGCGGAGGTGAATGGCGACTGGCGCGCCGTGTTCGTATCGCGCGACCGTGTCAAGGCAGTGACGCTTGATGATGTGAACCGCGTCGCGCGCAGCTACCTTCTGCGCGACAACCGCACGCTGGGCCATTTGATTCCAACGCCCACGCCAGCGCGCGCACCGGCTGGCGCCATGCCCGAAGTCGCGGCCTATTTTCAGGGCTACACGCTCAGTGAGAAGGGGCTGGAGTCGCTTGCGTTTGACTTCGGCATTGCGTCGCTGCACGACAAAGTGGTATTCGCCACGACACCCGGGGGCATCAAGACTGCCATGCTGGGAAAGCCGGTGCGCGGCGATCTGGTCAACCTGAACATCCGCTTCAAATTTGGCAATGTCGAGGCCTTGCAAAACCAGGACGCACCGGCCACGATGGCAGGCGCCATGTTGCAGCGGGGTACGGCCAGGATGTCGCGGCAACAGATCCAGGATGAACTGAACAAGCTTGGCGCCGCACTCAGCATGGGTTTTGGCGACAGCGGCGGCAGCCTTTCCCTGCGGGCGAAGAAAGATGCTTTCAAGCCAGCGTTGGCGCTGGCCATGCATTTGCTCAAGGAATCGAATTTTCCGCAGGCCGAGTTTGAAGAGGTGCGCAGCGCCATGCTCAAGGGCATCGAAGGCCAGATCAAAGACAAGTCGGCTCAGGCGGAGAACGACTGGAGCCGCTATGGCAACCCCTATGTCAAAGGCGACCCGCGCTACCAGCACACGCTCGAAGAGTCATTGCAGGAGATCAAGGCCGTCACGCGTGACCAGGCCTACGCCTTCTACCGCCGCTTCTACGGCGCGCAGCATGCGCAGCTCAGTTTGCTCGGTCCGGTGGACGTCAGCGAATACCAGCAGGCGGTGACGCTGGCGCTCGACAACTGGCGCGCCACGGAGCCCTGGCGGCGGATTGCCGAGCCACTGCTCGAGGTCGCGCCAGCGCGTCTGGTGTTTGACACCCCGGACAAGAGCAACAGCAGCATTAAAGGAGTTCAGTCAGTGCCGGTCGCGGCCCAGGGCATGGACGAGGACTACTTTGCCCTGCAACTGGCAACGCGCATCTTTGGCGGCGGTCCCGGTTCGCGCCTGTGGCTGCGCCTGCGTGAGGCGGGTGGCCTGAGCTACAGCGCCGGCGCTGGTTTTGGTGCGAGTTCGTATGAACGCAGCGGCAGTATTTCACTGAGCGCCGAGGTGGCACCGAAGAACGTCGCCGTGGCCGAACAAGCCTTGCAGGAAGAGCTGGCACGCTCGCTGCGCGAGGGCTTCACGGCGGCCGAGGTCGCCAGCTTCAAGCGCGAATACCTGGCTGATCGCCTGCGCTCGCGCTCGGGCGATGGTTGGGCCATGAGCTTTATGGCCTACGAGATGGAGTTTCAGGTGCCCCGAAACGAGCGCGAAAAGAACGACGCCCTGATCGAATCCTTCACGGCCGAGCAGATCAACAGCGTCTGGCGCAAATACGTCAAGCCCGAGAAACTGGTGTGGGGCGTTTTCGGGCCGGTTTGATAAAGCAGTGGCTCTATGGCGGGTTCAATTACTCCTCTTTGCGCGACTGTTCAACCCAGATCAGTTGCTCAACCGCTATGCCCAGTTCGCGTGCCTGGTGCAGCAGTTGCGCACGGACCTCGGGTGACAACTGCTTGTCGCGGGCCAGGATCCAGAGATAGTCGCGGTCCGGCCCTATCACCATGGACCAGCGGTACTGTGGATCGAGCGCGACGACGTGGTAGCCGCCATAAAAGGGCCCGAAGAACGAGACTTTGAGCGATGCGCGCTGCGGGTCGCCGGTGAACAGGGCGCGTCCGATGGCTTGCTTCCACTCGCCACGCTGGCTGTTGTAGCCGCGGTTGATCACCTGCACACTGCCGTCGGCCTGTTGCTGGTAGCTGGCGCTGACATCGGTTAACCCGCGCTCGAATGAATGGTCCAGGCGCGCAATCTCGTACCACTTGCCCTGGTAGCGGCCGAGGTCAAACGGCGTTACGACCGTTACCCCCGCCGGCGGCGCGGTGGAGCAGGCGCTCAGGCTCAGCACGCTGACCAGCAGCAACAGACAAGCGGCGGCTGATCGACAAAGGGTTTCGAGAGGGTGCAGGGAGATGGGCATGCGGGGCAAGAGGACAGGCAAATGAACAAGCGGCAAGCATAGGGCTTTGCGCTTGAGCCTTGCGCTTGTAAGTCCTTTAATCCACTCGTCGGCCGCTAAAACCGGCGCAGCGTACGCCGGGTCGCGCCAGACCATGAAACAATACCGCCATGCCCTATCTGCCCAGCTTTATTGCCCCGGCCCGCTTTACCGATCCGGTTGCGGCGCTGGCGCGCGTGCGTGAGATTTACGACAGCAGCATCGCCCACCTGCGCCTGGCGATGCAGCGCTTTGTTGCTGGCGAGAGCCTGCCGGGTCACGTGCGGGCCTGCTACCCGTTTGTGCGCGTGCAGACCGACACCGTGGCGCGTCTGAGTGCGCAGGAAAGTGCGCACCTGAGTTACGGCTTTGTCGCCGGCCCCGGGCGCTTTGAGACAACTGTGACGCGGCCCGACTTGTACGCCGGCTACTACCTGGAACAGTTCAGCCTGCTGCTGGAAAACCATGGTGTTGAACTGGAAGTTGGCACCAGCTCGCAATCGATTCCCGTGCATTTCTCGTTCGCCGAGAACGACCACATCGAGGGCAGCCTGAGCGCGCAGCGGCGCCAGTTGATGCGCGATGTGTTTGATCTGCCCGATCTGGCTGCCATGGACGACGGCATTGCCAATGGCACGCACGTGGCGCGCGCCGGCGAGGCGCAGCCGCTCTCGCTGTTCACGGCGCCGCGGGTTGACTACTCGCTGCACCGCTTGCGCCACTACACCGGCACCGCGCCCGAGCACTTTCAGAACTTCCTGCTGTTCACGAATTACCAGTTCTACATTGACGAGTTTGTGCGCCTCGGGCATGAAGCCATGGCCGACCCTGCCAGCGAGTACGTCGCTTTTGTCGAGCCTGGCAACGTCGTCACAACAAAATCGGGGTCAGATTCCAATTTCCCCGACCTGGGCAAAGTGCCGCCACGCCTGCCGCAGATGCCGGCCTACCACCTGATGCGCGCGGATCGCAGCGGCATCAGCATGGTCAATATCGGCGTCGGCCCGGCCAACGCCAAGACCATTACCGACCATATTGCCGTGCTGCGCCCGCATGCCTGGATCATGCTGGGCCACTGCGCCGGCCTGCGTAACTCGCAGCAACTCGGCGACTACGTGTTGGCCCACGGTTATGTGCGTGAGGACCATGTGCTCGACGAAGAGCTGCCGCTGTGGGTGCCGGTGCCGGCACTGGCTGAAATTCAGATGGCACTGGAAGCGGCGGTGTCGGAGGTGACGCAACTCAAAGGCCCGGAGCTCAAGCGCATCATGCGCACCGGCACCGTGGCCAGCACCGACAACCGCAACTGGGAACTGCTGCCCGACAACGGCCCACAGCGCCGTTTCAGCCAGAGCCGTGCTGTGGCGCTGGACATGGAGAGCGCCACCATCGCCGCCAACGGCTTTCGTTTTCGTGTGCCCTATGGCACGCTGCTGTGCGTAAGCGACAAGCCGCTGCACGGCGAGATCAAGCTGCCCGGCATGGCGAATCATTTTTACCGCGAGCGCGTCGATCAGCACCTGCGCATCGGCATGCGCGCCATCGAGCTCTTGCGCGAGCAGGGTGTTGATCAGCTCCACAGCCGCAAGCTGCGCAGCTTTGCCGAAGTGGCGTTCCAGTAAGGTATACCAGCAGCCATGAATCCTGTCCTCTTTTCCGTCGAACACCTGAGCAAGCGCTACGGCGACAACACCGTGGTCGATGACCTGTCGTTCCAGATTGCCGCTGGCGAATGCCTGGGCGTGATTGGCCCCAATGGCGCCGGCAAGACCACTACCATCCGCATGTGCCTGGGGCAAAGCACGCCTGATGCCGGCAGCATCACCGCCTTTGGCCTGTCCATGCCGCGCGATGCGCTGGCGATCAAGGCGCAACTCGGTGTGGTGAGTCAGATGGACACGCTCGACCCCGACTTCACTTGCGCCGAGAACCTGCTGGTCTATGGGCGTTACTTCGGCATGAAGTCAGCGCAGATTCGCGCGCGCATTCCGGCACTGCTGGAGTTTGCCAGTCTCACCAGCAAGGCCAACGCCAAACCGGGCGAACTCTCGGGCGGCATGAAGCGCCGGTTGAGTCTGGCGCGCGCCCTGGTTAACGACCCGCGCTTGCTGCTGCTCGACGAACCGACCACCGGGCTCGATCCGCAGGCACGCCATTTGATGTGGGAGCGGCTGCAGTTGCTGTTGCAGGAAGGCAAGTCAATCCTGCTGACGACGCATTTCATGGACGAGGCCGAGCGCTTGTGCACGCGCCTCTTGGTGCTGGACCACGGCAAGAAGATCGCCGAGGGCGCACCGCGCGACCTGATCAGCCAGCATCTGGAGCCCGACGTGGTCGAGGTCTACGGTGCCGGCGCACTGGCGCTGGTGGATGGGCCGCTCAAGGCGCTGGCAGCGCGCGTCGAGGTCAGCGGTGAAACGGTCTTTTTCTACACGCGCGACGCCAAGCCCCTGCTGCAGGCGCTGGGTGCCTACCCGCAACTGCGCACCCTGCACCGACCGGCCAATCTGGAAGATTTGTTTTTGAAGCTGACGGGTCGCCAGATCAGGGAGGAGGCATGAGTAATTCACTGACACGATCAGACGACTACAGCGTCTGGCGCGCACCGCAACTCTCCTGGCGCTGGTGGCCGGTATTCCTGCGCAACCTGCTGGTCTGGCGCAAGCTCGCCATCCCGAGCCTGGTCGGCAACATTGCCGAGCCGCTGATGTGGCTGGTGGCCTTCGGCTACGGCATGGGCGCGCTGGTCGGGCAGGTCACGGTGGCCGGCACCAAGGTGCCCTACATCCTGTTTCTGGCCAGCGGCTCAATCTGCATGAGTGCCATGAACGCAGCCAGTTTCGAGGCGCTGTACTCGGCGTTTTCGCGCATGCACGTGCAAAAGACCTGGGACGGCATCATGAACGCGCCGGTCAATCTGGACGACGTCGTGCTGGCCGAAATGTTATGGGCGGCGTTCAAGGCACTGTTTACGGTGACGGCGATCCTGGGCGTCATGCTGGGCTTGGGCATCAGTTACTCACCCAAGCTACTGGTGGCCTGGCCGGTGCTGCTGGGAGTTGGCATCACCTTCAGCAGCCTGGCGCTGATCTTCAACGCGCTGGCCAAGGGCTATGACTTTTTCACCTACTACTTCACGCTGTTTCTCACGCCCATGATGTTTCTCAGTGGCATCTTCTTTCCACTCGAACAGTTGCCGCCGATCGTGCGCAGCGTTTCGCAGTGGTTGCCGCTGACCAATGCCGTTGATCTGGTGCGTCCGCTGTTCATGGACCAGTGGCCCGATCAGGTGCTGCGCCCCGTGCTGGTACTGCTGGTCTACGCCGTGGTCGGCTTCTGGGTCGCGCTGGCCCTGACGCGCAAGCGTTTTCGGGGGTAGAAACCTGTCATGCCGGCCCCGAGGGTGTCATCCCGGACCCCGCAGTCGTCATCCCGGACCCCGCAGTCGTCATCCCGGACTTGATCCGGGATCCAGAGCCCGCGCACCATGGATTGCGGGGCGAGCCCGCAATGACAAACCAAGGCGGATCGCCCGTTTTAGGCGTTACTGCGTGCGTTGTGATGCCTTGATCATGTCGGCGGCTTTCTCGGCAATCATGATCACCGGGGCGTTGGTGTTGCCGCTGACCAGGCGCGGCATGATGGAGGCGTCCACCACGCGCAGGCCTTGCAGCCCGTGCACACGCAACTGCGCATCGACCACATCGTTGGCGCCGCTGCCCATGCGGCAGGTGCCAGCCGGGTGGTAAATGGTGTCGGCGTTATTGCGGATGAACTGTTCGATCTGCTCGTCGCTTTGCGCGGCGGCGCAGGCAGGCAACTCCTTGCCGCCCAGGCTGGCCAGTGCCGGTTGTGCCAGGATTTGGCGCATCAGCTTGAAGCCGCGAACCATGCGCTGCATGTCGTCGGGGTCGCTCAGGTAATTGGGAT
>CAIWNX010000001.1 GCA_903914175.1 uncultured beta proteobacterium | reverse complement strand
TTCACTCCGGTTATCCCCTCAAAGGTGAGGGGGTGAAAGTAACGTCCTGCCCGGTGACCTCCGAGCTACTGGTGCGCCCAGGTCAGCAAATCAATTTACGGTGGTCGGGGTGGAGCAGTTTGACTGGCCATAAGTGGGGCCCTTTGAGTGGCCATCGGGGCGATGCCGTCGAGCCGGATGCTCTCGCCATTGACGGTGATGGTGTCGCCGTCGTGCACCTTGCTCACCGTCCCTTCGATCAGGTTGGGGCCCACGTCGTGCCCGCACAGGCTGCCAGAAGCCACAGCACCCGAACCTGAGCTGGCGCCCGGGTCGCCGCCACCGCCGCCGCAGGCGACCAGCGCGAACAGAATCAACAGCAATGCAAGAAGTTTCATGGGAACGGGGCGAAGCAAGCGATGCACCCGAGATTAGCGACGTCAGGGCTGCCTGGCTATCCCCCAAAAGAGGGATATTGATCAGGTGCGCGCGGTTGATCGGGTGAAACACGCGGTCTTTCGCACCGTGCTGCAGTTCATCGCAAAGCGCTGGCAACCCGGGGCAGGTTTTTCTACAGTTCACCCATCGAGCCACAGGGGCTCACGAACCGGAGAACACCATGAACTACGCCAGCACACAACGCATCCGCATCAGCAGCCTCGCCATCGCCTGCCTGATCGCGTTCACGGTCAACGGCTCCATGCTGATGGGTTTCGACCACCTCGCCCACACACCCGCGGCCGTCTGCGCTAGCGGCACCAGCCAGTTGGCCGAAGCCGCAAGCGCCACTGAGCAACTTGCGCTGTAACGTGGTGCAAACCGAAGGCCATGCCGACGCTGTCCATCGCCGGTTGCGGCGATGTGGCCTATACGGCAATGCTAATTGTTCGAGAGATTTATGCCGGCCAGCTGTCCGAGCAGACCCGATAGTGCCTCGATCTGGTCCGCTGGCACCACCTGGACCGCTTCCTGCGCAATCGGCACCACCGATACCAGCGCATATTTGAGCAACTGTTGCCCGGCTTCTGTCAGCGAAGCGTAGCCAATCCGTGCATCGCGGGGGTCGGGTTGTCGCGCCACAAGGCCGACTTTTTCAAGTGGCAACAGGCTGCGTGTCACCCCCGATGCGGTCACGCCCAAGCGTTCCGCCAAATCGATGCGTCGCAATCTGTTTCCCGGCGCCCGATCGAGGTAATACAGAATCATGAAGTCACCAAAACTCAGGCCGTGCAGATTGGAAAGCGCGTTGTCCAAGCGCCGCGTCAAGGTCGCGTAGGCGCGTGTCAGGCGCAAACAAAAATCGAGTCCTGCGTCGGCCTGCGCTGCGCTGGCATTCACGGTTGGGGTAGGTGTCATTGGATTGAGGTTGTTAGTTACTTGATATGTCAAGTATATATCAGTTTTCAGGCCTCTGCTTCCATACCCTGCATTTTGGCGCCTGGCCGAGCCCGACTCCTGAATCCTCTATCATTTGCGTGCCGGGCTCCGTCCGCTTCGAGTATTTATGTCCCCTACCACGCCCCCCTCACTTGTCGAAATGCGCAATCTCACGTTCGGTTACGGCGAGCGCGCTGTTCTCGATGACGTGACGCTGCACATCCCGCGCGGCAAAGTCACGGCGCTGATCGGTCCGATGGGTGGCGGCAAGACGACCACGCTGCGGCTCATGGGTGGCGAGCAACGCGCATGGTCCGGGCAAATGCTGTTTGACGGGCAGGACATCGGCCCCATGAATCAGCAGCAGCTTTACGCCGTGCGACGCCGCATGGGCATGCTGTACCAGTTCGGTGCCCTGTTTGCCGACATGAGCGTGTTCGAGAACGTCGCCTTCCCGCTGCGTGAGCACACCGATCTGCCGGAGCCGCTGATCCGCGACATCGTCCTGATGAAACTCAACGCGGTGGGCTTGCGCAACGCGCGTCATCTCATGCCCAGCGAAGTGTCGGGCGGCATGGCCAAGCGCATTGGCATTGCACGGGCCATTGCACTGGACCCCGATCTGGTGATGTACGACGAGCCGTTTTCAGGCCTCGATCCGATCTCGCTGCGGGTCGCGGCGAACCTGATCCGTCAACTCAATGATTCCATGGGACTGACCAGCCTGTTTGTATCGCACGAACTCAAGCAGACTCTGGAAATTGCCGACCATGTCATCATCCTCGACAGCGGCAAGGTTGCGTTCCAGGGCAGCGTTGCCGAGGTCCGCGCCAGCACCGATCCGCTGGTGTTCCAGTATGTGAATGAGCGCCCGGATGGCCCGGTACGGTTTCACTATCCGGCTGTCACGCTTGAGCAGGATTTTGGTATTGCGATCTGATTCGAGACTTCGATCAAATTCTGATCAGGGTCGCGCACATAGAGCGACAAAATAGCGCCGATAGCGCCGGTGCGCTGCACCGGGCCTTCGACGACAGCGACACCACAGGCCGCGAAATGACCGGCCACCTCGGCTAATGGCACGGACGTGATGAAACACAAGTCAGCCGAGCCCGGTGTCGGTGCATCGGCTTTGGGTTCAAACTCCTTGCCGTGCTGGTGCAGATTGATCTTCTGCGTACCAAACGACAAGGCCTTGCGGCCGCCGGCAAAGATGACGACCTCCATGCCCAAAACCTTTGTGTAAAAGGCGACGCTCGCCTCGATGTCGGCAACGGTCAAAACCAGATGATCAAGGCTGTCAATCCTCATGCGGTGCTCCAAAAAACTGTTAGGGCTGGCTTAATTTTGCCGCATCGCAATTTAAGCCGAACTTAAGTTGCCATTACCAGAATGAAGACATCGGAGCACAAGCAGTGCATCAGCCTTCAACCCAAGCATTCAGAAAGGGACCCTGCCATGTCGTTCAATAGCAAGAAAACTCAAGGCGTGCGGCAACTGTTCTCGGGCCTGACGCTGGGTCTGGTCACCATCGCGGTCGCCCTCACGATCATCCTGCTGGCGCCGCCCGCAAGCTCAACGACAACAGCTTCAATCCGGCGGACAACAACACCTGGTTCGGCTATCTTTGCCTGACCTACTGAGTGTGCCCGTGCCAGGGCCGGATTGGCCCCCACGTGAAAGGCGTTATGGCTTGCGCTCCAGCCACTGGGCGTAGGAAATGCGCGCGATGTCAAACCGGTCGGTGGTACGACAATAGACCGAGGGTGAGCCCAGCCTTCCAAGCGGCGAAAAATCATTCACGCGCAGACGCTCACCCATCAGCGCATCGGCCACATGGAACATCACGACTTCGCCGATGAACAGCGTGTTCTTGCCCAGTTGCTGCGCGCTGAAAAGCTTGCACTCAAAACTCACCTGCGCTTGCGCGACACGCGGTGTCTGAATATGAACCGAGGGCGCAGTTTGCAGTCGCGCTGCTTCAAGTTCACTCTGATCGGGTGGAAAGTCGGCGGCTGAAATATTCATGGCGTCGAATAGTTCCTCGGTCACCATGTTCACGACAAACTCGCCGCTGGACGCGATGTTCTTCGCCGTGTCCTTGGCTTGTCCCTTATCGTTCAGACCGACGCTGACCATGACGTAGGGGGGCTCGCTGCCAATGGCGTTGAAGAAGCTGAACGGCGCCAGATTGATGACGCCGCTTTCACTGCGCGTGCTGATCCAGGCGATGGGTCGTGGCAGCACCAGGTTGGTCAGCAGCTTGTAGTTGCTGGCAGCAGATTGAAGTGCGGGATCGATTTGCATAAAGCCTGTTCTTGTGGAGGTTCGGTCCGATGGCGGATGACGCCAAGGCAGCGCCTACTTGAAACTCACCGAGACCGGAGCGGCGCCACTGAGGCCATCGTAACTCACGGTAGCGCGCAGACCCGCCTTGGGCGCGAGCAGCGCCGAGAAGGAACCCAGACTGATCAGCTCGCCCGGCTTCATGGCAAGTCCCTCCTTGGCCAGCGCCTGCGCCAACCAGACCACCGCATTGAGCGGGTGTTCCAGAATGTCGCTGCCCTTGCCACCGCCCAGACGCGCACCGGCTGCGTCTGTCACCACCACGTTCATGTCGCGCAGCGCATCGAGCATGGCGTAGCGTTCAGCGCGGTACTGCGGCACCGCAATCGGCGTGCCCACCACGCCCAGACGCGCACCGACGTTGATGGCCGACACCGCAGGCCCGTTGAGCTTGGGAATGCTCTCGACCATCAAGTCCGGCAGTTCGATAAAGGGGATGACCTGGTCGATCGCATCGAGCACCTCCATCGGCGTCGTCGCCTGGTTGATGGCCTCGCTCTTGACGCGCACCAGCATGTCGGCCTCGTACAAGGGCTTGGCACCAAAACCGGCCGCCACGCTGGCACCGCTGGGCAACAGCATGCCCTCGTAGAGCTTGCCCCAGACCGGCTTGTCGTAATTGAAGCGCTTTTGCACCGCCGGATTGGTCAGCCCAGCCTTGTAACCAATCACCTTGCCCAGGCGTTTGGACAGCACAGCGTTGAGTTTGCCGCGCGTGCAGGCGCCGTCTTCTTCGGACGAGGCTGGCGGATTCACGGCTGGGGTTTTTGCAAAATAACTGCCGACAAAATCTTCCACCTGCGCGTCGCTCAGGCATTGAGCCTGGGACGTGGCGGCGGCAAACAAAGTGGCCAGGGTGATCAATCGACGGGCGTTTTTCATGGCGTACCTCGGAGTTGACTGGATTCGAATGGGGTTTGATTTTGGGCCAAGTCTATCGAACGGAAAGTGGCAGGCTCAAGGTGAACTGGGCACCCCCTTGCGGCAGGTTCTCGACGCTGAGTTGTCCACCATGCTGCTCGACGATGCCGTAGCTGATCGACAGACCCAGCCCCGTGCCCTTGCCCACGCTCTTGGTCGTGAAGAAGGGGTCGAAGATGCGCGACAAATGCTCCTGGGCAATGCCAGCGCCGTTGTCGGCAAAGCGCAGCTGCACGTTGTCGCCAGAGCACGTCAGCGTGATGTGCAACTCGGGCGTGGTGTAGCCATCAATCGGCGCCGCATCGTAGGCGTTTTGAATCAGGTTCATCATCACTTGCAACAACTGACCGGCATTGCCCGTGACAAAGCAGTCGGCAGCGCGCTGCCAGTGAATCTCGAAACGCGGCGCCGTTCCTTTCTTGACCCAGAGAATCGCGCGCTCCACCACCGCGTTGAGTTCGACCTGCGTCACCTCCTCGTGCACCGCGGTTGAGAAGCGCTTGAGACCGCTGACGATGTCGGTGGTGCGCTGTGCCCCTTCGAGCGTGCCTTCCATCAGCGAGGGCAAGTCCTTGAGCAGATGGTCGATGCGCAACTCGGCGCGCAGCGCCTGCAGCGGCTGCGGCAAATCCATCTGGTGCAGCGCGCTCAGGTACTGGCCCAGACGCGTGCCATAGCGCTTGAGCACATGCACATTGCCCAGTACAAAGCTGATCGGGTTGTTCAGTTCATGCGCGACGCCGGCCACCAACCGCCCGAGCGAGGCCATTTTTTCTGAATGCAGCAGTTGCTGCTGCGCCAGCTTCAGGGCCTCGTGCGCCTCGCGCAACTGGTGGTAGGCGCGCTTGAGCTCGCCCAGGGGTCGCCCGACCAGCACATGGCCAACCATGCGCCCGGCACTGTTGTGGCGTGGCGTGCAGTTGAGGTCCACCGGCAACGCCTGACCCGTCGCATCACGCAAGTTGATTTCAACCACGACGCCGGCGCGCGATTCAGTGTGGTACAGCGCCAGTTGCCAGCGCTGCACGCTTTGTTCATCGGCCAGCAGATCGAGCACCGACGTGCCGCGCAGCGCGTCCTCGCTGCGGCCCACCAGTTCGCACAAGGCGGCGTTGGTTTCCTCGATCAGGCCATCCTGGTTGCAGGCGATCAACACATCGCTCATGGCCGAGAGCAGGCTGAAGATGAACTGCTGCGACTGCTCAAGCTGCGCGTTTTTTTCTTCGAGTTCGATTTCGTCGCTGACCAGCTTGGAGTAGACCTCGTCCATCTTGTGGATGACGTCAAGCCAGGTCGCTTCGTCCAGGCCCTCGATCTCGCCCGGGGGTAATTGCTGCAGCGGTGAAGGGGGTGGGACGGCCATGGTCAAGCAAATTATCAGTGCACGGTGCAGACCATGCAAGGATCAAAGGAGCGCACGATGTGTTGCACCGCCACGCTCTGGCCACGCCCGAGCGAACTGTCGATGCGCGCACCGACCAGCGCAGCTTCGAGCGCGCCCGGTGTGCCGGCGGCATCACGCGGCGAGAAGTTCCAGCTGGTTGGCGCGATGATCTGGTAGCTGGCGATGCGGCCATTCTCGATGCGCAGCCAGTGCCCGAGCGCACCGCGCGCCGCCTCGGACAGACCGCTGCCCTGCCCCTGCGCCGGCAGCGCCTGCACCAGGTGATAGGGCTCACGTAGCTGCAAGGCGAGCAGCCACTGTTCCATCAGCGGCAGGATGCGCGCGAGTTCCAGCAGCCGCGCCAGCACACGCGTGTACACGCTGCCGCCGTGCATACGCACCAGTTCGTGAATCAAGGGCTGGCCAGCGACCAGTTGACGCGCAATGGCGCCCGTCTCCACCACCTGCCCACCCAGGCGCGGCGCCTTGTTCCAGGTGTAGGCACCGGGCTTGTCGGGTTGCACCTGCGTCAGGCCAGCCATCGGGTGCAGGGCTTGACCGTTCGGGCCTTCGGCCAGCCAGGCGTGGCGCATGTCCTCGCTGATCTGCGCCGCATCGAGCAGCAGGCGCTGCTGCAAGGAAGCATCCCAGACACCCTGCCCCAGCGCATGGCCGCCAGCGGGTTGCGCGTAGGCGCCATAGCTGAGGTAACGCCCGGGCCCTGGCCCCATGTCAAGCAATTGCGCATCGGCGGCGATTTCAAGAAACAGCGCCAGATCACTGCCGGGGGCGCGCGCAGCGCAGTGCTGCAAGGCCGTCCGACTGTCGAGCGCCGCCACTTCTTCCAGCGCGACGCCGAACAGGGTCTGCTCCAGAAAGGCGCGCATTTCGCGCAGACTGGCCAGCAAGCGCACGCGCTCACTGGCCTCAATCGCGCGCGAACTGCCGCCGGGCAGAATGGCGCCGCTATGCGGCCACTTGCCGCCCAGCGTGCCCAGCAGTTCAAACCACTTCGCACGCGCTGCCAGCGCGGCGGCGCTGTGCCGGCCAGCGCCGGCTTTGCCACCGACTACCGCGGCAAAACGATGCTGCGCCTGTGCATACCAGGGCCGGTCGGCATAGACCTCGCGCGTGAAGTCGGGCATGAAAAAAACGTAGAAATGCGTCAGGTGATCGGCCAGGTTTTCGCAGGCCAGCATCAGGTTGGTCGCGTGCTGGCCATTGGCCGGCATCACAACGCCAGATGCATCGGCCAGGGCGCGCGCCGCCGCCACCGACTGCGAGACCGAGCAGATGCCGCAGATGCGCGGAACGATGGTCAGCGCGTCCATCGGGTCGCGTCCAAGCAACATCGGCTCAAAGCCGCGAAACATCGACGCCTTGACACGCGCTTCGACAATGCGCTCGTCCTGCACCTCAATATCCACCTCGAGATCGCCCTCGATGCGGTTGAATGGACCCAGAATCAGACGACTCATGCTGGCCCCCGCGCTCGGCATTTCATGTCCTCGCTGCCCCCCGAGGGGGTGCGAGCTTGCTTGGGGCGGCCCGGCGCGGCGCTCATCACCGCAGCCCGGTCTTGCGCGACACTGGCGGCACGGCCAGATGATCGCTGTGAGAGTTCTTCTTGACGCGCTTGGGTGTGGCGCTCTTGGACAGCGACGCCAGCGCAACAAACCAGGCCTTGGGCATGTCGATCGGCAGCCCGGTCGGGATGCCGGCGAGCTTGGGCGTGAGGTGAAACGGATGGCCCGGACTTTGAAAGCCGGGCTCGGTGCAACTGATGCAGGCATAGCCGGCGCGCGTGCAGGAGCCGTGCCCGTTCCAGAGCCGGGTGTTGCAGTCGGCATGCGCCTGCGTGCCCTTGCAGCCCATGTTCTCCATGGTGCAGCCCAGGTCGGATGGCTTGGCGGCGCTGGCCTTGTATTCGTAGTACTCGTTGCGCGTGCAGCCGTGGTGCACCAGTTGATCGGCATAGAAGCGCGGCCGCCCGAGCGGGTCCAGATCGTCGGTACCCAGCAGGCCAGCAGCGAGCGCCATCAGCGTGTCCGTGATCCAGTCCGGGTGCGTCGGGCAGCCCGCGATGTTGATCACTGGCAGACCGCCACGCGCTACAAAACCGGCACCCAGCAAACCACCACGGCGCTCGTCCTCAAACTGCAAGCCGCAGGCATCGGTCGGGTTACTGCCACTGGCCGTGATGCCACCCCAAGCCGCGCAACTGCCCACTGCCAGCACATGGGTGGCAACAGCGGCAAGCTTGCGCACCCACTCGATCATCGGCACATCAGTGCCGGATAAAACATGAAAACGACCGCTGCCCTGCGGACCGCGCAACAACGCGCCTTCGATGCACAGCGCGTCGAGCCGCACGCGTCCGGTCAGGCAATCGGCCAACAAATCGAGCAGGTCCTGCTCGCCTTCGATTGAGAGTGCCGGATGCCACAGCATCTCGACGCCGTTACGCCGCAGTAGCTGCGGCAGATCGGCTGCGTCGGCGCACAACAAAGACATGCTGCAGCCACCGCATCCGCCGGACTGCAGCCACAGCACATTGAGCGTCATCCCGGCTCCCTTGTCATGGATTGTTGGTCTCCCCGTTTTCCGCAGTCTATACCGTGCAAACAACGCAGGGGTCGTAAGCGGCCGCCAGCGCGCGCGCCGCCACCGTGTCACCCGGTGCCAGTGCCGCAACGGCACGCCCCAGCGCACCATCGGGATGAAAATTCCACTCGGTCGGCGCCAGCACCCGGTAGTCCTGCACCGCACCCTCGGCATCCAGCTGCACCCAGTGCAACAAGAGGCCGCGCGCCATCTCGGACCAGGCCAGCGCCTGGCCCGGCGCCAGGTGCAGGGCGCCGCTGGCCAGCAGCGGCGCCGCAGCCTGCGGTGTGGCAGCGGCCAACTCGATCAGTTCCAGCCAGCGTGCACTCAGGCGCGTCCAGGCGCTGTCAGGAATCAACGCCGTTTGCCGATGGCGCAGCCGCGCCCAGGCGCCGGTCTCGGCGCACTGACCGCGCCAGGTCGGGTGCTGAACAAAGTCGGGCACATCGGCAATCGCCTGCGCCAGTTGCGTGAGGTGCGCATGCTGCACGACCGGGTCGGTGTCGAGCACGTCGAGGCGGCGCATCGGGGGTCGCAACACGTGCGCCAGCGGCTGCCATGCTGCCAGACAGCGCGCTGGCGGCAATCGCTGCGCATGGGCCTCACACCAGCGCACCAGCGCATCGGGTTCGCACTGCTGCGTCAGCCAGAGCGTCAAGTCCTGCGCGAGGATGTCGCGCGCCAGCCAGTAGCGCAGATCGGCCAGTGACTGCCAGGCCGCATCGGCATCACTGAGCGCACGCGGTGCCACCAAGCGCAAAGGGCAGCCACGCAGCCATTCCAGCGCCGGCGCGCCCAACGCTGCGTCAGGCAAGCGTTGCGGCCAATCGAGTGCGATGCTGCGCAAATGGTCACGTGCCGTCTCCAGCATCAGCAACACGGGCGCTGGCTGCGGGATCGGCGCAGCCGTCTGCGCGGCCGCCAGCGCCAGTGCCGCCGTGCGACGGTGCGCGTGAGAACAAAGCGTAAAAATATTACCGAGGCTGCTGCTGACCTGTTCGCCGCGCTGCCCCCGCAGCAACTGCCCAAGCCGCCCGGCCCCCAGCACCGGGCGTTGGCCAACGATGGCAGGCGTTGCGCCGGGGTGCAACCGGTACTGGCCGGCCAGCGTGTCCCAGGATGTGGTGGTCTGCATGCAGGGCAGTTTACCCACAGCGCGCTGTGAACAGGTTTTACGGCGCGGTCGTGCGACTTCGCGGGTCGCCTTTAGCTCGGTGCTTTGCCCTGACCTTACCTATGGCCGGGAATGAGTGGCAGCAGCAGGGCCGCCAGGCCACCCTCGGGCTCGAAGCGGGTGTTGCGGAAGGTCAGACGCGTCGGCCCAGGCCAGGCGCGCTCGGCCACCGGATGGCGTGGATCACCGGGGTAACAGATCACACGCTGGCCATCCTGGTCGAACGGTGAGGGTTCGATCAGCGCCGGGGGCCGGTTGCGGGCCGCCGTCAGTACGGTGGCGACACTGTCAAAGCGGGCCAACTGGCTCAAGCTGAGAATCTGGGGCGGTGCCAACTCGATCTGCCGATCCCAATACTGGCGCAAGGCTTGCGCCGGACTGAGCCAGACGGTTTCCGTGGCTTCGTGGTCATCATGGAGCGCCTCCTGGCCCTGCGGCGCTTGCGCCACGAAGAAACGCGTGTCAAAGCGCTTGTGGCTCACTGAGGGCACGCGCGGCGTGATCCAGCGCGACCAGGGCACCAGATGGCGCGTCTGCAGTGGCAAACCAAGTTGCTGCAACACGGCCGCGAAGGCCAGCCCGTCACGCAACAGCGCACGCGCTTGCAGCAAGACTTGCGGCGCGACCCCATCACACAGCAGCAAGCCACATTCCTCGAAGGTTTCACGCAGGGCCGTGATGTACAGCGCGGCAGCGGTCTTCGCGTTCAGGTCCTCCTGCTTCAATGCCTGTAGCAAGTGCTGCAGCGGCTGGTCGAAAAGCTCCTCTGCGACTTCCCCATCCGCGCCGTCGAGCTTGCCGCCAGGAAAGACGTGCACGCCGCCCAGCACATTCGAATTGCCGTGTCGGCGCATCATCAACACCTCGGGCCCGAGCGCGCTGTCACGCAGCAACATCACTGTGGCCGAGGCCAGCGGTGCCGTGTGAACTTCATTCGAGTGGATTTCAAGGGCCATGGTCGCATTGTCGGGGATGGCCGCTTTCATCTGCATATGACGTGATAGATTCAGCCCTGAGGATGGATTTGAATCGGTCATGGAGGCAATCGGATGAAAAAGCGCGCGCTCGGCAACAACAGGTTGGAGGTGTCTGCGATCGGCTACGGCTGCATGGGCATCAACCATGGGTACGGCTCCGGGCTTAGCCGGCTCGAGGGTATTGCGTTAATTCGGGACGCTGTCGAGCTCGGTGTGACTTTTTTCGATACCGCCGAGGTCTACGGACCCTATAGCAACGAAGAGATCGTCGGTGCAGCGTTGCAACCGGTGCGCGAACGGGTGGTTATCGCAACCAAGTTTGGCATGAAGATCGTCGATGGCAAGATGGTCGGCACCGACAGTCGCCCCGAGCAGATTCGCCGCGTGGCCGAGGCGTCGCTGCGTCGACTCGGCATCGACGTCATCGACCTGTTCTACCAACACCGGGTTGACCCGTCAGTGCCGATTGAGGACGTCGCCGGGACCGTTCGTGACCTGATCGCCGAGGGCAAGGTCCGACACTTCGGGCTTTCGGAGGCAGGCGAGCAGACCGTGCGTCGCGCGCACGCGGTGCAGGCCGTCACGGCGCTGCAGAACGAATATTCACTGTGGACCCGCGAGCCCGAGAGCAACGGCATTTTTCAGGTGTGCACGGAACTGGGCATTGGTCTGGTCGCTTTCAGCCCGCTGGGCCGGGGCTTCCTGACGGGCACGATGGGCAAGGACACCGTGATCGGTGATGGCGACTTTCGCCGGCAACTGCCCCGGTTCACTCCTGCTGCGATGGAGAAAAATCAGGCGCTGGCCGATTTGCTCAAACGCATTTCTGCCGAGATGGCAGCGACCCCGGCGCAGGTCGCACTGGCCTGGATACTTGCACGCAGACCCTGGATCGTGCCGATTCCGGGAACCACCAAGCTGGAACGACTGAAAGAGAATCTTGGCGCGCAAAGCCTGGCCTTGAGCGCTGACAATCTGGATCAAATCGACCGCGCGGCGACCGCCATTCACGTTGAAGGCGCGCGCTATCCGCAGCACATGCAGGCCGCGACCGGTCTGTGAGGCAGTTGGGGTGATTGAACTCACCCCCCTGCCATTCTTCAGGGTTTCTTGACCCAGGCAGTGCAGTAGCCTGTTGGAGAAATTTCGGTATCACCCGGCATGATCTTGCAAGCACCTGGCGCTGTTGCAGAAGCGCCGGGGGCGAACTGCATGCAATTGGCACAGCTTTTTTCAGCCAACGGCTTATCCTGATATTTCAGGGCGGCTCGCATCCCGGCGTTGGTGGCAGCAAAAGCTTGGTTGGTAAAGGCCACGACCGGGATCATGGCGAGCGCTGCGCCTGCGACTTTCAAGAACTGGCGACGTTGGTTTGATGCATTCAAGATTTCGTACTCCTCAAATAGTTGGTGATACCCGAATTTCAAAAATCGGGTTGGCGCGACTATACACAACCCGATCCACTACCAAAAAAATTTCATTTCAAGAGATCAAACTTTTAAAGCATCGATTGCTTATGCAGCGCTCTTATTCCTGTGACACAGAAAACAATACGCTGACCGTGACCCCACGCTGCGATTGACCTTCAGACAGGACAATGCGTGCCTTATGCAGTTCCGCGATGCGCCGCGTGATGGCCAGTCCAAGGCCGGTGCCAGACTGCTCCTGGCCCGCAAGCCGGTAGAAGCGGTCAAACACACGTTCGCGCTGTGCCTCGGGGATCCCGGGACCGTCGTCGCAGACCTGCAAGCGCAGGCCGGACTCGCTGTTGCGCACATCGATATTGATGTGGCCACCGCAGGGGGTGTAGCGGATGGCGTTGTCCACCAGATTGCGGATCAGTATGGACAGCATGTCCGCGTTTCCTGACAGTGGTGCCAACCCAGGCTCGAGCACCAGGTCAAGCGTCTGATCGCGCTGCAAGGCAAGCGGCGCCAATTCGGCGCAGACCAGTTGCACCACTTCACCAAAATTCACCACGTGGACATCCGGCAGTGCCTGCTCCGGGTCAAGGCGGGCCAGAATCAGCATCTGACTCACCAGCCGAATCGCCCGTTCAACCGCCTGCTGCAACTCGGTCAGGGCCTGCATTCGCTGCGTTTTCCCCTCCGCCGTATGGGCCAAATACAACTGGGCCTGGATTGCCGCCAGCGGCGTGCGCAACTCATGAGCGGCGTGCGCGGTGAACCGCTGCTCGCCTTCAAGCGTGTGCGTCATGCGTTGCAGCAGGTCGTTCAGCGCCAGAACCATGGGGCGCACCTCTTGCGGGGCGTCACTTGCATTGATTGGCATGAGGTTCTGGGGCTTTCGCTTGGCTATTTCACGCGCCAGCGTGCGCAGCGGATCAAGGCCGCGCCGGATGGAAAACCAGAGCAGCAGGATCCAGATCGGCAGGCCAAGCGCCAGCGGGCGCGCGACGTGCAGGGCAATACGGTTCACCAGTTGGCCGCGCAAATCATTGGCTTCAGAGACCAGAATGCGGAAGTCGTGATGCTGATCCCAGACGCCAAAGTGACGCCAGACCCGGCCATCCCGATCGGTGCTCTGCGAATAGCCGTCCCGGTCGGCCATCGGCACCGGCGGTGCATTGGCAGAATTCAAAATCAAAGTCCCCTGACCGCTCCAGACCTGGTAGCGCAGGTTCTTTTCGTAAGCGGCGTGCAGGGCATTGGTTGAACCTGTGAGCGCGGGTGCTGTGGGCGTCTTCGAAAATTTTTGCGCATTGGGCGTATTCCGAAACTCGCCGAGGCGCTCCGACAACTCCCGCCACTGTCGAAAGATTTCGCTAAGGGCTGGGTCTTCGGTCCGATTTGGGATCGCAACCGGGTCATTTTCGTCCGGGTCCGTAACGCGTAGCAAGGCCAGGGCGGTTTGGGCCAGGTGGGCATCAAAGAGTTCATCAATTTCGTTGACGCTGTCCTGCACGGTCAGCCAGGCCATCACGCTCCAGCAGCCAAAGGTCACGACCAGCAAGCTCAGCAGCAGGCGCCGGCTGAGCGAATGGCGTTGCAGCGCGATCAAAGGGCGGCCCCGCCGATGGTGTAGCCGACACCCCGCACGGTCTTGAGGGTGGCTGCGCCTATCTTGAGGCGCAGATTGTGAATGTGCACCTCAAGCGCATTGCTGTCGACTTGGTGGGCAGATCCGTAAATCGACTGCTCGAGTTGATTGCGGGTGAGAACGCGCCCGGCACCCTCCATCAGCGCGCGCAGTATGTCAAATTCGCGTTTCGACAAGCTAACGGGCTCCCCCTTTTTTGTGACGGTACGGGCGTCCAAATTCATTGTCAGGTCACCGATGCTCAACGCGCCACCACCACGGCCGGCGCGGCGAATCAGTGCGCGCAAGCGCGCCACCAGTTCCTCCATATCGGTGGTCTTGACCAGGTAGTCATCCGCGCCATGGTCGAGGCTGACCACCTTGTCGTATGTGGTATCGCGGGCCGTGAGAACCAGGACTGGCAGGGCATTGCCAGTCGCACGCAGTCGGCGCAACACATCGAGTCCACTCATGTCAGGAAGGCCAATGTCCAGCACCATGGCGGTGAATTCCTCGGCTGCCAGTTGGTCCAGCGCGGCACCCCCCTGTCTGACCCAGGTTACTGCGAAGCCCCACCTGCTGAGCGCGGCACGCAGTCCGGCACCCAACAGGGCATCATCTTCAACAAGCAACAGTCGCATCGTTCCTCATTCGTTTCAATCAGCGCCAAGCGTCAGCTATGTGCCACACAGTGTTTACCCCGAGACTCATTTCAATTCCAAGGGTTAGTACTGACAAATCCCGGAATTCCGAGCCGGGTCTTAGGAAGTCTTAATCTTTCAAGTAATTTCTTAAGCCAATTCTGCGCCTAACTTCTTACCGTTGCTTACGTGTCACGTTGTCGATGTGACTGGCTCATTGGCATTAGGAGATTTGCAGATGGCAAAAAAATATTCAATTCCGTTGCGCAGGTGGTGCTTGGTCGCCGGGTTGGCGCTGCTATCTGGCTTCCTGCCAGCGCGTGCTGCAACGGCGGCGACCGACGCTGCGGCCGACCCCATGGCCAATGCCCGCATGGTCGGCGAAAAGCGCTGTGTCACGTGCCACGATACCGAGAAGAATCTTTTTGGACATACGCAACACGCCAAGGTCTTCCGCGAAAACCCGCGCAATGACACGGAAAAGTCCGTCTGCGAGGCATGCCACGGCAACGGCTCGCTGCATGTGCTCAATGCCACTGACAAGAACCTGATCGTCGGCTTCTCCAAGGAGTGGAACACACCGATTGAAAAGCAGACCGCCCAGTGCCTGAACTGTCACACCGGCGGGCAACGCATCAACTGGCCGGGCTCCGCGCACGCCAGCAACAAGCTGGGTTGCTCTGACTGTCACAACCCGATGGCGCGCTTTTCCAGCAACGGTTTGCTGAAAAAAGCCGGCATCACCGAGACTTGCCAGACCTGTCACCAGCAGCAGCGCGCCGAGTTTCGCAAGAAGTCGCACATGCCGGTTCCGGAAGGCAAGATGACCTGCGTGGACTGCCACAACCCGCATGGCAGCACCGCCAAAAAACTGCTCAAGGCCGACAGCATCAACGACCTGTGCTACACCTGCCATGCAGAAAAACGCGGCCCCTTCCTGTGGGAGCACGCCCCGGTGCGTGAGAACTGCATGAACTGTCATGCCGCCCACGGCTCCAACGCCGACAAGCTGTTGGTGCAGACGCGCCCTGCCCTGTGCGCGGGCTGCCATAGCACCACGGGCACCATGGGCCATGCAGTGTTTGGCAACAACACGCTGGGCACCGTCGTCAATGGCGATTCGACATCGTTCGGACAGACCAATACTGGGCTGCAAGCCAACACGGCCGCTGCTGCCACAGCAGCGCTGGCCAGCAAACGCATGACCGGTCGATCCTGCCAGAACTGCCACTCCACGATTCATGGCAGCAACAGCCCATCCGGCGCCCGCTTCCAGCGCTGAACTGAAAGTGAGATCGCACATGACGCCATTCAATCTATCCGGGAGTTTTCGCATGATCGCTCGTCCCCGCATGAAAATGCTTGCCGCTGGTGTTGGCCTTGCCCTTGCCCAATGGGGCGCAGGTCCGGCGCTGGCCGACTCTGCCGTAGGTGTCGATATGGCCCTGGGCAATGCCCTCAATCCACCGGGCCGCTCCATCGTCCCGCGTGCGCTGGCCGACGATGGCCTTGATACCGTGCGCCGCTCCCCTTCGGGGCAGCTTTACGGATTACCCTACGAGCCAGCACCCGCCAGCAAGACGGCCGGGGGCTGGGAGTACAGCGGTGCTGTTGAGGCCGGTGTGCTCACGGGCGAGCCTGGCACGCGCAATGCTGTTTTCCGCAAGTACAAGGACCTGCGGCCAGGTGCCTACCTGAATTACTTTGACATCGACGCGGACAAGGCCGACAGCGCCAACTACTTCTCGGCCTTCGGTGGCGCAAGCGGGCAGAGCGACCAGTTCTATGGCGTGCAAATGGGCCGCTATAACGACTGGAAGCTCAAGCTGTTCTATAACGAGACGGTCCATGTTTTTTCCACTAACTGGAAAGCCCTGTTCGACGGTCAGGGAACCGGCGATCTCACAACCGGCCTGGCCAGCGCCGTGGCGGTCACCACGGGCAATTCATCGTTCACACCGGCGGTTGCCTGTAGCGTCAATGCACCGTGCTGGAGTTATGGCGGCAAGACCTACAGCGGCGCGCAGGCGCTGGCCTCCATCAATGGCACGACCGGCACGCCCAACGCCACCAGCGGCACGGTTGCGGCAGTAACCGGCGCCGCCGCTACCGGTGCAGTCCAGTCCAATATGGCGCTTGCCATCAGCAACAAACTGGCGAGTCTGCCCGAGAGTGAAATCAGCCTGATTCGCAAAAAGGCCGGCGCCCGGGTCGACATGGATTTGAACGATAACTGGAAGAGCTACGCCAGCTACAGTCTGGAACGGCGTACCGGTGAGCGGCCATTTGCCATGAATGCAGGCAATATGTCGACGGAAATCGCCGAGCCGATTGACTATGGCAGCCACGAAGTGCTGGCCGGTATTCAGTATGCTGACAAGTTGACGCAGGCCAACCTGCGTGCGTCCATGTCACTGTTTCGCAACAACATCAGCACGCTCAACGTGCAGTACCCGTTCCTGATGTCGAGCCTGCCTTTTGGCAACATCCAGACCGCCACCTTTGATCTGTATCCTGACAACAATGCGTTCAACCTGAAGGGTGAATACGCCCGCTCGCTGCCAGACTTCTACAAAGGTCGTTTCAACGCTGCGCTCTCGTTCGGCACCAACCGCCAGAATGACGATTTGCTGGCCCCGATTTCGGCCGCGCAGAATGCGCAACTTGCGGCTGCTGGCGTGAAGACCTTGGGCGGCAGTGCCAACCCGGGCTATGCCACCGGCACCACCCTGGTGTCAAACTGGAATACCACTGCAGCCCTGAGCCAGCAGAGCGCCCTGCAGCGAATCGACACGGCCCTGCTGGACCTGGGCTTGTCCGTGAAACCGGCCGATGCGCTCAGCATGAAAGGGACACTGCGCTATTTCGACTCCGCCAACAAGGGCGGCTACACCGCCTACAACCCCTTGACAGGACAGTTTGGTCGCGGCATTGCCGATGGCAACGGTTCCGTTTCCGACACCGTGGTCGGACTCCAGCCGGGCAGCCTGCCCGGCACTGCAGGCAGCTGCTATGTGCTGCCCGGATATGCGGCGGTGCCCGGCTGCACTTTCGGTCTCGCAGGCGCAGTGGCGAACGGTGCCAATATTCCGGTGTACGGCCAGGCCCGATCGACCCAGCAGACGAACTACGGATTCTCGGGTGATTACGAGTTGTCGCGCACCAGTAACTTCAATGCCTCCCTGGAGCGCGAGATCTTCGACCGTGACTACCGCGAGCGCGCCAAAACCTGGGAGGACAAGTTCAAGCTGGGCTACGTCAATCGCGGCTTGAGCGATGCGACCCTGCGCACTTCCTATGAGACCGATCGCAAGCGCGGCGGTGATTACAACTACCGCACTTTCGCGGACCTGGGCACCGGCCTGCCAGGTCTGAGCCCGGCAGAGCAAATTGCCGCCGCCCAGGCGCTGGCGCTCAATCCGGCCGATCCACGTTATGTCGGTTACGCCAACCCGCCGGGCGCCAACCTCTTCAATCGCTACTCCTACTACTTCCGCAAGTACGACCAGGCCGATCGCGACCAGAACATTCTCAATCTCCGCTTGAACTACCAGGCGCGCGAGGATCTTGATCTGGGCCTGACCCTGCAGGCCAAGGACGTCAAGTATCCCGACTCGCTCTACGGGGTTGACCGGGACAAGCAGAACTCACTCAGTCTTGAGCTCAATTACCAGCCATCTTCGGCCACCATGCTGTACACGTTCTACTCGTACCAGCAGGGTCAGAAGTCGATGCAACTGAACTCGGGCGCGGCGCTGGCCACCCCCGTCAACACCTGCACGCTGGCCAATTTGGCGAGCTACGGCTACTCGGCCTGCTCTGACAATGTCGCCGGCCTGGGTGGATCACGACCCTTGTCGGATGCATGGTCCATGAACACCGAAGACCGCAACAATGTGTTCGGCCTGGGCCTGCAAAGCACCGTGGGAACGATGCAGTTCGGTGTTGACTACACCTACAGCAACAGCTCGACTGCCATCAACTATGACTATGGCAGCACGGCCATCAGCGGTATTGCCGCGAACCAGGCCGCAGCAGCGCTGATTGCCGGCAGCGCCTTGCCCAACATGACTTTTGTGCAGCAAACACTGAACTTCAACCTGCTTATTCCGATCAGCAAGCGTTTGTCGGTGCGTCTGTATGACCGGTTTGAAGTGGGGCAGGTCAAGGACTGGCATTACGACAACGTCATCACCAACGCGATGGCTGCCTATGACAGCGGCACCCTGTTGCTCGACGCTGGCGCACAGAACTACCACGCCAACGTGATCGGCTTCTTCATTCAGTACAAGCTGTAACCGACGTCTACCCAGACCCAAGGAACTGAAAATGCTTCACAAACACCACCGCACCAAGTCCATTTCCGGGCTTCGCGCTTCTGCCATTGCGACGCTTCTGGCCGTTGGAACTTTCATGGCGGGCCCAAGCGCCGCGCAGGATGCCAAAACCATCGCCGCTACCGTGTGCGCGGGCTGTCACGCCGAGGACGGCAACAGCCTGGTCCCCATGTTTCCGAAAATTGCAGGGTTACCGGAAAGTTACATCAGCAAGCAGTTGCAAGATTTCCAGAGTGGGCGACGCAAGAGCGACATGATGGCGCCCATGGCGGCAACACTCAAGCCGCAGGACATCGCGTCACTGGCCAATTATTTCAGTGCGCAAAAACTAAAACCTGGCGACCTCGGCGACAAAGCATCAGCCGATTTTGGCAAGTTGGTGTACTTCGAAGGAAATGAAAAAACGGGCGTGCCTGCTTGCGTTGCCTGTCATCAGGCCAAAGGCGCCGGACATCTGGGCTATCCCCGCATCGGTGGACAGCACAGCGTGTATGTGGCACAGCAACTGACCAATTTCGCCACCGGCGAACGCACAAACGATGGCAGTCGCTATATGCGTGTGATTGCCAGACGCATGAGTGAAAAAGAAATTCAGTCGGTTGCCGAATACCTCGTCAGCCTTGACAGTCAATAGCATGCGGGGGACTCAGGCATGACCAGAAAGCATCTACTGGAAAATGTCGTCGCTTACCTGGCTGAGCACTCAAGCAAGGGGCTCCGGCCTATCGGCGCCTACACCATTGCGACGAAACTCGGGGAAAAACGTCCAACCGTCAACCGTTATCTGGCCAGGCTGGTTTCCAGTGGGACCATCCTGCGCGAGGGAGACGGTCCGGCGACAACCTACAAAATTTCACGACCGGACACACTCAGTTTTCAGGTGTCTCCCATTCGGTATAAATGAAGTCGTAAACAACTTGACGGCACAACACGTCGGCCATGATCTTCAGGACCTGCCATTGGCTATCGTGGCGCGGGATGCCAAAGCAGACCTTCGATTTTTGAATTTGTTTCTCTTGATCTTGCCAACTCGTGGGTAAGCCAGAGCCAATGATCAGCGTCGCTTCAAAGCGTCGTCAAACGCAAAATGCATCAATCGATTCCCAGCAAATCGAGAATGCCGCAGACCATGGTCAGTGGGTGCGTCGGACAGCCCGGCAGGTAGAGCGAGGGCTTGAAGCGGTCGAGAAATTCGCGCTCAATGCTCTGGTTGTCAGCAAACAGGCCGCCCGAGATGGCACAGGCGCCCACCGCAATCACCAGCTTGGGCTCGGGCATGGCGTCCCAGCACAGTTGCAGTGCTGCTGTCATGTTGCGCGTGATGGGGCCGGTCAGCACCAGGGCGTCGGCATGGCGCGGTGAGGCCACGATGTCGATGCCGTAGCGCCCGAGGTCGAAGTTGACGTTGGACAGGGCGTTGACTTCGAGTTCGCAGCCATTGCAGCCACCAGCCGAGACTGAACGCAGCTTCAACGAGCGGCCAAAGCGTTTGTGCAGCGCGGCCGAAACCATGACCGGATCGGGTGCGGGCCGGCTGGCGCTGAGCAACAGGCCTTCGCGTGTTGTGCAAGCGAGTTTGTAGTCATTGCAAAACGATAGCTTGCGGCTGGGGCATACCGGCGCGCACTCGCCGCACAGCACGCAGCGCCCGAGGTCGATCTGCACCGGTGCGAGGGTGATCGCCTGCGTCGGGCAGACATTGACGCAGGCCTGGCAGGCGCTGGCACATTCGTTTTGTGCGATGAGCGGCTTGCCGCGCAGACCGGTTGGGCTGGCGCGGCGCGGGTCGGGGATGTATTGCGTCCCTTGTGCGATTCGGACCTTGATGGAGTTGAGCATGGCTGAGGGCGTTCCTAAAGATCGTTGCCGCAATAGGAGAGATCAAAGCTCTTGTTGCAGATCGGGAAGTCCGAAATCTCGTTGTCACGCACCGCCAGCGCCAGGCCAAACCAGTTCTGCAGCGAGGGGTCCTGCACCTTGTAGTGCACGAGTTGGCCATTGGCACCGGTTTCCAGTGCCTGAATCACCGGGCCACGAAAGCCCTCGGTGATCGAGACACACAAATGATCGGGCGCCAACGGCGCGGCCAGCGCCAGCGTAACAGGGTCGGCGCGCGGCGACGATTGCAGCACCGCACCCAGCCAGCGCAGTGATTCGTCGATCTCACGCATGCGCAGTTTCATGCGTGCCCAGCAGTCGCCGCTGGTCTCGGTCATCAATGCCAGCGGATGTTCGACGTAAGGCGCGCCAGCCAGGCTGACGCGGGTATCGAAGGCGACGCCGCTGGCGCGCGCCACCGGGCCGCTCATACCCGTGTCCTGCGCTGCCTTCACGCTCACGACTCCGACGCCCTGGAATCTCGACTGCACGCTGCGTGCCTCCAACATCAGCGTGTTGACCTGCGCCAGGTCGCGCGCGAAGGCAGCCAGCGTTGTCAGCAGGTCCTGCCGCAGGGCGTCGTCGATGGCG
Organism: uncultured beta proteobacterium; assembly: GCA_903914175.1. Lineage (GTDB taxonomy): Bacteria > Pseudomonadota > Gammaproteobacteria > Burkholderiales > Burkholderiaceae_C > Rhodoferax. The sequence continues at coordinate 35,244 of CAIWNX010000001.1, read as the reverse complement.
CAGCGCACGCCACCCGGGCGCAGCCAGCCGCGCCCGAAGCGGCTGCCGCAGACGCGCATGCTGGCGTTGATGATGGCGGTGCGCAGGCGGCCGTAGCTGGCACCGCCTTGCAGGAAGGCGATGTCCGTGGCCAGGCCATTGAGCGTGGCCAGGTGCATGGCAATGCGTTCGAGTTCGAGCGCCACGCCGCGCACCGCACTGGCACCGACGCTGACAGGTGTAGCGCTGAGGGCTTCAACGGCTGCGCAATAGCCCCAGGTGTAGGCTACGCTGCTGTCACCAACGATGGACTCCGCCAGCGGGCTTAAGCCCAGCGGCGGTCGGGTCAGCAATTGCGCTTCGATGCCACGGTGCTGGTAGCCGAGCTGGATTTCGAGGTGATGGACTTTTTCGCCGTGGCACATGAAGCGGAAGTGCCCGGGCTCGATCACACTGGCGTGGATCGGGCCGACACCGACTTCGTGCACCTCCGGCCCGCGCACCGTGAAGAAAGGGTGCTCGTGCATGCGCTGCTGGCGCGCACCCTGATAGCGCACGGGTTTAAGCCAGGGGTGGCCCTGCGGCTGCAAGCCGGTTTGCTCCCATAACTCGCGCTCAAACATCTGCGCTGCGGGGTGGCGTGTTGTGAGTGAAGCAAACGATTGCCCGTGCTGAGCGCAGCCGCGCAAAACGCGCAATACACCGTCCGGGTCTTGCAGCAGGGCGGTTGTCAGAACCTCGTCGCCCACGACGCGGCCGAACAGCGTCAACAGCCGCGCGCCGCTGTCCATGCTAAGCGCGCAGCGGCCGGCCCACTCTTCGAGCGCGAGCGTCTCCATCTCGCGTGTGGCGAGCAGAAGCAGTGGTTGCGTTGCTTTCATCGTCAGCCTCCGATCGATTGCGCCACCTGCAGCAGCAACTGGCTGAGCGGCGCCGGCGTGTACAGGCCGAGCATGAGCAGCACCAGCACGAAGCCAAGCTTGGGCACCGTCGTAACCCAGGTTTCCTGGACACGTGGGCCCTGCCAGTTCGACGGTCCCCACAGCATCGGAAAGATCGAGCGCCCGGTGGCGACAAAAATGATGGTGAGCATGGCGCACATCAGGGTGAAGGCGATCAGGTTACCGGACTGCACGATTCCCGAGAGGATCAGCATCTCGGCCAGAAAGCTGCCAAAGGGCGGAAAACCCAGCAGCGCGAAGATGCCGACCGCAAACAGCAGACCCGAAAACGGCAACACGCGAATCACGCCGCTGAGCGATTTGATCTCGTTGCTGTGGTAGACGGCGCGCAGGCGCCCGGCGGTGAGAAACAGCAGCGCCTTCACAAACGCGTTGCTGACGATGTAGAGCAGCACGCCGTAGGCGGCGAGCTTGCCAACCGACAGGCCGATGGCGATGACGCCCGAGGAACTGACGCAAGCGTAGGCCACCAGACGCTTGTAGCTTTGCGCGGCCATCACCTGCACGGCGGCCACCAGCAGCGAGAGGCAACCCATGATGAGCAGTTCGTAGGAGACAAAGCCGGGGTCCTGACCGCGAAACGCCTGCAGGATGCGAAACACCGCCACCACGCTGATGTTGAACTGCACCGCCGCCAGCAGCGCACTGGCGCTGCTCGGTGCCGCTTCATAGGTTTCAGGCATCCAGTTGTAAAGCGGCGCCAGGCCGAGTTTCGCTCCCAGGCCGAACAGCATCAGCGCCAGGCCCAGGCGCTGCCAGCTGTCGTTCATGTGGGCCACCGATTGCGCCATCTGATCCAGTGCGAAGTTAAGTTCCAGGCCTTGCAACTGCGCCGAGCGCGTCAGGCACATCAGGCCCAGGAAGGTCAGTGCCAGCGAGATGCTTGAGTACAGCAGGTAGTTCCAGGCCACGCGCCGCGCCACGCCGGCGTCGCCCTGTGCCACCAAGGGGGCGGCGCATAGCGTGGTGAGTTCAATGAAAGCCCATAGCAGCAGCAGGTTGTTGGCCATCACGCCCAGGTTCATCGCGACCATGAAGGCCAGCGTCAGCGCGCTGCGCCCTAGCATGTTGTCGGACAGCACTTGCGAGGTTTTGACGCGCGAGGACATATAGACGCTGATACCCAGGAACACGCTGTTGATCACCAGCAGAAACAGCATGGAGGTGGCGTCAAGCACGAAGTAACGTTGCATGAAGTAGCGCGGCATCTCGGCAAGCGGCGTCTGCACAAAGACGGCGATCCACAGCAGCAGCGTGGCCAGCGCCACGGCCACCAGCGCCGGACCGACCCACAGGTGTTGGGTCGGCACGATCGCTGGCTCGGGGCAACCTGGCGCGGCGCTCATGCCGTTTCCTCCACGACCGGCACATCGGGCGTGCCAATGAGCCAGGTGCCAACGATGATCGTCAGCAGGTAAATTGCACTCAGGGCGCCGTGCACTGGCAGCGGCCAGGGTTCGGGAAACAGCGATTCAAACAGGGCCAGTGCGTTTTCCATGAAAAGTACGGCTACCAGTTGCGCTGGTGGTGCGTCGTTGGTGGAGAGCAGCAAGAAGGCAACCGCCACCGTGGCACCGACGACACCCAGCGTCACGGCCGGGTAGTCGCCCATGCTGGGGGCGCCAAACTTGAAGGCCAGCACGATCAGGGCGCTGGCAACGACCCAGGTGAACAGGTTGGAGGGCATCAGGTCCAGATTGGGTTGCGTCCGCTGCCGGATGGCGCGGCGCAGCAGCAGCGGTGCAATGGCACCGCGCAGCAATAGCAGTTCCAGCAGGGCCATCAGCCCATGCATGGAATCGGCACCGTGATGTGCCAGCGCATTCCAGCCCAGCGCCAGCGCCTGCAGCGTGAGCCAGAACGGCGCTGCGCGGATCTTGCTGAAGAAGACCGGGACAACAACGGTCAGCAAAAAGGCGATCAGTGGCAAGGTCATAGGGACCTCAGCAGCCAGCCCGCGCCGCCCAGGCACAGTGCCGCGAGCAGGCTCGCCAGCATCAGGTAGACCGGCACCAGGCGCATGCGCAGGCGTGCGGTCAGCGATTCAACACAGCCCACCGCCACAGCCACCAAGGCCATGATGACCAGCGCGCACAGCACGGCTGGCAGCGGCTCGGTACTGGCGTCAAAGGGGTTGAGCAGCGCTGCGATCAGACCGCCGTAGCTCATCATCTTGAGACCCGCTGCGTACTGCATGGCGGCCAGTTCCGGGCCGCTGTGGTCCAGGATCATGACCTCGTGGACCATGGTCAGTTCCAGATGCGTCAGCGGGTCGTCCACCGGCACGCGTGCCGCCTCGGCCTGCAGCAACACCAGCAACACGACCACCGTCGGCAACGCCAGCCAGACGAAGGCCGCGCTGCGGTGCAGTTGCCCGATCAGCGCGGCAAAGCTGCTGCCACCGCCCGCCACCATGGCGCTGCCGATCAGCAGGAACAGCGCGGGCTCGATGAAGCTGGTGAACGATGCCTCGCGTGCTGCGCCCATGCCCTCAAAAGAACTGCCGACGTCGAATGCCGAGAGCATCAGGAACAGGCGTGCCAGACCCAGTGTGTAAGCGAAGAAAACAAAATCGTGGCTGAACTGCAGCGGTGCCACCGGACCCAGAATGGGCGCGATCATGGCCGCCAGCAGGCTGGCGGCCAGCACGACCCAGGGACCGGCCCGAAACAGCGGTGTTGCCACCGTGCTGTAAACCGACTGCTTGTGCAGCAGGCGCTGCAAATCCCAAAGCGGTTGCAGCAGACCCGGCCCCTTGCGCCCGGCCCACAGCGATTTGCTGCGATTCACCAGGCCGAGCATCAGGATCGGCATCGCGAGCGCAAACAGCACGTGCGTGATGGTTAGCAGGATCATGACAACGGCCCCGTACTGAAGACCACGAAACCGGCAATAGCCACCAGGCCGACCAGGGCGATGCCAAAGGCAATGCGTGGGTCGTCCTCATGCAGACGCTGCGACCAGTCCTTGGCCGACGCATCGCCGTTGTTGATGACCGAGAACAGGCGCCGCTCGACGGCATCGACGCAATCGGTGATCAGGTAACTGTCGGTGGGGAAATAACCGGTTGGCGCCTTGCGCCGCTGCAACATCAGCAGCACGCCGCGAAAGCGCGTGCTGAAGTCGCGCGAGAAACTCGAACCGGTGTACTGCATGCGTGTGTTCGGTGCGGTGTAGCCGCAGCCCCAGGTCACATGCTGTGCGGCAGGTTTTGATTGCGTGCGCGAGCGCAGCCACCACAGCAGCGCAACCGCCAGTGCCAGCGCCGCCGAGATGAAACCGATGCGGCTCAGGGTGTTACTGATTGGTTGCAGCAGATTAACGTTCGACGCTGGCAGCAACGCCAGCGCGATGGCGGTCGGGCCCCGCACCAGCATGAAACCCAGCACCGGCGCCACACCCAGCACGATGACGCCCAGCGCATGCACGCCCATCGGCAGCAGCATCCAGCGGCTGACCTCGCCGGGCGCGTGCACGCTGGCATCGCGTGCGCTGCCGAGGAAGACAACGCCGAAGGCGCGCGTGATGCTCAGCGCCGACACCGCGCCAACAAAGGCCAGCAAAGCGCCGGCAGCACAGAGGGCGACCTTGGCCCAGATGCCGATGTCGGCACCAATGAACAACGCGGAATAGATCACGAACTCGCTGGTAAAACCGTTGAGCGGTGGCAGCGCCGAGATGGCCACACCGCCAAGCAGAAAACTCAGCGCGGTCCACGGCATCAAACGCGAGAGGCCGCCCAGGCGCTCCATGTCCACCGTGTGGCTGGCCTGGTAAACCGCGCCAGCGGCGTAGAACAACTGGCACTTGAAGAAGGCGTGATTGAGCAGGTGCATCAGACCGCCGGCAAAGCCCAGTGCCACCAGCGCCGGCTGACCCCAGCTCAAACCTAGACAGCCCACGCCCAGGCCAATGCCAGCGATGCCGACGTTCTCGGTCGACGAGTAGCCGAGCAGGCGTTTCAAATCACGCTGACCAACGGTGTAGAGGGCGCCGACCAGGGCCGACAGCGCCGAAAAACCGATCAGGAACCAGCCCATCCATTCATCGGGTCGCCCGATCAAAAAGACAAAGCGCACCAGCGCGTACAGACCGGCCTTGTGGATGACGCCCGACATCAGCGCCGAGACATGGGCCGGCGCGGCAGCATGGGCACGCGGCAGCCAGGAGTGAAAAGGAAAGAACGCGGATTTCAGGCCAAAGCTGGCCACCAGTAACAGAAAGATGACATTGCGCTCAACGCCTGGATTGTTCGCTAGCCAAACTCCAAAATCGCCAAGGATCCAAGACCCTGTATGGGTGTAAATCGTCATCACCGCTGCGACCAGAAAGATCAGGCCAATGTGGGTCGAAATCAGGTAATTGAATCCGGCAAAACGCACCTTCTGGTTGGTGTAGTCCCATATCACCATCAACCAAGCAGCCAGTGCCGCCAGCTCCCATCCAAGCAGAAAGATCAAGGCATGCTCGCCTGTGTAGATCAATACAAACGAAATGGCGGTCATGTTGAGCAGGGCGAAGTGCATGCCCAGGTGCCGCGGTCCCTTGAAGAACGGACGCAAATAGCCGACGGCGTACAGGCTGCCAATGAGCGTCATGGGCAGTGACCAACTCAGAAAGAAGGCGCCTAAGGCATCCAGTCGGATGTGCAACACGCCAACCGGATATGCCCATGGCATGGCGGCCGAAATGACAGGGGCGCCGAGCAAGACGGGGAAACTTGTTGCCAACACAAGAATCGTTGCGAGCACTTGGGACCCCAGTCCCATCCCAACGCGCGTGGCGTTGCTAACTGGCAATAGGCACAAGCCTGCGCCCAGCGCAAGAATCATCACAGCCAGGACAATCGGCGTCATCGGATACTAAGCGGGCGCAGCACAGAGCGGTGCAGAAAATGCGACGTGGCTGGTAAGACTGTTTTCGTGGTGCTTGTTACGATCGCCCCAGCCATCGTGACGTGGTCCTCAGCAATGGTTTGGTCTGATTCTGCGTCGGTGCCGGCAAGGATTTTTTGTGTGATGCCACACCGGCACCCGCGTCGCCAGACGGAATCCAAAAACCGATACCGGCGTGCTCAAGCTCAGGATCTAAAACCAGGTAAATGCCCTTGTAAAAAGGCAGCATAAAGCCAGGATCTAGCATTTTCCAATCGGACGATTCCGACATGCTGATGAGGTTGGCGGCTCGCAAGGCATCCCACAATTTGCGACCGACTTTTATGCCCTTGGGCTTCAGGCGCGAATTCGACAGCGCCGATTCAAGTTCCAAAATTGGCATCTTCAATGCTCCGAAAATTCATTGAAACAGATCGCCATCACGGACATCAGAATGACAGATTCAATCGTTCCCAGCGCTGTCTTCGGCGGCACCTGCAACAGGTGACAAACCACTGGGTACAAACTCCACCCCGTGTTGAACCAAATAGTCGCGAATCAATCGCCTGACAACCTGCGACGGCGTCACATCCTGACGCGCGCAAAGCGTCTCGAAAGCTTTCTTCTTGGCAGGATCAATCAAAACAGTCAGTCGCGCAGTTTTAAGTTCCATATATGACCGCTTCTATGTGAATAAAGTTGGCATTTTATGCGTGCTGCATGCGACAAATTTCTGTGCAATTGTGGTGGGGCGCTGAACCTCACTGCGGATCAGGACCTTTTACCTTTTCCAAAAACAGATTGCATTATATGTTAATCAAGTTAGCACTGCAATTGCTTTTAAGGCGTTTTTAAGGCGCTTTATATTGTCTTGAAATTGGCCGGGCAATACTGATCGCCCGGCCGCAGGTTCCACATTTTCCGGGTAGCCTAAATCAGCGAAAAATGATTCAATAGATGCATCACAGACGCCAGGTTTACATCATGACCAACACCCCGCGAGAAAACTCCTCGCAGTCGCTTGCAGCGACCGACTCGGCGCCAGCAGCCAAAGAAATCATCCTGCTGCCGTGGGGTGCACCGATGCGATGGCTGAGACTGGGCTGGCGCGACATTGCAACTCACCCGGGCACCAGCGTCTTTTTCGGGCTCCCGTTTTTGTTTATGGCGCTGATATTGCATGGTGTGTTTCATATCGGACCCGAATACTCCATGACGATGATCTCGGGATGCCTGCTGATCGGCCCCTTCGTCGCAATGGGGCTCAACGACTTGAGCCGTCGCAATGAACAAGGTATCGAGCGTGATTTCCTGGGGTCCCTGACCTGCTGGAAGCTGCACCTGAGCAGCATGGGCATTCTGGTCGTGGTGCTTCTGGTATTGACGCTGCTATGGGGCCGCGTTTCGCTCGTGGTGACGGCACTTTTTTTCAACACCAACATCCCCTCGGACTTCGATGTCATGGAGGCAGCACTTGACGCCCGCAACTGGGAGTTTGTTGCAACCTACATCATCGCCGGTGCTGTCTTTGCGACGCTGATATTTAGCCTCTTGGTGGTGTCGATTCCAATGATTCTGGACCGCGATACCGATGCCATCAGCGCCGTCATCACCAGCTTTCAGGTGGTGGGAAAGAACACGGCCGTGATGTTGCTGTGGGCTGCGTTGATGGGTTTGTCGGTGCTGGTTTCCGTGCTGCTCCCCTATTCAGCGGGTATTGCGGTGATAGGCCCTCTGCTGGGACACGCCAGTTGGCACGCCTATCGAGACTCGGTGCACCGGATCGGCTCCAGCCCCACCCTCAATCCAGCGTCTGCCGATAGCGCTTGAGCGCGATCACGGCGGCGACGAACAGGAAGGCCAGCATCGGCCAGAGTTCAGGCAGGATTTGCGCCGCCGTGTTGCCCTTGAGCAGGATGCCGCGCACGATGCGCAGAAAGTGCGTTAGCGGCAGCACCTCACCGATCCACTGTGCCCACTGCGGCATGGCGCGAAACGGAAACATGAAGCCCGACAGCAGCATCGAGGGCAAAAAGAAAAAGAAAGTCATCTGCACCGCCTGCAACTGGTTGCGCGCGATGGTGGAGAAGGTAAAGCCGACACCCAGATTGGCGACGATGAAGACGCCAATCATGGCCATCAGCAGCGCAAAGCTGCCCACCATCGGCACCTCAAACAGGAAGAAGGCGGCCAGCATGACGACGCCGAGCTGGATGTAGCCGATCACCACATAGGGCAGGATCTTGCCGACCATCACCTCGCCCGGTCGCACCGGTGTGGCGAGCAGGTTTTCCATGGTGCCGCGCTCGCGCTCACGCGTCATGCCCAGCCCCGTGAGCATCACCATGGTCATGGTCAGGATAGTGCCGATCAGGCCAGGGACGATGTTGTAGCGCGACAGCCCCTCGGGGTTATAGCGTTTGTGAATGCGCAGCTCAAACGGGGGTGGCGCATTCTGCAGTGCACGCAGCGGCCCGGTCAGATCGTGGCGCAGCGCCTGCGTTGCCAGCAGATTGAGTGCGGCGATCGCGTTGCCGGAGGCGGAAGGGTCGGTCGCGTCAACGGCCAGCAGCAGCGCCGGGCGCTCACCGCGCACCAAGCGCTGTGTGAAGTCGGGGGGTATCACCAGCAGAAACTGCACCTGTCCGGTCTCCAGCAGGGCTTCGCCCTCGTCTTCGCGCGTGCCGCTGTGCGTGACGCGAAAGTAGCCCGTGTTTTGCAGGGCGGCTACCAGGCTGCGCGCCATCACGCTGGAGTCGTTGCTGACCACCGCCGTCGGCAGGCCTTTGGGATCGGTGTTGATGGCGTAACCAAACAGCACCAGTTGAATGATCGGAATGCCCACCGCCATGGCAAAGGTCAGGCGGTCGCGCATCATCTGCTGGAACTCCTTGATGAAGACCGCGAGCATACGGCGCCAGGAAAAGTTCATCATGCGTGCATCCCCTGCCCGTCGCCGGCGACGCTGAAATTATCCTGCGCACGTGCGATCAGGCTGATGAAAACGTCTTCCAGATTGGCCGGTGCGGAACCGATGCGCAGCGCGGTCTGTGCGCGCAGCGGCGCCAGCGCCTGCTCGACCAGCGCGCCGTCGAGGCCCGCCACGTGCACCGCATTGCCAAAGGCCGCCACGCTCAGCACGCCGGGTGCGGCCTTGAGCGGCGCCAGCAGCGCCTGCACGCCCTGCCCTTCAATCGCCCAGACCTTGAGCTGCGAGTTTTCGATGATCTGTGCCTCGGTGCCGCGCGCCAGGATCGTGCCGTAGGCAATGCAAACCAATTCGTGGCAACGCGCCGCCTCGTCCATGTAGTGCGTTGACACCAGCACCGTGATGCCCTGGCTGGCAAGCTCGTGAATCTGGTCCCAGAAATCACGCCGCGCTTTCGGGTCAACACCAGCGGTTGGCTCATCGAGCAGCAACAGGCGTGGCTCGTGGATCAGGCAGGCGGCGAGTGCCAGGCGCTGCTTCCAGCCGCCCGACAGCGTGCCGGCGAGTTGTTGCTGGCGGGCGGTGAGGCCCAGGCGTTCCAGCGCCAGATCAACGGCGGCGCGGCGCTTGGGCAATTCAAACAAACGCGCCACAAAATCGAGGTTCTCGCGGATCGAGAGGTCTTCATAAAGCCCGAACTTCTGCGTCATGTAACCGACCTGGCGCTTGATGGCGCGCGCCTCGCGAATGATGTCCAGCCCCAGGCACTGGCCGCTGCCGGCGTCGGGTGTCAGCAGGCCGCACAGCATGCGGATGGTGGTGGTTTTGCCGCTGCCGTTGGGGCCGAGAAAGCCGCAGATGCGGCCAACCCCAACCTTGAGTTCAATGTGATCGACAACCGCCCTGCCGCCATAGTTTTTGGTCAGCCCACTGACGTCAATCGCCAGCTCGGTCATGGTTTGTTTCCCGCTGGCGCGAGCCGCACGTCAAGCGGCTGGCCCGGGTGCAAGCCGGACGCGCCGGCGTCGGGACGTGCTTCAACCAGATACACCAGCTTGGCGCGCTGTGCGTTGGAATAGATCACGGGCGGTGTGAATTCAACTTGCGTCGCCACATGCGTGACGCGGGCCGCCATCGGCGCGCCACAGCCGTCGCAACTCAGCAGTACCGTCTGTCCCAATTTGAATTTGCCCAGATCGGCCTGCGGCACGAAAAAGCGCGCCTTGACATTGCCCGGCGGCAGCAGGGCCAGCACCGCCTGCCCGGCCGGCACAAACTCGCCAGCGCGGAAGAACACATCGGAGACCAGGGCATCAAGCGGCGCTGCCTGCTGCTTTTGCGCCTCGCGCCATTGGCTCTGGCGCAGCACATCGCTGGCCGCCTTGGCGCTGGCCTGCGTGGCGGTGCGTTCGTCAACACGCGCCGGCAATTTCGCCACCTTGAGCGCGGCCTCGAGTTCGGCCACACGCGCCTGCGCCTGCTTGAGAATGGTCGCCGCATCGTCGATGCGCGACTTCGAGACAAAGCCTTGCACGAGCAGTTGCTGCTGGCGCGCCAGCTCGCTTTGTGCAAACGCGGCGCTGGCCTGTGCCTGCGTCAGTTGCGCCTGCGTCACGGCGATCTCGTCGCTGCGGCGTCCCTTGTCGAGATTGGCGGCCTGGGCACGCGCACCGGCCAAACGGGCCACGGCTTCGTCGCTGGCGGCGCGCTCGGCGTCAGCATCAAGCGCAAACAGCGGCGCATTCTTGGACACGCTTTGCCCTTCGCGCACGGCCAGCGCTTGGAGCCGGCCGGAGAGCGGCGCGGCGATGTAGATGTAGTCGCCTTCGGCGTAACCAGACCAGCCGGTGGCGGGCGGCTCGGAGCAGGCGCTGCCCAGCAGGCCAACCAGACAGCACAGCAGCACACGGGTGCGCTGCTGGCTTAAATTGAGTGGTGCATTCTTCATGCGTCCAATATAGCGCGCCTTGCCCGCCAACACACTGATTTTCCTCAGACGCAGTACGATCAGTCCCCATGCCACACCACCCCCCCGCCCTGCTGCGACGCCATCTGCTGGCCGGCGGCCTGGGCACGCTGCTGATCACGCCGGCCGGCGCCGCGCCAGCGCCACGACTTGACTTGCAGTTCCCGCGTGATCTGGGCGCGCATCCCGAATCCGCCATCGAGTGGTGGTACCTCACCGGCGCGCTCGGTTCGGATGCTTCATCAGAAGAATCCCGCTTTGGTTTTCAGCTCACGTTCTTTCGCTCGCGCGTTGCCGCGACGCAGAACATGGCATCGGCCTTTGCCGCCAAGCAACTGATATTTGCCCACGCTGCCGTCACCGACCTGGCGGGCAAAACCATGCTGCACGACCAGCACATTGCACGCGAAGGTTTTGGCATCGCGCAGGCACTTCAAAACGACACCGATGTGAAGCTGCGCAACTGGTCACTGCAACGCAGCGCCACACATTACGCAGCCACAGCCAGCGCCAACGGCTTTGGCTTTGATCTGCGCCTGCGCGAGACGCAACCGCTGCTGCTGCAAGGCGAGCGCGGCCTCTCGCGCAAGGGGCCGCAAGCCGATCAAATGAGCTACTACTACAGCCTGCCGCAGTTGCGCTGCAGCGGCACGCTGCGCATCGGCGCGCAGCAACACAGCGTGCAAGGCACGGCCTGGCTCGATCACGAATGGAGCGACAAGCTGATGCCAGCGCAGGCGGTGGGCTGGGACTGGATCGGCATGAACCTGTTCGACGGCAGCGCGCTGACCGCTTTTCGCCTGCGTGACAAGAACGGTGCCGCGCTCTGGGCTGGTGGGTCCCTCCGCCACAGCGGCAGTGCCGCGCGCAATTTCGGCGCCAACGAAGTGCGCTTCGAGGCGCTGCAACACTGGACCAGCCCGCAGACACAGGCCCGCTATCCGGTGCAGTGGCGCGTACGCACAACCGATGCCAGCTATATCGTCAAGGCCCTGCTCGAGAACCAGGAACTCGACAGCCGCAGCTCAACCGGCGCCGTTTACTGGGAAGGCTTGAGTGAGTTGTTCGACAGCACGGGCCAACTGATCGGGCGCGGCTACCTGGAGATGACCGGCTACGCCGGTGCGTTGCGGCTGTAACGGCACCAAGGACAGCGGTGTGGTCGTGACCTCAACCAAAGGGACAGCAAAAGCGGCTTGCGGTAGAGAAGCTTGCCTGGCATCCACCGGTTAAGAGGGAGTGGTCCCTATTTTATATCAGTCAATGCTGATTCAATGATGCAGATCAGCCTCATGCGTCGTAACTCGCACTAGGATGAACCTGAAGTGCTTGGAAAGCGATTACTCATTTATCGGCGTATCGGCTTCGACAAGGCATCGTGCCTGGCATTGCTGCCATACGCCTCACCATCCGTTGGTTCCGTGTTCCGGTGTGACGAGATGGACGATAGCGGTTTCTCTACGAACGGAGGTTCACCATGAAACGCAACACTCAACTCACCCTCAAGGTGCTCAACGCCACTCTGCTGGCCGTGGTCATGTGCGCCTGCGCTCCCGTCACCGTCACGCGGACGGCCAGCGGACAGGCCTGCAGGCCAGAGGCGGCCAAGGCGATGGCAGTAAAAGACCATTGCATGCGTTGCCACGGCTTGACCAAACAAAAGGAAGGTCCGAGTTTCAGTGTCGTGGCAAAGAGGTACCGGGGCAGTCCCACTGCCGAGGTCGATCTCTACGCGCACCTGACGAGCCACGACGTTTCGATGATGTCAGATGAAAACACCGGGGTTCACAAGTGCATCGCCGGCGAGAACCCAGAAAAGATCCGAAACATGGTGCGCTGGATCCTCGATCAATAACCTGTGGCCACCCGCTTGGGGCGCTTCACGGATCACCATGGATTGCGGATCGAGTCCTCAATGACAAGTTGAATTTGCAGTATTTGCCGTGGGCCGACACCGGGGCTCAGTGCGCCCCGGAGGCGCTATCGGCGCTGGCAGCATCGGTGGGCTTGGGCCTTGAGAGCCAGACCACCGGAATCAGCAGCAAAAAGATCATGGCCGAGGCGTAGAACACGTCGTTGACCGCCAACGTATAAGCCTGCTGATCAATCATCCGGTTCACCTGACCCAGTGCCTGCTCGGGCGTCAAGCCCGCGTTGTTCAAACCACCGAGCACCTGCATTGCGGTGGCGCTGCTCTGGTTGATCGATTCCGCGAGTTGCGCATGGTGCAAGGCGGCGCGGTCCTGCCAGATGGTGGTGGCAATCGAGGTACCGAAGGAACCCGCGACGATGCGCACGAAGCTCGACAAACCCGAGGCGGCCGGGATTTTGTCAGGGCGAATGCCCGAGAGCAGGATCACCGACAGCGGAATAAAGAAGCACGACATGGCAATGCCCTGGATCACGGTCGGCAGCATGAGCGTGGCGAAATCGGCCTGCGTGTTGAAATGCGAGCGCATGATCAGCACCAGGGCAAACACGCAAAACGAAAAACTCACCAGGTAGCGCGGATCGACTTTGTTGATGTTCTTGCCGACGATGGGCGACAAAATCATGGCAAAGATACCCACCGGCGCGAGCATCATGCCAGCGTTGAACGAGGGGTAGGCCATGAACTGCTGCAGCCACAAGGGCAGCAGCACGATGTTGCCGAAGAACAATCCATAAGCGATCGAAATCGAGACCGTGCCGGACCAGAAATTGCGCCGCAGAAACAGGCGCAGGTCCACCACCGGGTGTTCTTCCGTCAACTCCCATGCCATGAAGAAGAGAAAGCCGACCAAGGCCACCACGCCCAGCGCCACCACTTCGGGCGACTGGAACCAGTCAAGCTCCTTGCCCTTGTCGAGCATGATCTGCAACGCGCCAACCCACAGCACGAGCAGACCCAGACCGACGCCGTCGATGGGCAACTTGTGCGTGATGCTCTCGCGCTTGTGGTAAATGGTCCAGACCATGAAGGCCGACAACAGACCAATCGGGATGTTGATGTAGAAAATCCAGGACCAGTAAACGTTGTCGGTGATCCAGCCACCCAGCAACGGCCCGAGCACCGGCGCCACCAGCGTCGTGATCGCCCACAGGCCCATTGCCAGACCGGCCAGCGCTGGCGGGTAGCTCGACAGCAGCAAGCCCTGCGACAGCGGAATCATGGGGCCGGCAACAAAGCCCTGCAACGCGCGAAACACAATCAGCGTCGTCATGTTCGGTGCCAGACCACACATCCAGGAGGCCAGCACGAACAGCAGGATGCTGGTGATAAACAAACGCACCTGGCCAAAGCGCTGCGACAGCCAGCCGGTCAACGGCAGCGCAATCGCGTTGGCCACGCCAAAGCTGGTGATGACCCAGGTGCCCTGGTTCACACTGACGCCCAGGTCACCCGCGATGGCCGGCAGCGAGACGTTGGCAATCGACGAATCGAGCACGTTCATGAAGGTCGCCGCCGACAGGGCGATCGTGCCCCACAGGCGCGCCGAACCCTGCAACGGCGGGTAATGCGCGAATTGAGCTTCGTGTGCCATGCGCGCCGTGCTTACTTGCGTGCCAGATTGGCGGCGATGATCTTGCGCACCTCTTCGTCAGCACCACTGCCCAGTGCTTCATAGACCGTCGTCTGCGTCAGGGCCGCCGTGCGCGGCGCATCGGCCAGTGCCTTGCCGCCTTGCTGGCCGACGTCAACCGTGGCCTCCATCGACAAGCCCACGCGCAGCGGGTTCTTCGTCACTTCAGCGGCGTCCAGCGCCACACGCACCGGAATGCGCTGCACCACCTTGATCCAGTTGCCGGTGGCGTTCTGCGCCGGCAACAGCGCAAAGGCCGAACCCGTGCCCATACCCAGCCCGGCAACCGTGCCCTTGTATTCGAGCTTCTTGCCGTACAGGTCAGCGGTCAGTTTGACGCTTTGGCCGATGCGGATATTGCGCAACTGCACTTCCTTGAAATTGGCATCAACCCACATCTGGTTCATCGGAACAATTGACATCAGCGGCGTGCCAGCCGCCACGCGTTGACCGAGTTGCACGCTGCGCCGCGCCACATAGCCTTCAACTGGCGCTGGCAGCGACATGCGCTGGCTCGCCAGCCAGGCTTCACGCACTTTGGCCGCAGCAGCGAGCACGCTGGGATGGCGCTCGATGCTGACACCATCGGTCATCGCCTGGTTGCTGATCAGTTGCTCCCTGGCCACCGCCAGTGCGGCCTGCGCTGCGGCCAGCGCGCTCTTGCCGTTGGCAAGTTGGGTCTGCGCGTGGTTCAAGTCTTCTTTGGATACGGCGCCGTTCTTGATCAAGGACTGGCGGCGATTGAGGTCGTCGGTGGCGCGTGCAATCTCGACCTGGGCCCGACCCACATCGGATTCGCGCAGCGAAATCTGGGCCGCCAGGCTGCCATTGTTGGCGTAGACGGTGCGCACCTGGCGCACCACCTGGGCCAGATTGGCCCGCGCCTGATCCAGTGCCACGCTGACGTCGGCCGGGTCCAAGCGCACCAGCGCCTGCCCCGCTTTGACGTAATCGGTGTCATCGGCCAGGATCGCCAGCACCGTGCCGCCAATCTGCGGCGTGATCTGAATCACGTTGCCCTGCACGTAGGCGTTGTCGGTCGACTCATAGTGACTGGCCACCAGCCATTCGTAAGCGGTCCAGGCCAGGCCAACCACCACAACCACACCCAACAGACTGAGCAAGGCTTTTTTGCGGGCCGGGTTGCCAGCGGCACGCGGGCTTGGGGTTTGAACTTCGGATGTTGTCATGATGGTGAGTGATCAAAGGAATAATTTGGAAGACATGGATCCCGGATCAAGTCCGGGATGACAAGTAGATTTGTCATTGCGGGCCTGGCCCGCAATCCATGCAGCGCATACCGACTGATACCGGCAGCTCGGCGCGGTAACCGCCACCGAGTGCGCGCATCAGGGCGACTTGCGTGTCAAGGGCGCGCGCTGCCAGATCGACGCTCAGGCGTCGCTGGTTCAAGACCGCGGTTTCGGCACCGAGCACCTGCAGCAGATTACCCAGTCCCGCTTCATAGCGCTGCACGGCAATCTCGTATGCGCTCTCGGTAAAAGTCTGCGCGCTGCGCTGCGCGTCCTGCTGGCGACTGATCGCCTGGCTCGATGCGATCTGGTCCGTCACCTCGCGCACGGCGTCGAGCACGGTCGCGTTGTAGCTCTCAATTGCAGCGTCGAGCTCAGCCACCTTGCCGCGCAGATTGGCGCGCAAACGACCGCCATCGAACAGCGGCAGTCGCAGCGCCGGTCCCACGCCCCACTGCTTGCTGGCGCCGTCGAGCAGACGGTCCAGGCCGATGCTGGAGAAACCGGCAAAGGCGACCAGATTCAGATTCGGATAGAACTGGGCGCGCGCCACACCAACGTCCTGCGTTGCCGCCTCGACGCGCCAGCGCGCAGCGGCGATGTCGGCGCGGCGCCCGAGCAGATCGGACGGCACGTTGCTTGCCAATGCCGTGTTGCGGATCGCGTCGCCTGCCGGAATCTCAAGCGCCAGGCTGGCGCCGGTCTGTCCCAGCAACGCCGCCAACGCATTGCGCCCCAGCGTCATCTGCTCCTGCAGGGTTTCGATCTGCAGCCGCGCATCGGGCAGCGCAGCTTCGCTTTGGCGCAGTTCCAGTCGCGTGTCCAGCCCGGCATCCAGGCGCTGGCGCACCAGGTCCAGCAACTGCGCGCGTTGTGCCAGCAGCCGCTGCGCCACCTGCCGTTGCTCGTTCAAACGAATCAACTGAAAGTAGCTGCGCGCCACGTTGCTGGCCAACAGCATGCGTGCGGCGGCGGCGTCAGCCTCGGCCGCGCGTGCCACACCGAGCGCGGCGTCCAGCGCCGCGCGGTTCTTGCCGAAGAAGTCGAGCTCCCAACTGCCGCTCAATTGCGCGGTACCGGTCTCGTAGATCGCGCCGGCCAGCGGTGGTGGAACCATGCCGGTGGCGGTGAACTTCTGCCGCATGGCATCAACGCCGGCGTTGAGCTGCGGGCCTGCGGCAGCGTCCGTGATGTCGGCAGCGGCCTGGGCCCGTGCCAGCCTTGCCTGCGCTATTTTGAGGCTCGGGTTGCTGGCCAGCGCGCTGTCAATCAGGCGATTGAGTTGCGCATCGCCAAACTCGCGCCACCACGCGTCCTGCAAGCTGAGCACCGTGCTGGGATCGGCACTCAACCCCAGCGCTGGTGCCTTGAGCAAGGTCGCCTGCGGCTGGGTTGCATTCATGCCGGCACAGGCCGACAGCACCAGCGCGGCCACCAACGGCAATGCAGCCCGCATGACAAAACCGCGTGTCGCGGCAGGCGAAGGATCAAGCCTCATTCGGGCCTCCTGGAATCAAGGGGGATGTGGATGCCAATTTGGTTGGCGCATTGGCGACCATGCGGCGCAAAAAGCTTTTCAGGGTTTCAAATTCTTCAGCCGAAAAACCGGCCAGACAGGCGTTCTGGACGCCACTGAGCAGAGCCGGAATATCGACGGCAGCCGAGCGTCCCTCGTCGGTCAGTTCGATGTTGACAACACGCCGGTCCGCCACGGACCGCACGCGCCGGCACAGGCCCTTGGCTTCCAGACGATCAAGCAGTCGTGTCATGGCGCCGGCATCGAGCCGGCAGCCACGCGCCAACTCGGCGACCGTGCCGCCATCGCCCATGTGCAGTTTGAGCAAGGGCAGCCACTGTGCGTTGGTCAAGTCACTCGGTTCAAGCTGACGCTCAATCTCGTGCGCCAGTCCCGACAGCACGATCCGCATCAGGTAGCCAATGCTGTCTTCGGGTCGGTAGCTTTCAGCGCGGTAGAACACGGCAGCAGTCGGCACCTTCGTCGGCGGCGGTAGGGGTGTTTGGCTGACTTTGGGCATAAGGAGGCAAATATTATTTGCTTAGGCAATTAATGTCAAGGCTTTGTTTGGTACGGCAACAATTTTCTTGGCTTTTGGCTACACTCCGGCTCATGCCTGATGCCAAATCCACTGCCGCCCCAGCCTCGCCACGCTCGCTGTCCGGGCTGACGCCTTTTCTGCGACCCTACCGCGGCCGCATCGCGCTGGCACTGCTCTTTCTGGTGCTGGCGGCGCTGGCGACGCTGGCGTTTCCAGTGGCGCTGCGCAGCCTGATCGACGGCGGTCTGGTACAGAGCGACAAAGGCGCGCAGGTCATGGCGCTGCGTGAGCACTTCGTCGCGTTGTTTGCCGTGGCAGTGGCGCTCGGCCTGTTTTCCGCAGCGCGTTTTTACATGGTGAGCTGGCTCGGCGAGCGCGTCACGGCCGATGTGCGCAATGCCGTCTATGCCCATGTGCTGCAACAAAGCCCAGAGTTCTTTGAGACCACGCAGACCGGCGAAGTGCTGTCGCGCCTTTCCGCCGATACCACGCTGGTACAGACGGTGGTGGGCTCCTCGCTGTCGATGGGTCTGCGCAATTCGGTGATGGGCATTGGCGCGCTGGCGATGCTGATTTGGACCAATCCCTATGTCATGTTCCAGGTGCTCGCGATCCTGGTGCTGGTGGTGGTGCCGGCGCTCTGGTTTGGTCGGCGCGTGCGCAAACTCTCGCGTGCCAGCCAGGACCGGATCGCCGACTCCAGCGCGATTGCCGCCGAGGTGCTCAACGCCATTCCGGTGGTGCAGAGCTACACCGCCCAAGCGCGCGAAGCGCAACGCTTCACTGCCTCCACCGATGACGCCTTCAACACCGCCGTGCGCCGCACCCGGGCCCGCTCGGTGCTGGTCGCCTTCATCATCATCGCCACATCCGCGGCCCTGCTCTGGGGCCTGTACCAGGGCACACAGGCGGTGATGGCCGGGCGCATCAGCGCCGGCGACCTGGGGCAGACGGTCATGTACGTGATCATCCTGGCCAGCGCCTTTGCCATCCTGGGCGAGGTTTATGGCGACCTGTTGCGCGCCGCCGGTGCCACCGAGCGATTGATGGAGTTGCTGGGCAGCCGCTCACCGATTGCATCACCGGAAAATCCAGTGGCAGCACCCTTGCCAGTTGCCGGCAGTGCGATACGCTTTGAAGACATCGTCTTTCATTACCCGTCGCGCCCGAAGCAGGCGGCGCTACGACAGTTTTCACTGGCGGTGCAACCGGGCCAGACGGTGGCCCTGGTCGGGCCCAGCGGCGCGGGAAAAAGCACGGTGTTTCAACTGCTGTTGCGCTTTTACGATCCGGCATCCGGGCGCATCGTGCTCGACGGTGTGGCGACACGCGACATGGCGCTGCACGACCTGCGCCAACGCATCGGTATCGTGCCGCAGGACGCGGTGATCTTCTCCAGCAGCGCGCTGGAAAACATTCGCTACGGCAAACCCGATGCCAGCGTCGAAGAGGTCAAGGCTGCCGCACTGGCCGCTTTTGCCGACGAGTTCATCCGCGCACTGCCCGAGGGCTACGACACCTTCCTCGGTGAGCGCGGCGTGCGCCTGTCAGGCGGGCAGCGCCAACGCATTGCGATTGCGCGCGCCATGCTGAAGAACCCGCCGCTGTTGCTGCTGGATGAAGCCACCAGCGCGCTGGACGCCGAGAGCGAGCGCATGGTGCAGGCAGCGCTTGAGTCCGCCATGCGCGGCCGCACCACACTGGTCATCGCGCACCGCCTGGCCACGGTGCAGAAAGCCGATCTGATCGTCGTGCTCGACCATGGCCAGCTGGTGGAACAAGGCACGCACGCCGAGTTGGTGGCGCGCGGCGGTGTCTATGCAGGGCTGGCGGCGCTGCAGTTCAATGCTTGAGGGGACCAGGGAATCGTCATTGCGGGCTTGACCCGCAATCCATGGTGCAGAAGGCATGGATCCCGGATCAGGTCCGGGATGACAAAAATGAGAGGCCAAACAACGGCTGCTGGAGTACTCCCGTCTCAGGCCAAATGCCGCAACTCGCGCAGCGCCACTGAGACCGGTGCCAGATCGGCGCCTTGCGTGCTGATGTCAGCGAGCAAGCGGCACAGACGTTCGATCGCCGGTGCATGCTGCGCACGCCAGACGGCGAGTTCTTCCTGGCGTGACAACAGGCCACGCGTGATCTGGCCGGCAATTGAATAGACATCGTCACGCGCGCTACCGCGCGCTTGCGTTTGCCACAGCGTATCGGTCGGCAGTCGATTGATCTGGCCACGCCAGCCCGGCAGATCGAGTGCCGCATCGACCCCGAAATAAGCGCGCGCCGCCTGCTCCAGACCGGTACCCGCCTGCTGCGCCAGATCGACCAGATCGAGCGCCGGGAAAATGAATTCCAGCGCTGTCAGGCTTTGCGCCAGTGCTGGCGCAACGCCGGCCTGCACCAGCGCATCACTCGCCTCTTGCCAGTGCGCGTTGGCACTTGCGGGCAGCCAATCGGCCAGATGCGCGCGCAACTCCAGCGCAGCCGGTTGGTAAAGTTTGATCAGCGTCGGCAGGTCGCTGCCCTGGGCCCGCACGCGCAGCATCCAGCGCGAGGCACGCTGGGCGATGGCGATCAGCCTGGCCAGCAGGTCGAGCTGCAGTGTGGCGTCAACCCGGTAATCGAGCGCATCGATCTGGTCCCACAAGGGCTCCAGGCCAAAGATCTCGCGCGCCAGCGTGAAGGCGCGGATCACGTCAGCCGCCGTCGCGCCAGATTCGGACGCGATGAAGTTGACAAAGGTGGCACCTGCGCGATTGACCACGGTGTTGGTCAGGTAGGTGGCGATGATCTCACGCTTGAGCGGATGCGCGGCAATCGCAGCGCCAAACTTCTCGCTCAGCAGCTTCGGGAAATAGGCCTTGAGGACGCGATTGAAGTAGGGGTCGTCGGGCAGATTGCTCAACAACAGATCGTCATAAATCGACATCTTGGCGTAGGCCAGCAACACCCCACTCTCGGGTGCGCTCAAGCCGGTCTTGCGCGCGCGCCGCCTGGCGATCTCGTCGTCGGTGGGCAGAAATTCAATGGCGCGATTGAGCCGGCCCTGGCGCTCGAGCCACTGCAACAGGCGCTGCTGGCCATCGAGCAGGTAACGCGCACGGTGGTCGGCAATGTCGAGCGCCTGCGTCTGGTAGTAGTTATCGGTCAGCACCAGCAGGCCGACTTCGTCGGTCATCGAAGCCAGCACATCGTTGCGCTGCTTGAGTGTCAGGTCACCGGCCTCAACCACGCTGCCGAGCAGGATCTTGATGTTGACTTCATGATCCGAGCAATCGACACCGGCCGAGTTGTCGATGGCGTCGCTGTAGATCAGGCCGCCCTTTTGCGCAAACTCGATGCGCCCGTTCTGCGTGCAGCCCAGGTTACCGCCTTCGACCACCACCTTGCAGCACAACTCGTTGCCGTTGACACGGAAAGCATCACTGGCCTTGTCGCCCACCTGGGCATGGCTCTCAAAGCTGGCCTTGACGTAGGTGCCGATGCCGCCGTTGTAGAGCAGATCGACCGGCGCCAGCAGGATGGCCCGCAGCAGTTCCACCGGTGTCAACTCCGTGACCGCTATGCCCAGTGCGGCGCGCGCCTCGTCGCTCAATCTGATCGATTTGGCGCCGCGCGGGTAAATGCCGCCGCCTTTGGAAATCAAGCTCTTGTCGTAGTCGTCCCAACTTGAACGCGGCAGTGCGAAAAGACGCTTGCGCTCGGCGTACGAACGCGCCACATCGGGGCTGGGATCGATGAAGATGTGGCGGTGGTCGAACGCCGCCACCAGTTCAATGTGTTCGGACAGCAGCATGCCGTTGCCAAAGACGTCGCCTGACATGTCGCCAATGCCGACTACCGTGAAGTCGGTGCTCTGGATGTTGAGCGAGCGGGCGCGGAAATGCCGCTTGGCCGACTCCCAGGCGCCACGCGCCGTGATGCCCATCTTCTTGTGGTCGTAGCCGACCGAGCCGCCCGAGGCGAAGGCATCACCGAGCCAGAAACCGTAGTCGGCCGAAACACTGTTGGCGATGTCAGAGAAAGTCGCCGTGCCCTTGTCGGCCGCCACCACCAGGTAGGGGTCATCGCCATCGTGACGCACGACGCTGGGCGGCGGCACCACCGCGCCCTTGACCAGGTTGTCGGTCAGGTCAAGCAGACCTGCCAGGAACAGTTTGTAGCAGGCCACGCCTTCGGCAGCGTAGGCCTCACGCTCGCTGGATGGCGGCGCATTCTTGAGCACGAAACCGCCCTTGGAGCCGACCGGAACGATGACGGTGTTCTTGACATGCTGGGCCTTGACCAGCCCCAGAATTTCGGTGCGGAAATCCTCGCGCCGGTCCGACCAGCGGATGCCGCCGCGCGCGACCTTGCCGTTGCGCAAATGAATGCCTTCAACACGCGGTGAGTAGACCCAGATCTCGAACAAGGGCTTGGGTTCGGGCACACCCGGCATCTCACGCGGGTTGAGCTTGAAACTCAAATACGGCTTGTGCGCGCCACTGGCCGCTTCCTGCCAGACATTGGTGCGCAGCGTGGCCATCACGGCAGCGTAGAACTGACGCAGGATACGGTCTTCGTCCAGACTGGCAACAACGCTGAGATCGGTTTCAATCTGCTTGGCCCAGTGCGCTTGACTTTCCTTGCTGGCCGCGACAAGCGCCGGGTCAAAGCGGGCCTTGAACAACTCGATAATGGCCTGGGCAATGGCCGGATTTTTGTTCAGGGTGGCTTCGATGTAGTTCTGGCTGAAGCCAAAACCGAGTTGCTTGAAGTAGCGTGTGTAAGCACGCAGCACGCAGATGGCGCGCGCGTCCAGCGTGCTGCCCAGCACCAACTTGTTGAGGTCATCGCTCTCGACCTCGCCACGCCAGGCCTGGCAGAACAGGGCCTCAAAGCGCGCCTTGATGCTGGCCAGATCAGTGCCGGCGGGCAACTGCAGGCCGAGGTCGTGAATCCACAGCGCCGTCTCGCCGGAACCGATATGGTAGGGGTGCTCATCGAGCACGCGCGCACCCATGCGTTCGAGCACCGGCAGCGAATCCGACAGCGTCACCTTGGCCGTGTTGTAGATCTTGAAGCGCAGCAGGCCGGCACTGGCATCGATTGGCCGATACAGCTTGACCGCCAGTGGCGCGGCCGGCGTCAAGGCTGCCAACAAATCGACGTCTTCGGCGCCTTCAGCGGCAGAAAAATCCTCGCGATAAGCGGTCGGGAAGTCGTTGGCAAAGCGGTGCGCCAGCAGCAGACCCGGGCCTTCGCCATGGGCGCGCAGTAGTTCAGCGTTGCAGTCGTCCTCCCAGCGCTGCGCCAGTTTGGCAACCCGCGCTTCGAGCGCGCCCAGGTTGACAATTTGCGGCGCCGTGGTGCGTGCACGCACCAGGTAGTGAATACGGGCCTGCGGGCTGTCGGTCAGCGTCGGGGTGAATTCAATCGACTGGCCGTCCAGCGCTGCCATCAGCTCGTTGCCGATGCGCACACGCAATTCGGTGTTGAAGCGCTCGCGCGGAACAAACACCTGGGCCGAAATGAAACGACCAAAAGGATCGCGCCGCAGGAAGACCCGTGTGCGCTGACGCTCCTGCAGGCGCAGGATGCCGATGGCGTGCTCACCCAGTGTGGCGGCATCGATCTGGAACAGTTCGTCGCGCGGGTAAGCGTCCAGGATCGCCTGCAGCGCTTTGGCCGCGTGGCTCTCGGGCACGACGCCGGCGCTGGCCATGACCTGCGCGGTGCGCTGGCGCACGCGCGGAATTTCACTGACCGGCGCCGAATAAGCAGTGGAGGTGTAGAGGCCCAGAAAGCGCACTTCACCGACAACCTGGCCACTCGCGTCGAAACGCTTGACGCCGATGTAGTCGAGCCAGGCCGGGCGGTGCACGGTGGCGCGCGTCATGGCCTTGGTCACCAGCACCAGTTCTTTTGATTCCATCAGGGCGACGGCTTCGGGCGGCAGCCGGGTTTCGCTGGTCTGTACCGCTCCGCGCAGGATGCCCAGGCCCGAATCAGGTCGCGCGATCAGGCTGATCTGCGCGCCATCGCGCTGCAGGTCGTATTCGCGCGCACCCAGGAAAGTGAAGTGCCGCTCCTTCAGCCAATGCAGAAAGTCCACGCCTTCCTGCAGGTCTTGCGGCGAGAAGCGGGAATCGGTAGTGGCCGCACTGATGGCGCTCTGAACACGTGCCGACATGGCCGACCAGTCCTGCACGGCAGCGCGCACGTCGCTCAGGACGCGGCTGAGTTCATCTGCCAGCGCTTGACGCTGCGCCGCCGCGACGATGCGGTCGCATTCGACCAGGATCAGGGACTCAACCGGCTCCTTGTTATCAGCGCTCGCGGCGCTGCTGGCACTGGCGATGTGCCCCTGGGCATCACGCCCGACCCGCATCAATGGGTGCACGATCCAGTGCGCGGTGCAGTTGCTGCGATTGATGGCCATGGTGACCGAATCAACCAGGAACGGCATGTCCTCATGCACGATCTGCACGACCGTGTGTTCACTGACAAAACCGTCCTCGGCCAGTGTTGGATTGAATACGCGCACGCCGGCGCTGTGCGGTGCGCGCGGCGTATCGAGCAAACGCCAGTGGGCATTGGCAATCGCATACAGCATGGCCGCGCCGCGGGCTGAAATCTCTTGCGGCTCGGTGCTCTCGAAATAGGCAGCCATGAAACCGGCCTGCCGGTCCGCAGCTGCAGCGGCGTGCTCGTTCAAATAATCAAGCAATTCGCTTATCGGGTTGTTCATCATTTTTGCTCCTGCGCTGCCTGTCTTCCAAATACAAACTATGCCTTCACTGCAGTCGTTCCTTGAGTGCGTCGGGTAGCGCCAGTTGCAGCACGCCAATGCCTTCCTCGATCAGTGCGTCGGCTTGCTCGGGCGTGGCACGCCCGCGGATACCGCGCTGCGGGACCTCGCCGTAGTGAATCTTGCGCGCCTCTTCGGCGAAGCCGGTTCCCACATCATCGGTGTCGGCCAGTATTCGGCGCGCGACAGTCAGCCATGCCGCTTGCAGGGCTTGTTCGGTGACAATGTTGGAAGGCGGCTCCTGCGCCGCAGGTGCGGGCTCGTTGCGGGCTGCGCCCAGGTTCAGGCGCGGTGCACTCAGGCGCTTGGAGATGGAGGCATCGCCGCACAGCGGGCACTCGATCATGGCGCGCTGCTGCTGCTCCTGAAAATCCTCTTCGCTCGCAAACCAGCCTTCAAACAGATGCTGATGCCCGCATTGAAGATCAAGGACTTTCATGGCGCCATTATCCAGCGATATCAGAGGCCAATGTTTCCTGCCAGCTTAACGACCAGGCGCCAGACAAAACGTTTTGCAACCACAGCGCTGCCGCCAGGGTCTTGCCGTCGGTCACCGTGCCATCGCAGCACCATTGCAACAACTGCGACGGCGTCGCGCTGAAGACATCGAGGAACTCGCCGGGGTCGAGCCGGGGCACACCCGCCGTCAGATCGCGTGCAAACCAGACCTCGATGAATTCGGTTGAATAGGAGATCGACGGATGCAGAACACCAGCGCGTGCCCAGGCCGCTGCACGGTAGCCGGTTTCCTCTTGCAATTCACGCTGCGCGCAGCGTTGCAGGTTTTCTCCGGGGTCACGCTTGCCGGCCGGAAACTCAATCATCACCTGACCCAAGGGATAGCGAAATTGACGCTCCAGCACCACACGCAACGCGCCGTCGGCGTCTGCCAGCAGCGGCACGATCATGACGGCACCGGGGTGCACCAGATATTCACGGCTGGCGCTGGCGCCATCGGGCAGACGCACCGTGTCGCGAAAGGCATGCAAAAACCGCCCCTTGAACAGCTCCTGGCCGGAGCGCTTCTCCTCGATCAGGTGCCGGTCATCCATGCGTCATGGCGACAGCGCCCGGCAAGCGCTCGATCAGGTGCCCAGCATCTGCACCACAGCATTGGCGCACAAATGCATCAGGCTGGCCGGGAACAGGCCCAGGATCAGCACCAGTGCGCCGTTGATGGACAGGACCACGCGCACGTCCAGCGACGCTGACACCGTGCTGGCGGTAATCGGCGCATCGAAGTACATCACCTTGATGACACGCAGATAGTAGAAGGCACCGATCAGCGACATCACGACGGCGAACACCGCCACCCCGAGATGGAAGGCCTGACCTGAAGCGACCAGGGCCTGCAGCACCGAGAGTTTGGCGTAGAAGCCAACCATGGGCGGAATGCCGGCCAGCGAGAACAGACAGACCGCCATCACCCCTGCATACAGCGGACTGCGCTGATTCAGGCCAGCGAAATCAGAAATTTCCTCGCTCTCGAATCCTTCGCGCGCCAGCAGCAAAATGACACCGAAGCTGGCCAGTGTCGTCAGCACGTAGGTGACGACATAGAACATGGACGAACTGTAGGCATTGGCAGCCGAACTGATGTTGCCGTTGACAACACCCGACATCATGCCCAGCAGCACAAAACCCATCTGCGAAATGGTTGAAAACGCCAGCATGCGCTTCAGGTTGGTCTGCGCAATGGCCGCCAGATTACCGATGATGAGCGAACCCACCGCAAGCACCAACAGCATCTGCTGCCAGTCAATCGCCAGCGGCAACATGCCTTCAACCAGCAGCCGGATCATGATGGCAAAGGCCGCCAGTTTGGGCGCGCCACCAATCATCAGCGTCACCGCCGTCGGTGCACCCTGGTAGACGTCGGGAATCCACATGTGAAACGGTACGACGCCGAGTTTGAAGGCCAGACCGGCAACAATGAACACCAAACCGAAGATCAGCACCTGGTGCCGAATCTGACCTGAATTGATGGCTTTGAAGACGGCATTGATATCGAGCGAACCGGTGGCGCCATACATCATGGACATGCCGTAGAGCAGGAAACCGGAAGCCAGCGCACCCAGCACAAAATATTTCATCGCCGCTTCGGTCGAGGTCGCATCGTCACGACGCAGCGCCACCAGCGCGTAGCTCGACAGCGTCAGCAGTTCAAGCCCAAGGTAGATCACCAGGAAGTTGTTGCCCGAGATCATGACAAACATGCCCAGCAGCGAGAACATGGACAGGCTGAACAACTCGCCGCCGCGCAGCATGGTGCGGTCGGCGGCGTAGGGCCGGCCATAGACCAGCGTCACCATGACGGCCAGCGTGGCAAAGCACTTGAGCCAGTTGCCCATCTGGTCGCTCACCACCATGTTGCCAAAGCCGTAGATGGTCGAAGCGCTGCTGGCATAGCTGGCCTGCAGGAAAGCCACGACGGCCAGCGTCAGCAAGGTCAGGACATAGGTCAAGGTCCGGCGCGGCGTCTTCACGCCCAGATCGGCCAGCACGATCACGCAGCCCATGACGAGCAGGATGATTTCCGGGTACGCCGAGATCCAACTGAGTTTATCGATCATTTTCTGTTTCTCTATTCAATTTGATCAGTTCAGGCTGATCAATTCAGTTTGGTCTGCGCCACATGCTGGAGCAACTCGGCAACCGATGTCTGCATGACATCGGTAAATGGCTTCGGATAGACGCCCATGTAGAGCACGGCGGCACCCAGCAGCGCCATCACCAGGAACTCGCGGCTGCTGATATCGACCAGTTCTTTCACATGCTTGTTGGCAACCGGGCCCAGGTAGACGCGCTTGAACATCCACAAGGTGTAGGCAGCGCCGAAGATCAGTGCACTGGCAGCGGCAAAACCCAACCAGAAATTGGCTTTGACGGCGCCCAGGATCACCATCCACTCGCCGACGAAACCGGCGGTTCCGGGCAGTCCGCAATTGGCCATGGCAAAGAACAGGGCGAAGGCGGTGAACTTGGGCATGGTGTTGACGACGCCACCATAAGCGGCAATTTCACGCGAGTGAACGCGGTCATACAGCACGCCAATCGAGAGGAACATGGCAGCCGATACAAAGCCGTGCGCGATCATCTGCACAATGCCGCCCGCGACGCCAAGGTCATTGAAGATAAAGAAGCCCAGTGTCACAAAGCCCATGTGCGCCACCGATGAGTAAGCCACCAGTTTCTTCATGTCCTTTTGCACCATCGCCACCAGGCCGACATAGATCACAGCGATCAGCGACAGCGCGATCATGAGCCAGGCCCACTCGCGCGCGGCGTCGGGTGCGATCGGCAGCGAAAAACGCAGGAAGCCGTAGGCGCCGAGTTTAAGCATGATGGCTGCCAGCACAGCCGAGCCGCCGGTGGGCGCTTCGACGTGCACATCGGGCAACCATGTGTGGACCGGCCACATCGGAACCTTGACGGCAAAGGCGGCGAAGAAAGCAAAGAACAGCAGGGTCTGGGTCGTGCCGGCGAGCGGCATCTTGTGCCACAGCGCCAGATCAAAACTGCCACCCGACTTGGTGTAGAGGAAGATCAGGGCAACCAGCATCAACAGCGAGCCCAGCAGCGTGTAGAGGAAGAACTTGAAGGCGGCGTAAATCTTGTTCGGCCCGCCCCAGATACCGATGATCAGGTACATCGGAATCAGCGTCGCTTCGAAGAAGACGTAGAACAGCATGCCATCGAGCGCGCAGAAGACGCCGATCATCAAACCGCTCAAAATCAGGAAGGCGCCCATGTACTGGTTGACGCGCCGGGTGATGACTTCCCAGCCCGCGATCACGATCACCACGTTGATGAAGGCTGTCAGCAACACAAACCAGAACGAGATGCCGTCGACACCGAGGTGGTAGTTGATGTTGAAACGCGGTATCCATGTCGTCTTCTCGACGAACTGCATGGCAGCCGTGCCGAGCTTGAAGCCCTCGTACAGCGGCAGCGTGACCAGAAAACTCACAAGGGCACCAATCAGAGCAACCCAGCGCACGGCACGCGCCTGATCGTCACGACCGAGTGCCAGCAGCACGACGCCAAAACAAATTGGTGTCCAAATAGCCAGGCTCAACAATCCCATTTTTCTTTTTCTCCTATTTGAGCCAGACGAAATACGTCATCAGCACGAAAACGCCCAGGATCATCATGAATGCGTAGTGGTACAGGTAACCGGTCTGGACACGGCGCACCAGGCCTGAGACCCATCCGACCACTTTCCAGGACCCGTTCACCAGCGTGCCATCGATGACGTACTCGTCGCCACCCTTCCACAAACCGGTACCCAAAGCACGCGCGCCGCGGGCCAGCACGTTTTCATTGAACCAGTCGAGGTAGTACTTGTTCTCCAGCAGCGTGAAGATCGGCATGAAGGTCTTCTTGATCGCCGTCGGCACAGCCGGGTTGATCATGTACATGTAGTAGGACGTGACGACACCGGCCAGCGCCAGCCAGAAGGGTGCGGTGTACAGGGAATGCAAAGCCATCTGGACCGGGCCATGGAAAGCCTTGGCCATTTCTTCGAGCGCAGCATGCTTCTCGGCGTTGATGAAGATCGCGCCCTTGAAGAACTCTCCAAACAGCATCGGCCCAATCGTCATGTAACCGATCACGACCGAGGGAATCGCCAGCAGGATCAGCGGCACAGTGACGACCCAGGGTGACTCGTGCGGCGCGTGGACCTCGTGGTGACCATGATGGTCGCCATGGTGATGGGCATCCGGATTCTGGTCGAAGCGCTCCTTGCCATGGAACACCAGGAAATACAGGCGGAAGGAATAGAAGGCCGTGATGAAGACACCGGCCAACACCGCGAACGAGGCAAAGCCGGCCGCTGGCAAATGGCTTTCATGAACGGCTTCGATGATGCTGTCCTTCGAATAGAAGCCAGCGAAAAACGGTGTTCCGATCAGCGCGAGTGAACCGAGCAAGGACGTGATCCAGGTGATCGGCATGTACTTGCGCAGACCGCCCATCCAGCGGATGTCCTGGTTGTGGTGCACACCCATGATGACCGAGCCAGCGGCAAGGAACAGCAGCGCTTTGAAGAAAGCATGCGTCATCAGGTGAAACACCGCCACCGAGTAGGCCGAGGCACCGAGCGCCACCGTCATGTAACCGAGCTGCGACAGCGTCGAATAAGCGACGATGCGCTTGATGTCGTTCTGGATGATGCCCAGGAAACCCATGAAAAGGGCCGTGATGGCGCCAATCGTCATAACGAAGTTCAAGGCCGTTTCGCTGAGTTCGAACAGCGGCGACATGCGCGCGACCATGAAGATACCGGCTGTCACCATGGTGGCAGCGTGGATCAGGGCCGAGATCGGGGTCGGGCCTTCCATGGAATCGGGCAACCAGACGTGCAGCGGGAACTGTGCCGATTTGCCCATGGCACCAATGAACAGGCAGATGCAGATCACGGTCACCAGCATCCAGTCAGTACCCGGGAAGCTCAGCTTGCCCAGTTCGGCCGCCTTGGCGAATGCTTCCGAGTAGTTCAGCGTGCCGGCAAAGGCTGCAATCAGACCGATGCCAAGGATGAAACCGAAGTCACCGACGCGATTGACCAGGAAGGCCTTCATGTTGGCAAAGATGGCGCTGGGCTTGTTAAACCAGAAACCGATCAGCAGATAGGACACCAGACCCACGGCTTCCCAGCCGAAGAACAGCTGCAGCATGTTGTTGCTCATCACCAGCATCAACATCGAGAAAGTAAACAGCGAAATGTAGGCAAAGAAGCGGTTGTAGCCTTCGTCTTCCTCCATGTAGCCGAGTTGCGAGAGTGTGGAGTAGGCGACGATGCGCTTGATGTCGTTCTGGATGATGCCCAGGAAACCCATGAACAGGGCCGTGATGGCGCCGATCACCATGACGAAGTTCAGCGCCGTCTCGCTCAGCTCAAACAGCGGCGACATGCGCGCCACCATGAAGATGCCGGCGGTGACCATGGTCGCAGCGTGGATCAGTGCGGAGATAGGTGTCGGGCCTTCCATCGAATCCGGCAACCAGACGTGCAGCGGGAACTGCGCGCTCTTGCCCATGGCGCCGATGAACAGGCAGATGCAGATGACGGTGATCAGCATCCAGTCGGTGCCAGGGAAGGTGATTTTGGCCAGATCTGCCGAATGCGCGAACACCTGGGTGTAGTTCAGGCTGCCGCTGTAGGCCGCGAGCAGGCCGATGCCCAGGATGAAGCCGAAGTCGCCGACGCGGTTCACCAGGAAGGCCTTCATGTTGGCGAAGATCGCGCTGGGCTTGTTGAACCAGAATCCGATCAGCAGGTACGACACCAGGCCCACGGCCTCCCAGCCAAAGAACAGCTGCAGCATGTTGTTGCTCATCACCAGCATCAGCATCGAGAACGTGAACAGCGAGATGTAGGAGAAGAAGCGGTTGTAGCCCTCGTCCTCTTCCATGTAGCCCACGGTGTAGATATGCACCATGAGCGAGACGAAAGTCACGACGCACATCATCATCGCCGTGAGGCCATCGATCAGGAAGCCGACCTCCATGCGAAGGTTGCCCACGACCATCCAGGTGTACAGGGTCTCGTTGAAGCGGGCTCCTGCCAGCACGCTGTTGAGCGTCATGGCGGAAAGAACGAAGGCCAGCAGCACGCCCGAGATCGCCAGCGTGTGCGTCAGGCGCCGGCCGATCACGTTGCCACCGAATTTGGTACCGAACACACCCGCCAGGACAGCGCCCGCCAGTGGGGCCAATGCGACCGTCAACAGGCTTGCGGCGGAAAGGGTTTGACTCATTTTTATTAACCCTTCAACGAATTCAACTCGTCCACATTGATGCTGGACTTGTTACGGAACAGCAGCACCAGAATGGCCAGACCAATGGCTGACTCGGCCGCAGCCACGGTCAGAATGAAAAACACAAAAACCTGTCCGTTCAGATCGCCCAGGTAGTGGGAAAACGCGACGAAATTCATGTTGACCGCGAGCAGCATGAGCTCGATCGCCATCAGCAGCACGATCAGGTTCTTGCGGTTCAGGAAGATCCCGATGATGGACAGTGCAAACAGCATTGCACCAAGGGAAAGAAAGTGTCCCAGCGTGATGTTCATGCCTGTTTCTCCGAAGCTGCTGCGGCTGCAGCGGCCTGCGCCGTTTCGTGCGCGGCAAATGATTGAGTAGCTTCCATCTTCACGACTTCCAACCGGTCCTTGGATCGGGCTCGCACCTGATCCGCCGGATTCACATACTTGACGTCCTTGCGCTGGCGCAGCGTCAAGGCGATGGCGGCGATGATGGCCACCAGCAGAATCATGGCCGCGATTTCAAGCGGGTACTGGTACTGCGTATAGAGCAGCTTGCCCAGTTCACGGGTGTTCGAATATTGGTGCGCCGCCTGTCCCAGGGCTGCCACCGCCTTGGGCTCTTCGGAGATGCGAAAGCCTCCCATCAGGACCGCGGCCATCTCCAGCGCGATCAGCACGCCGACCGCGGCGGCCAGAGGAAAGTGCTTCCAGAATCCCTCTCTCAGGCTGTCCACATTGATGTCCAGCATCATCACCACGAACAGGAACAGCACCATCACAGCCCCCACGTAGACCAGCACCAGGGCGATCGCCAGGAATTCCGCCTGCAGCAGGATCCACAGCGCCGAGGCCTGGAAGAAAGCCAGCACCAGATAGAGCACGGCGTAGACCGGGTTGCGCGCCGTGATCACCCGGAATGCGGCGAACAACAGCACGATCGAAAAGAAATAGAAGAGACCTGATTTGACGTCCATGTGTCGTTTCTTTTTCGGTGTTCTGGGTTAATCGGTCAGGAGACGGTCAGCGGTACTTGGCGTCGGCCGCCCTGGCCGCTGCAATCTGGGGTTCATAGCGATCCCCCACCGCGAGCAACATCTCTTTGGTGAAATACAGATCTCCGCGGGATTCGCCGTGGTACTCCAGGATGTGGGTTTCCACGATCGAATCCACCGGGCAGCTTTCCTCGCAGAATCCGCAAAAAATGCATTTGTTCAGGTCGATGTCGTAGCGCGTGGTGCGGCGCGAGCCGTCGGCGCGCTCTTCGGACTCGATCGTGATCGCCATAGCCGGACAGACCGCTTCGCACAGCTTGCAGGCGATGCAGCGCTCCTCGCCGTTCTCGTAGCGGCGCAGCGCGTGCAGGCCGCGAAACCGGGGCGACAGAGGCGTTTTCTCTTCCGGGTACTCGAGCGTGATCTTGCTGCGGAAGGCATATTTTCCGGTGAGCAACATCCCCTTGAAGAACTCGGCCAGCAGAAAGCTGGACAGAAAGTCCTTGAGCGAGAAATCGGGCTCGACGCGAGTGGCCATGGCGCTGGTGGTTGGGGTAGACATAGACGGCTCGAATTATTTCCAAATATTCCAGGGGGTCTGCATCCAGACCGCCACCAGGACCAGCCACACCAGGGTCACGGGTATGAAGATCTTCCAGCCCAGGCGCATGATCTGGTCATAGCGAAACCGTGGAAACGTCACGCGCACCCAGATAAAGAGCGTCATCACGAAGGAGGCTTTCAGGCCCAGCCAGATCCATCCCGGAATCCAGTCGAGGAAGCCGACGGGCGACAGCCATCCGCCCAGGAACATGATGGTGGACAGAATCGAGATCATCCAGATGTTGGCGTATTCCGCCAACTGGAACATGGCCCAGGACATGCCCGAGTACTCCACCATGTGGCCGGCCACGATCTCCGATTCACCTTCGATCACGTCAAACGGCAGGCGGTTCGTTTCCGCCAAACCCGAGATGAAGTAGATAAAGAAGATCGGCAGCAGCGGCAGCCAGTTCCAGGACAGAAAGCCCAGTCCGCGGTCTACAAACATGCCCTTGGCCTGCCCCATTACGATGTCGGTCAGGTTCAGACTGGCTGAGACCATCAGCACGATCACCAGGCAAAAGCCCATGGCCAGCTCATAGCTCACCATTTGCGCAGAGGCACGTAGGGCACCGAGAAACGCATATTTGGAATTGGACGCCCAACCCGAAATGATCACGCCGTATACCTCAAGCGAGGCAATCGCCATGACAAACAGCAGGCCGGCGTTGATGTTGGACAGCGCCAGATCCGGGCCGAAAGGAACGACCGCCCAGGCCGCCAGTGCCGGCATGATGGTCATGACCGGCCCCATCAGGAACAGCACCTTGTTCGACTTGGCGGGGACCAGAATTTCCTTGGCCATCAGCTTCATGGCGTCCGCCATGGGCTGCAGCAGGCCCCAGGGTCCCACGCGATTCGGCCCGAGGCGGATCTGCACCCAGCCCAGCAGCTTGCGCTCCCACAGCGTGGTGTAGGCAACGATGCCCATCAGAGGCATCAGCACCACGACGATCTTGATCAGCGCCCAGGCCGCGGGCCAGGCCAGGCCGGTCCACCATGATGCGGCCAGCAGTCCCTGCCCGTAGTTGAAAATCGCGTCAATCATGCAACCACCTCTTGCGCTGTGAGTTTGGCGTCCGCCGTCATTTGCAGCGAACTGGAACGCCGCACCAGCCCATCGAGCTGATAGATCGCCGCCGTCACCGGCTTCGTCTGCGCCGCCGCCAGGTCAATGCCAGCGCGCGTGGCATTGCTCAAGCGCCCGGCCTCTACCATCGGCCCCTGCGGCGAGGCTTGAACACCCGGCACCGCCAGCAATACCTGCTGCGAGGACTCGAACTCGAAGCCTTCGACGTCCAGCAGGTTGGCCAGCACGCGCAACACCTTCCAGGCCGGTCGGGTTTCAGCCAGCGGTTTGACCACGGCGTGGAAGCTTTGCAAGCGCCCTTCGGCGTTGACGAAGCTGCCCGAGGTTTCGGTGAAGGGCGCGATCGGCAGCAGCACGTCGGCCACATCCATGTTTGCCTTGAACGGGCTCAGGCTCACCACCATGTCCGCTGTTGACAGTCCGGCGCGGGCCTTGGCACCGGCGGCGGAATCGAACTCGGGTTCGTTGTTCAGCAGGAGCACGGCCTTCAAGCCGCCGCCCAGCATCTGCGCGGCATTCAGGCCCGCTGCGCCAGGCAGCGCGCCCGCAAGCTGCGCGCCCACGGTGTTCGCGGCCTCGGTCAGATAGCCCACGCCGGCGCCGGTCTGTGCGCCAATCCAGTTCGCCAGAGCCAGCAGGCTCGACGCCTTGGCGTGGTGCGCGGCGGCGTTACCCAGCAGCACCGCCTTGCGCTCACCTGAGAGCAGCGACTGCGCAATGGCCTTGGCCACAGCGCTTGCCGTGCCGGCAGCGGGCGCTGCTACATTCTTTTCTGCGGCCACGGCGGCAGCCACGTCGGCCAGCGCCTGCACCCAGACGGTGGCGTCGGCCAGCAGCCGGTTCGTCACCGGCATGGCCCAATCCTGGGCCTGCTCTTGCAGCGAACTCACGACGCAGCCCTTGCGCGCCGCTTGCCGAATTCTTTGCGCAAACAAGGGATGGTCCTTGCGCAGGCTCGATCCCACGACCAGCACACTTTGCAGTTCCGACAGCGAAGCGATCGAGGTGCCAAGGTAACGCACACCTTCTGGCGCTGCAAATTCGGCATGGCGCAGGCGCGAATCGATGTTGCTCGAGCCCAGGCCATTCATCAATGCAGCGGCCAGATGCAATTCTTCCAGCGTGCTGTGCGGGCTGGCCAGCAGGCCGATGCTGGCAGCACCGTGCTCGGCCTGCACCTGTGTCAGGCCGTTGGCCACGTATTCCAGCGCGGTCTGCCAATCCACCGTCTTCCACTCCCCGCCCTGCTTGAGCATGGGCGCCGTCAGACGCTCAGCCGAATTCAGCGCCTCATAGGAAAAGCGGTCGCGGTCGGCGATCCAGCATTCATTCACGGCTTCGTTTTCGAGTGGCACGACGCGCAACACCTGGGCGTTCTTGACCTGGACAATCAGATTGGCGCCGGTCGAATCAT